>JADLHF010000044.1 GCA_020848935.1 Acetobacteraceae bacterium
AGGCCGGCCACTCCACCGGCCTGGCCGGCGTCTGGGGCGGGCACCAGATGGTGGCGCGCTGGTTCCTCGCCGGCTTCGCCAACCCCGCCCAGCAGCGCCAATACCTCCCCGCCCTGGCCAGCGGCGCACTCACCGCCGGGGTCGCCATCTCCGAACCCAAGGTCGGCGCCCACCCCAAGCTGCTCACCACCACCGCCACCGCCGACGGCGACGCCTGGCGCCTGGACGGCGAGAAATCGTACGTCACCAACGGCGACATCGCCGGGCTCTACGTCGTGCTGGCCATCACCGCCATGCACGGCACCCGCAAGCGCTACTCCTTCTTCCTCGTCCCCCGCGACGCGCCGGGCCTGACCGTGCTGGACGCCCCCACGCCCCCCTCCATGCGCCCGGTCGGCCACGTCGCCCTGCGCCTGGAAGCCTGCCGCGTGCCCGCCGCCGCCCTGCTCGGCACCCGCGATGCCGCCTACGAAACCATGGCCCTGCCGTTCCGCGACGCCGAGGATGCCGTCGGCACCTCGGGCATGGCCGGCAACCTCGCCGGCCTCGTCCGCCTGCTCGGCGCCGAACTCGCCACCCCGCCCGCCGACGACGCCGTCGCCGAACTCGGCGCGCTGGCCGGCCTCGCCGCGCTCGCCGCCCCCGCCGCCACCACCCTGGCCCGCGCGGTGGACACCAACACCGTCACCGAACCCGAAGCCCAGGCGCTGCTGATCGGCCTGCGCCAACTCGCCGCCACCTTCCACACCCGCGCCACCACCTTCCGCGACGCCCACGCCGCCACCCGATCCGCCGTGCTCGACGCCCGGCTCAACTCGATCCAAACCTCCCTCTCCGTCGCCCGCGGCCCCCGCGCCATCCGCATGGCACGGCTCGGGGCAGGAGTATTGGAGAAGTAAGGCTCTTCTTTTTGTGAACAAAAAGAAGCAAAAAAACTTCACTCACTATAACCTTCTCTCCCCCCGTTCTTCACGGGGGGAGCCGGAGGGGGGCCAACGCACCCCCAAAATCCCCTCGCCCCGCCAAACTGAACGAGAAAAAATTCCTTGACCCCGAACTAACACTCCGCTATAACACCCCGGTGATCAACCAACCCACCCAGCTGGCCGCCGACCTCGCGCGCCTCCGCACCGCCACCCAGGCGGACGGGGCGCGGGGGATTCACGCCCTGATCCTGGCCATCCTCGCCCGGTTCCTCGCCCGCCTGGAGCAGGTCTTCCTGCTCTGGCAGTCCGGCCAACTCCCCCCGCCGCCCATCCGCCAGTCGCATCATCGCCAACCGCGCGAGACCCCCAATTCCCCCCGCCGCGCCGCCAACCGCCGCACCGGCCGCCGCACCGGCCGCCGCGCCCGTCGCCGCGCCGTGCGTGGCACCGGCGCCCAGCCGTGCCGCGCGCGGATTCGCGTCCGCGCGATCCCCGGCCGGGCCGCCCGTGCCGCACCCGCAAGCGCGCCATCCCGCGCCATCATCACCACCGCCCGCGCCGCCCCCCTGCTTGCCAATGCCGAAAACACACCTTCCCGCATCGCCTACCCACGCCCAATTTGTTCCGCAATCAAAATTAACGGGGGTTCCAGGGGGCAATGCCCCCTGGCCTTCCCTTGCTTCCTTCCCCAAGACAACCCACGCAACCTGGTCTAGAAAGCCGCCATGCCGGATCGCCCGGCGCGCGGCAAAGGACGGCAATGGTGTCTGACACGACGGCAGCGGCGGAAACCCCGGAGGGCGGGCGCGATTTCATCCGCGACATCATCGCCCAGGACCTGGCCCAGGGCCGCGTCCAAACCGTCGTCACCCGCTTCCCGCCGGAGCCGAACGGCTACCTCCACATCGGCCACGCCAAGTCGATCTGCCTGAACTTCGGCGTCGCCGAGGAATTCGCCGGGCGCTGCCATTTGCGCTTCGACGACACCAACCCGACCAGGGAGGAACAGGAGTTCATCGACGCCATCCAGCGCGACGTCCGCTGGCTCGGCTTCGACTGGGGCGACAACCTGTTCCACGCCTCGGACTATTTCGAACAGCTCTACGCCTGGGCCGAGCACCTGATCGCCAGCGGCGACGCCTATGTCGATGACCAGTCGCCCGACGAGATGCGCGCCGCCCGCGGCACCCTGACCGAGCCCGGCCGCAACTCCCCGTTCCGCGACCGCAGCCCCGCCGAGAACCTCGCGCTGTTCCGCGCCATGCGCGCGGGAGAATTCCCCAACGGCACCCGCGTGCTGCGCGCAAAAATCGACATGGCGGCGGGCAACATGACCATGCGCGACCCCACGCTGTACCGCATCCTGCACGCCACCCATCCGCGCACCGGCGACGCCTGGTGCATCTACCCCACCTACGACTACGCCCACGGCCAGTCCGACGCCATCGAGGGCATCACCCACTCGCTCTGCACCCTGGAGTTCGAGGACCATCGCCCGCTCTACGACTGGCTGCTCGACCGCCTGCCGATCGCCGCCCTGGGAAAGCCCGCCCGCCCACGCCAGTATGAGTTCGCCCGCCTGAACATCGCCGGCCTGGTCCTGTCCAAGCGCGCCCTCACCCGCCTGGTCGCCGGCGGCCACGTCGCCGGCTGGGACGATCCGCGCATGCCCACCCTGGCCGGCCTGCGCCGCCGCGGCGTGCCGCCCGAGGCGCTGCGCGAGTTCATCCGCCGCGTCGGCATGGCCCGCGCCAATTCGGTCGTCGATCCCGCCCTGTTCGACTTCACCACCCGCGAGCTGCTCAACCGCACCGCCCCGCGCCGCATGGCCGTGCTCCGCCCGCTCAGGGTCATCATCGAGAACTACCCCGCGGACCAGACCGAGGCGCTGCCGGCGGTGAACCACCCCGACGATCCCGAACAGGGCGTCCGCGAGGTCACCTTCAGCCGCGAGATCTATGTCGAGCACGACGACTTCATGGAGGCCCCGCCGAAGAAGTTCTTCCGCCTCGCCCCCGGCCGCGAGGTCCGCCTGCGCTACGGCTACTTCATCACCTGCCGCGACGTGGTCAAGGACGAAGCCGGCGACGTCATCGCGCTGCGCTGCACCTACGACCCCGCCACCAGGGGCGGCAACGCGCCGGACGGCCGAAAGGTCCAGGCCACCCTGCACTGGGTCAGCGCGGCCGACGCGCTGCCGGCCGAGGTGCGGCTCTACAACCCGCTCTTCACCCGCCCCGACCCCGGCGCCGACGGCGACGTCTTCGCCGACCTCAACCCCGATTCCCTGGAAGTGCTGACCGGCTGCATGCTGGAGCCGAACCTGGTGGTCCTGCCCGAAGGCATTGCGGTGCAGTTCGAACGCCTCGGCTATTTCTGCCCCGACCCCGAAAGCCGGCCCGGCGCACTGGTGTTCAACCGCACCGTTGGATTGCGCGATAGCTGGGCGAAGGAGAGCGGGCGCAATGCGCCGCCTTCGGTGGGGAAAGTGAAGAAATAGCAAGGGTTCTTTTTTGAAAAAAAGAACCAAAAAACTTCTGTTCATTGGAGTTTGGGGCAGGCTGTTGCCGCCGCATGGAAAACGAACGAAAGTCTTTTTGCTTCTTTTTCTTCAGAAAAAGAAGACCTTCCTTCCTACCGGATCATCGCCTGCCGGGAACCGCCACCGCCACCCAGGCCACGCTGAGCAGCAGCAGCACGGTGGTCAGCACGAACACCCACGGCAGCCCGACAAACGCCGCCACCGTGCCGCCGGTGATCGGCCCCATCGAATTGCCGAGGAAATAGGCCGAAGACGTCATGCCATAGGTGAAGCCCCGCTCCTCCGGCGAGGTCAGCCGCCCGATCAGCGCATTGGTGATCGGCACGATGCTGCCGATGAACAGGCCGAGCCCGAACCGCTCGGCGACGAAGATCAGGTAGGTGGGCGACAGCGCCTGCGGTGCCGTCATCAGGGCGGCGCCGACCAGGGCGAACATGATGATCCGCTTCTCGCCGAACCGCTCGGTCGCCCGGCTCAGCAACGGCACGGCGATGATCCCGGCCAGCCCGGTGACCGACAGCGCCACGCCGGACAGGGTGGCCAGGTCCGGCCGGTCGCCCACCATGTCCTGGACATACAGCGCCACCACCGGCTGCACCGCCTGGGTCGCGAACTGGGTCAGCAGCAGCACCAGCACCAGCGCGGCCATCGCCCCGTTGGCCACCAGCAGCCGCATCGAGGCCAGGATCGAGCGCGGCTTGGCACCCGTCTTGGGCGGGGAAAAGCTCTCCGGCACCAGCCACCAGGCCAGCAGGAACGCCGTCATCGACAGCCCCGCCCCGCAGAAGAACACCAGCCGGTAGCTGCCGGTCAGGTCCGCCAGCCCGCCGCCGACCACCGGCCCCACCAGCGATCCCACCAGCTGCGCCGTGCTCATCAGGCCCAGCGAGGTGGCCAGCTTGCGCTGCGGCACCTGGCTGGCGATCAGCACCACCGAGGCGGCGGAGAATCCGGCGAACGCCCCCATCAGCAGCCGGGCCGCCAGCAACTGCCAGACATTCATCGCCAGGCCCATCAGCGCGGTGCAGACCGAAATCGCGAAGGCCGAGCGCAGCACCATCAGCTTGCGCCCCAGCCGGTCCGACATCCGCCCCCACATCGGCGCGGTGAAGGCCGCCACCAGCGAGGTGACCGAGCCCAGCAGCCCCGACCAGAGATAGAGGTGGAAATCCGTCTGCACCCCGAGTTCCGGCAGGTACAGCGGCATCACCGGGCTGAGGAAGGTGAAGGACAGGCTCATGATCACCTGCACGGCAATCATCGCCCACAGGGTCACCCGCCATGCCGGCGAACCATCGTCCTGTGCCGCGTCCGCCGTATCCGTCATCCCGCCCCGTACCGCCTGATGCAGTGCAGCATCGGGGCGGCACGCAGCGGTGTAAACCCGGCGGTCAAGTCTGCGCTAGGTCATCGTGATGACATGAGTCATGTCATCGTGATCATGACATGCCTGCGATAGGCCGGGCGCTGCGCCAGCCGCTCGTACCAGGCCTGCAGATGCGGCAGCACCGGCAGGTCGTCGCGGCGGAACGGCAGGTTGAGCCAGCGGTAGCACACCGCGCCGATCGGAATGTCGCCCATGGTGAACGCCTCGCCCGCGACATAGGGGCGGGTGGCGAGATGGCCGTCCAGCCGCGCCCAGATCGCCGAGGTCGCCGGCCGCGCCGCGTCGATGGCGGCATTGTCGCGCTTTTCCGGCGGCGTGCGGATCAGGCCCCAGAACAGCGGGGTCATGCCGGACATCACCGTGGTGGCCTGCCAGTCCATCCAGCGATCCGCCTCGCCGCGCAGCTTCGGATCGGTCGGCCACAACGTTCCCGCCGCGTGGGTCGCGCACAGGTAGCGCACGATGGCGTTGCTCTCCCACAGCACGTAGCCGTCATCGTCGATGGTGGGCACCACGCCATTGGGGTTCATGGCAAGGTACCACGGCTGGTCGTTGCCGCCGAACGGCCCGCCGATATCGGTGCGCTCGTAGGGCACGCCGCATTCATCGGCGGCCCACAGCGCCTTCTGCACGTTGATCGAGTTGGCGCGGCCGTGGATTTTCAGCATGATGGGTTCGTCCCCTGTTCCGGTGCCGTGTGAGCCAGGGCCGCGCTCAGCCCTGCTTGAGGCGCAACTGCGCCAGCCGGTCGGACAGGCTGGCGGACGGCGCCGCCTTGCCGGACACCGCGGCCATCGCGGCGGCGATGTTGGGGTCGTCCTGCTCCGGCCGGGTCGGCTTCAGCAGCGCGGCCTTGGCATTGGCGGCCTCGGCCTGGGCGAGGTCGCGGGCCGCGCTGTCCTGCATCGCCTTCAGTGCCACGGACAGCCCGCTGGTGGCGCCGGACAGGCCGGCGGCCTGGCGGGCGGCGGCGGCGCGCTGTTCGGCGGCCTGGCGCTGCTGGTCGGCGCGGCTCATGTCGCGCTGGGCGCGGTCCAGGTCGGAGCGGGCGCTGCGCAGCTTCTGCCCGGCCTGCTGGTAGGTGTCCTCCAGCGAGCGCAGGAAGGACTCGGCATCCACGGCATCCTGCTTCTCGCGATCGATATCCGGCGCCATCTGCTCCAGCATCGCCACCAGGGTGGCCAGGCTCTTCTCGATCGCCGCCTTGTTGGCCGGGTCGGTCTCGGCTTCCAGCCGCTGTTGCAGCTGCTCGGCCGCGGCCATGCGCTGGGCCGACAGGGCGGCGATCGCCTCGGCCTCGCGGCGTTCCTTGTCATAGGCGGCGCGGGCGCGGGCGACCTGCAGGCCGAGCCCGTCCAGGTTCTGCTCCATCGTGCGCAGCTCGGCCTCGGTGGCCGATTTCGGGTCCCAGCGGACGATGGTCTCGATGGCGGAGTTGACGGCGCTGTCGGCCTTCACGCCCATCAGGTTGCGGAGAAAACTGAGCATTGGGAGGGACTCCTGTCTGGGGGAAAGGGTCAGCCGGCCATCGCGCCGGCGTTGAGCAGGGCGACGGCGAGCTGGATGCCGGTCAGCACGCAGGCGGCGGCGACGTTGCCCTGTTCGATCATGCCGCGCAGGTTGGGGATGAACATGGCGGCCAGGCGGAAGGTGGCAAGCTGGATCACCAGCGCGACCACGCCCCACAGCAGGATGTCCAGCGTGATGCTGCTGGTGGCCAGGGTGGCGGCGAGCGGGATGGCGAGCGCCACCAGCGTGCCGGCCAGCACGATCCCGGCGGCGACATTGCCGGCCGCAATCAGCGCGCGCTCGTTGAACGGGGTCAGCGCCATGTAGATCACCGCCCCCACGCCCAGCAGGGCGAGGGTGGCGGCGAATTGCAGCGCCAGCACCGGCAGCCCGGAGCCCAGCGTGGCGAGGATGGTGCTCATGTCAGCTCCAGCGTGGCGGGATTGATGTCGATGCCGGCGCGCAGCTCCACCCAGGCCTGGCC
>JADLHF010000045.1 GCA_020848935.1 Acetobacteraceae bacterium
GCTTCAATGAGGCCCCGGCATTTCTGCCGGGGAAGGGCCTGCCACCAAATTCGCCCGAAACGCCAACGATTTGCAATGGCCGATTCGAGCACTACTGGTCGGCCACCCAGTTCGTTGCGCCGGGTGATCGCCCGCCGCCAACGAGCGCCGTGCAAGTACCTGATTTACCGCTTCAAACAACCGTGCGAGCGCTCCCGGCATTCCTGTCGCCACCGCAGTGCTCGCGTCGCGCCGGCAGCATACACCGCTAGCCCTGCCGGCATCATCATACAATGACAGGCCGCCGTTCCACGGGTTCGAAGCTCTTGCCCAGGCTCGACACCCTGGGCTTGACCTCGTCAGCCGGCCCCAGATCAAGGAACAGCACGTGGTCCTGGTTGTTGTTGATGATTTCGGCGAGCGCAGCGCGCAGTTCCACCATCCCGCGACGCGATAGGCGGCACTGGAACACCGACAGTTGTAGCCATTCGCCCCGCCCCTTCATGACCCGGAAGACGCGCCGCCACCGCTTCTGGTCACTGACATCGTAGGTCACGATCCACAGGTGATCCCCGCCGCGCATGAAGTGGCCTATCGCGGCGTGATGTGCGGCATGTCGGGGATCTCGCCGGCCAGGAAGCGGCCCAGCAGGCGCGCCTGCACCTCGAACAACCGACGATAGGAAACCCGGTAGCCGAAGACCGGGTGAGTGATCTCCTGGTCCAGCCGCCGTTCGAACGTCGCGATGATCGCGCGCCGGCCGGGCGGGGTCAGCACAGCGGCGCCTGCCCGCAACAGAACGTGCTGCGGCCCGACCTCGCCGTTGTTGAGCGCAAGCAGCACTGCGCTGTCAGCCACCAGCGGCCGGAACGGCTCCATCATGTCGAGCGCCAGGGCCGGCCGGCCGTAGCGCGGCTGGTGGTAGAAGCCGCGATAGGCATCCAGCCCCACCGCCGAGAGCTGGATGGTCCAGGCCCGCGTCAACATGGCGTAGGTGAAGGAGAGCAACGCGTTCACCAGGTCGGTCGGTGGCCGACGGTTGCGGCCCTGCCACTCGAACCGGCCTTCTCCCAGGATCCCGGGCGCGATGCAGGCGGCGAAGCCCTCGAAATACCGGCGGGCCGACATTCCCTCGATACCGAGCAAGGCGGCCTGATCCCGGGCGGCCTCCGCCTGCTGCCGATCGCGGTCCAGTGTTGCCAGCAACGTATCGGGTGGCGCCTCACCGCGCCAATTGCGACGCAACAATGTGCGGGCGTTGCGGATCTTGGCCGCCACCAGGCCGCGCGCAAGGCGCAAGCAGAACCCTTCGTCAAAGCTTTGCCGCCACTGATGGGCGCGGACCTCGACATTCCGATGGCCGAGACCCACCGTGTGGCCCAGGAACCAGCCGCCATGGCTGTGCCAGCTCACCGGGATCTCGCGTCGCATCAATTCGTGCAGGGCCGGTGTGGTGAGGCTGGCATTACCATAGATCACCAGCTGCGACATTTCGGCCAGGCGCGCGGTCGCCACCTTCGCGCCCTCGATCGAGACCTCCAGCGTATCGCCATCCTTGCCGATGCGCGCACGGTGCTCCTGCACCACCATCGGCAACGTGTCGGCGCGGGCAACGGCGAGCGGTCTCGGCTCGAAGCGCCCGGTCCGCAGCCAGGATACCTCGTCAGGCAGGCAAATGCTGACCAGCGAACAGCGCGGGCATTTCGGGCTGTCTTCCAGCGGCGGCGGGATGTGGCTTGAGGCCGCCATGAGGCGCATGCTGTTCACCGCCTTGAGCACTTCGGCGTGGAGATCTTCATTGAGCGCCACCGGCACGCGCTCGCGGCTTTCGGCGAAGTAGAGGATACCTTCGTTGCAGGTGTAGCCGTGCTCGCGCAGCAGCAGGATTTGTAGCCCGACCTGTACGCGTTCGGGCAGATAGGCCGAGCGTTCGACATGCGGACGCCTGCCACGCTTGGTGTCGACAGGCCAAACCTGGCCATCCTCCCCCTCCACCAGGTCGAGTTTGGCGATCACGCCGAGCGCCTCGGAGGCGAGGGTGATGGAACGGGCGTGGATGTGCGTGGCCTCGTCCACTGCATCGGCTTCCGGCATCGCGCCACGCGCGTCCTCGGTCCGGCGATGAGCAAAGCGGCCCTCAGCAGTGTCAGCACTGTCGGCCCACTCACCCTGAACCCATTCCAGATAGGCGAGGCGCGGGCAGTAGACGAACTCGTTCACCATGCGGGCGGGGAGCAGGGGAACCTCGGCGCCGGCGGCGAGTGGGTAGGCAAGGGCGAGTTCTGGTTGTGGTGGTGGGTCGGTCATGTCCCGTCGATGTCGACTCGGCGGAACAGCCCCATACCGAGATGCGCATGCTTGCCGAACGCAAGGGGGCCAAGCTGCGGTTCATCGAAGACGAGCCGCAGCGAAGCGCCAGCTGCGTCAGGTTGCGGGCCACCAGACCCGCGCGGCCGGGTGCGCGCGAAGCGGAGCAGGGACCGCGGCAGACCATCGTTCTGCCGAATCACAAAACGCCCTCCCTCATGCACTGGATGTACTTCCGGCGGCCAATGGTCGGGGAAACGACGCGACCATTCCAGCAGCAAGGCGGCGCGATACCGCTCAGCCGGCAGGTCCAGGGCGTCCCGGACGAGCTTGCGAAAACGCGGATCCAAGTAAGGAGTTTCACTTTGCCAAATTCTTGATTGGCCTAAAAGGACCGAGTTGCTGAAATTGTCTGCGGATGAGATGACATCGAGCGCAACGCGCCACTCCTGGCGTCCTTGGTCATCGATTGCGTCGCGCCGGCTCACGGCGGGATCCAGCCAAAGCCTGCTCAAGCGATCGAGAGCGTGGCGTGCGTCGTCGGAGAATCCGTGCCGCGCATAGACGATCAGATGATCGATAAAGCCGTCGCCATCGGCATCCTCAGGAAGGAAAAAGGCGTGGGCGTGTTGCGGATCGGCACGCAGCGGGCCGTGTTCGTCACGGCCCGAGAGTTCGGGCGGTACCTTGCCGTCGCGGCAGCAGGCCATCAGCGCGCGGCGCAGAACGTCACCGATCTTCAGTGTCTCCTCTACTCGCGGCGCCGGGCGCCCGGCGAGCAGATATCGCGCGACTTCAGGTCCGGCCTCGGCCCGACCGAATTTCCTGACTCTCGCGGGCGCGCCTCGGGGCGGCAATGGGTCGATCTGCGGTCGATCATAAAGCACTCGTCGCATGGGTGGTGGACTTGACCAGCCGATGGCTTGCCATGCGCTAGTGTCCACCGCGATCGCATCGCAAAGCCGGTCCGGCAGCGTAGCCAAGAGAGCGGCGTCGTTGGCGTTCACCTTCCTTCCGAATGGCGTAGGTCGGAGCCGACGACATTCCGAGCGCCATGCCGCTGGTGGGAGAGGGCAGAGGAGGTCCAGCGCCGCGTTGTTGGTCAGCCCGGCGACATGGCCACGCGGAGCAGCGTTGAAGTCGCCGTCCCAATCAGGGACCACGCGGCCCTCGGCCCAGCTTTCAGCGCGACCAAGATAGCCGATCCGGTCAAGAAGATGGGCGGCGAGGTCGCGCTGGCCTTCGGAAACTTCTGCATCCGGCCAGGCAATGACCATCTCCGCATCTGCATCCAGTTTCAGGAACGCTTCGAAGATGAGCGTTCTGGTGACAGGAGCTGGCATGAAGGCGCGAATATGAGTGTGGGTGGCAGGCGGCAGCATAAAGACCGGCGGCTGCTCGGCTAGGGAGTCGATCAGGTCATCCAGCGTAGCTTTAGGAAACTTGGTCTGGTCCGCTTTGCGCCACCAGGTGGCGATCAGCGCCCGGAGGATTCGAACCGGCTCCGGCGGCCACGCGACCGCGGCTTCGTTGACGTGCCTGCCCCAGGGGGTGGCGTGATAACGGCCGCCAGGGAAGCGGAAGCCAAAGACGATCATTCCTCCGGATCCGATGCTGCGCCGGCGCCAGGCTTGGCCTTCTTGGGCTTCCACACGACGCTTGTCGTGGCGGGTGAAGCGAAGTCAGTAACGGCCCTGATCAGATCCGGCAACGCGGCTTCGAGGGTCGGGAGGCTCGGCAGCGTATAGTCGTCTGGGCGAGTCACCCGGATACCGTCCGGCTTGATATCGAGATCGCAGGCCGCGCGCAGTCGCAGCCCGGCAGCGAGAAAGCGCTGCACCTTGAACAATGCGAAGGCGATCAGGAACGCTTCGGCCGCCGCGCCCAGTCCGAAGCCGCGCATCAGAGCAAGGTCGACGTTGAAATAGGCCACGATGGAAGGCGAGACGTATTCGTCCCGCGCATACGGGACGTTACCATACCCCTCCTTGGATCCACCGCCCTCGGACTTGCCGGACGCATCGACCCGGTCGTTCTTGACGCCTCCGCTGGAGGCCGTCCGCACATCGCTCGCCTCAATAAAGCCGGAAAGTGCCCGTGGCGAGCGGATTACACCTGCGATGCTTTCGAGAAAAAATCCATGCAGCAACGCGTTGGGATCGTATTTCAGTATCGAGGGATAGACCTTGCGCCGCATGTCTATAGGACGTTTTATTTTCACATCATAGTCCAATTCTTTTTTGAATGTTTCGAACCAGTCACTGTTCTCGATATAAGCAGAATTCAGACGATGGGCTTCCAGGACGCTATTGGTCAGCGGCCGGTTCTTCGCATCAACGACCTTCACCAGCGGGACGCCGCGCAGTGGCGCCACCCAGTCATCGGCCACCTCGTCCCAGCATGCCGCCTCCAGCCGGTTCGCGACGCTCTGTGCAGATTCGACCAGCAGCATGCCGATCCCATCCGGCCCGATGTAGGTGGCGGCACCGAGGTTGGGGAAGCCGGTCGGCTGGAAGCGTGTGCCTTGGATCGGCTGCAACCCGACCTCGATCAGCAGTCGCGGACTGTTGGCAAGAGCGGAAAAATCAAGCGGCATTGTTGGCCTCTTCCTGAACGGAGAGTTGGGGCATCGTGGGATAGGCGCGTTGTGAAACCGCGCGGAAGCCGCCTGGTGAGAGCGGAAAAACCAGCGCGGCGGCGAGCCGTGCCGCATCGTCTAGCGCCGCGACAGCCATTCGCGCGAAGGGTGCCTCAAGGCCGGCGCCGCGCGCCATACGTTGCGCCAGCGCAACCGCACCGGTCACCCGCCGCGCCATGACCAGCCGAATCAGCGACAGCGGATCGACCCTGCGACGCTCCCCGGGCGCATCGACACCCAAGGGGTCGAGCAGCGGCATGATGGCCGCATAGGCAAAGGGCAGGCTGTGCAGCCGGGGTGGTGCTAGCGCACCTCGCGCCGAGGCGCAGTCCACCCAGGCGAGACCCTGGGCCAGTTGGGCGATGCGCTGATCGTCGGTGCGGCCTGCGAGGAACGCCGCAACGGCCCAGAGCGGCGCTGTCGGCGCGCCGATCAGTGGCAAGACTTGCGCGCCTTTAACCATGAAGACGTGGCGTTGTGCCTCCACCAGCCGCCGCTCAAGCACCGAACCGAGATCGCGCAGCACATCACGCCCATGCCAGACGAGCAGAGCGCGTGACGCTGTGGTTTCGATCCAGCTTTCACGGCGGCGATCTGGAGCGAGGTTGACCGGCGCAAGATGGGATCGGAACGGCATGGGTAGAGATGTGTCATCGCCGGCCACGCTTGCCGTGAGGCCGGCAAGCGCCGCTGCCAGCCTGAATTCCGCCGATCCATCGTCAGCCCGTATATACCAAGCTGAGCCAAGCAGCGGCGGCGGCGCGGTCGGCGGGCGCTGCGCGGCCTTTAGCGCTATCCGCAACTTTGGTCGCCGCGAGCAGGCCATCACCGCTTCACCGATCGCGATCAGCGCCGCCTGCACGGTGCCCTGCGAGGTGTCAGCTGCCAGTCGGAACAGCGTCTCGTCAAGCTGGCGGCAGAGGCCGGCCATCGCCGCCCCCTGATTAAGCAACGCACGCCGCAGGTCGCGGAGCCAGCCGCCCTGATCCAGATCCGCGACAAGGTCGTCCACAGGCCGCGCGGGCACCGGGTGGCGGGGCAGAGCCACGCCCAGGAACATGTTACCATTGCGCTTCTGGAAGGCATGGCGGTCGAATGCCTCCAGGCCACGGCTGCTGCCGATCTGGGCGATCGCCCGAGCGAAATCGAGCGAGGTCCTGGCATTCCTCCGCTGGACCACCGCGCGTCCTTCGCGAAACAGTGCGGCAACTTCGCTGAGGCCCGCCGGGCGGATCCAGAGCGGCGCCCAGAACTCGCCACGCGCGGTTGCTTCATCCGCCAGGCCGATCGCTCCCGCCCCCGCGGAATAGGCGGCGCCGAAGGGTGTCATGAAGGGGAAGGAGCCACCGTCCACGTCCCTGACGCCGAGCCGCCGTGAAGCGGCACCGGCGAGCATCAGGCTGCCTTCGATACTGAGCAGCAGGTCCCAGGGATTGCCAGCGGCCTTGCCTTCGAAGCCGATCCCAGCGTTGACGCCGCCGCTGGCGCCCGCGGCAAGTTGACCAATCGCGGATGCACGGGCGCCGCCGCCGACCCGACCGAGCAGAGCGGCCTCCAACAAAGGTTGCGTTTTCTGGAGCGGCTTCCCCGTATTCAAGTCGAACAAGTCAGCGAGCGACTGATGCAGATTTCCGGAGAAGTCGAAATTGCCGTCATTGCCGCCGCTTCCGAGCAATGGCGGAAACACCACGTCGCCTGTTGTCAGCGCGACCGCGGCATCCAGCCACGGCAAAGCGTCGTCGCCGAGCGTGGCGCGCATGCGGGCGATGAGGGCCTGTTTCTTCGCGTCGGAGGGTGCCGCATCGATGCGCCCTTCGACGAGGTTGGCCACGACCGCTTCGATTGCGCATCGCAGCGCGGCAAAGCGTTCGGCACTGCCGGCCGCGATGGATGCCAGCATTTTGGTCGCTGCTGTCTCCTGGTCCCTGACGCCTGTCTTGAGCTTCTTGCCGGTCGTCGGATCCTTCTCGTTCTTCTTGCCCTCCTGCCGATAGAACCCGCTGCCGGCATTCCACGGCGAGATGATCGGGCTTGGCGCGTAGCGCTCAAAGAAGAAGGTCAGCAGGGCCGCTTCGTCCAGGGTGGTGCGCAACACGAACCGCTCGTCGCGCCAGAAGCCAAGCGCCTGCGAGTCGGCCTGCCCGGCCACCAGCCGGAAGATGCCGAGCGCCTTGAGGTAGCTGGCCAAGGGTTGCGGCGGGCAGCCTTCCAGCCGATGTTCAAACACCGCCATCCCCACGCCCCTCCGCCGCACTTGCTCGCCAATCCGCGATGCGGAGCAACGCCTCCAGCCATGCCAGCCGGAACGGGCCGTGCTCCTCCAGCAGCGCCTGGGTGCGTGCAGCCCAGCTTGCGCCGTGTTCACCCTCACCCAGCCGCATGATGTCGAGGTCGAGTACTGTCGACGCAACCTCCAGCCCGGGCAGGCTAACGGCCGGAAGGTGGTCGCCATCCCAGACGCCCCGTGCGAACAGGCGATCATCCGGTGGCGTTCTCTCCCCCGGCAGGGCGCGAAGACGCATGCGCAGCTTGCCGTGATGCGCCGCGATCAGATACGCGCTGAGGTCGGCGTCCCGGCGCCATTCCTGCGCCGCCAAATAGGCCAGGGCAGAGACTAACTCATGCCTGAATCGCGGACGGCGAAATTCATGCGGGACCGAAGCCCAAACCGAAGTTTTCATCTTATCGGATTTCGCAAGCGGCCCGGCAGCGCTGCCGCTGTCCGCACCGAGCATGAGTTGGAAACTCCGATGCGCCTTGCCGACATCGTGCCAGAGCGCTGCGGTCAGGAGGGCCTCGCGCTCGGCGGCTGTCACCCGGCAGCCGTCGCAGAGCTGCTCCAACGCGACAACAACGTGGCGCGTGTGGTCAGCGAGGGTGACCGGAGCCCCTCTGCTGTCCGGCTCGTCGTCGCCACCGGCGGGAGGGGGTGAAGTCGGCGGTATCGGGACCGGCTCGACCCTGCCGGAAAAGGACGGGTCGAAGCCGCGCTCCACCGCGTAGCCACCCGATGCAGCATCCAGCATAATTTCCAGGCCCGGGCGCAGATCATCGGCGACGATCTTCCGCCATGCTTTCCCGAGCGGATCCCAGCACCAGGCCCGCACGCGGCCTTTCAACAAGGTCCGGGCGCCACTAACCGGTGCCGGGCAAAGCTCGTCCGCACTGGCCGCGGGCAGGTCGGGGCGAGGATCGGCCCCAGCTTCGATGTCGCGCCAAAACAGCCGAAGATCAGTATCGTCAGCGTCCCGCACGTAGGGGGAGACATCGACATCGAAACCGGAGAGGTCAGGTTCCGTATCGAACAGGTCGAGCAGGTCGCGCCGCCGTATGATCGCGGTGGGGGTGGGTTGTGACAGGCTTATCCCGCTAAGCACCTCGGGTCCACAGGACTCCATCCTCTCCAGTTGGGCACGGGACTTGGCGAGATCACCCGGACTATAGGGCGCCGCCTCTGTCTCGGGCAGGTTGATCCAGAAGACATCACCGCCGGCGTCCCTGCATTCACCATAGCGGTTGCAGCGGCCGATGCGCTGGACCATCGCAGACCAGGGAGCGAGTTCCGTGATGGTGACGCTGGAAGTGATGTCCACCCCGGCTTCCAACGCCTGCGTGGTGACGATGATGCGCCCCTGCGGCGGTGTGTCCTCCAGCACTTGGCGCATGACATCTGCTCTGTCGGCCGCGCGGAAGCGCGAATGCAGCAGGAGTGGAGCGCAGTCCTGCAGTGCGTCACGGATCTGTTGAGCGCGTCGAACGGTGTTCAGGAAGACCAGCACGCTGCGCCCTTGCTGAAGCTGCTTTCGCGCGAGTGCCGCTACGGCTTGAGCATATGCTTGCGCCGCTCCATCCTTCGCAAGATCACCTGGTGTGATGGCAGCGCGACGAATCCGTTTGACTGCATTCCAGAGCTCCGGAGCCGCCGCTAGATCAGCGCTTGTCAGATCATGCGGCCGGCTTGGCTCGGACGGCTCAAAATCCGGCGTTCTCAACCACGCCGGGTCCAACGTCGCCGACATCCACAAAGTGCGGCTTGGAGTTGAGCGTTCACGGCGGAAGGCCTCCATCTGCGCTGATGTTGGCAGCGCCGCACCAGCCAACTGCACTTCATCCATAACCCAAAGTGCGTCGGTATTCAGCAGGGCAAAGTCCACCGGCCAACGGAAGCGGGTGGTGCCGTAGCTGCGCAACAGTGCCCCGGAGACGAGCATGTCCTGGGTGCCCACCAGGATGGCTGGACAATCGGGGTTCATGATCCAGTCGGGTATTCGATTTGGCCCTGTAGCGTCGGCACCACCCATCAGAACATGGACGTTCGCTGCGCGCGCCGCATTCAGGGCGAAATAACTTTGTGCTGCCTTAGCCCACACCCTGGCGACCCCGGCCGTTTGGTCTACGAGAGTGCGCATCGGTAGGCAGTATATAAGCCGACTTGGTGTATCGCAGTCAGCATGGGCGCGCTTCCACAGCCAAGCGGCAAGCACGGCTGCTGTTTTTCCGAAGCCAGTAGGAATAATGAGCGTGGCCGGCCAAGATCCGGTCGCAAGGCGTGCCTGAAAGGGATATGCGACCCTCGACGTCATAGGGCCGTAAGCAGAGCTGCCATACGCAAAAAAGCGCTGAAAGGACAGGACGTCGCGCGGCATTTGACCCGTTTCATATCTTGACAGGATCATCACTTAAATTGGTGGTGATCTCAACGCATTCGTGAAGGAGAATTCACCGGTCGTTGTCGATTCCGAAAAATCTCGCGCACGCAAACCGTCCCTTCACCAGAGACGACAGTGCCGCCCTTCCCACTCCACCGCCACCCCCTCCATCAACATAGGCAACGTGCATTCCTCTGGCTGCCGCCCATCCAGGATCGCTTCCACCACATCCGGCGCCAGCAGCGTCAACCGCAGCACTCGGCACAGGTATGAGGCGTTGATCTTCTCGGCTGCCGCCAACTCCTTGATGGTGCTGTAGCTGCCGTCCTCGAGAAGCCGTCGCCACCGGAATGCCCGGGCCAGCGCCTTGACCAGGGCGACGTCCACCCGCGCCGACATGGCCAGGACATTGGGCGCGATCATTGTCTTCCGGCCGCCGCGCTTGCGCACGTGCAGCGGGATGCGGATCGTCAGCATCTGCGCGGCGTCGGTCATGCTGCCGTCCGCTCCGGGTCAGATCCGGCCAGGAGTTCGCGCGCGAGGCCGGCCAGACCGTCGAGCCGCAGACGTACATCGGCACCATCCACGCCGATTTCCACACGATCCACCAGGAGCCGGACGATCCGGGCCTGCTCCGCGGGGAACAGCTCGTCCCACGGCGGCGCGAAGTGTTCCAGCGCGGCGACGACCTCGGCCTCGGTGATCCCCGGCAGCGAGGCGCCGGCAGCCCGCCAGGTGCCGACCACCACCTCCGGCTGTTGTAGCAACACCTTCACCTGCGCCAGCACCAAGGCCTCGATCTCGCCGGCCGGCACCCGCGCGATCGCCGGGCCGTCGCTGGCACCACCCTTCAGCACCGACTGGCTGACGTAGTACCTATATATCTGCCCGCGCTTGCCGCGCGTGTGCGACGGCGACATGGCCCGGCCGTCGGCGCCGAACACCAGCCCTCGCAGCAGCGATGGCGTCTCCCCTGCCGAATGGTTGCGTCTAACCCGGGGGCTGACCTGGAGCACGGCGTGGACCGCGTCCCATGCCTCCTGGCTTACGATCGCCTCGTGCTCGCCCGGGTGCGGCGTGCCCTTGTGCACCGCCTCGCCGAGATAGATGCGGTTGGCCAGCAGGCGGTACAGATCGCCCTTGGTGAGCGGCTTGCCACGCTTGGTCGTCACCCCCTCGGCGTGCAGGATCCGGAGCAGTCTGGTCCCGGACTCCAGTTCCACGAACCCTGCGAAGATCCGCCGCACCACCGCCGCCTCGGCTTCGTTAACCACCAGCTTGCGATCCTGGATGTCGTAGCCGAGCGGCGCCCAGCCGCCCATCCAGATGCCGCGGCGGCGGGAGGCGGCGAACTTGTCCCGGATGCGCTCACCGATGACCTCACGTTCGAACTGGGCGAACGATAACAATATGTTGAGCGTCAATCGGCCCATGGACGTGGTGGTGTTAAACGCCTGAGTCACTGACACAAAGGTCACGTTGTCGGCGTCGAACACCTCAACCAGCCGGGCGAAGTCTATCAGCGCGCGGGACAGCCTGTCGATCTTGTAGCAGACGATCACGTCGATCAACCCGGCCGCGATGTCGGCCAGCAGGCGCTTCAGGGCCGGCCGCTCCAGCGTGGCGCCGGAGATGCCGCCGTCGTCGTAGCGGTCGCGCATCGCCACCCAACCCTCGCTGCGCTGGCTGGCGACGTATGCCTCGCAGGCGTCGCGCTGGGCATCGAGCGAGTTGAACGCCTGGTCCAGCCCCTCCTCGCTCGACTTGCGGGTGTAGATCGCACAGCGGAGCTTGCGGACGCTGGCCGGCATGGCTGCGGTATCGGCCGGTGCGCGCTTCATGCCGCCGCCCCCCGGCTGCGCAGCCCGAAGAAAAGCAGGCCGTTCCAGCGCGTGCCGGTGATGTGCCGCGCGATCGCGGACAGCGACTTGTAGGGACGCCCCTGGTACTCGAACCCGTCCGCCCGCACGGTGACGGTGTGTGCGATGCCCTGATACTCCCGCACCAGCCGCGTGCCGGCGAGGGGGCGGTCGCCGCGGGTGCGACGCACCGTGACCTTGCCGCCGCTGAACTGCTCACCCAGGGCTTCGAGGCGCGCCACGGTCTCGGGCTTCAGGCCGCCGAAGGCCAGTTCCTGTACACGATAGGCAAGCCGGCTTTCCAGGAAACGGCGGTTGTAGGGCGGTGGCTCGGCACCGAACAGCACGCGCCATTCCTGCTTCAGCGCCGGCGTGGTGGCGCTCTTCAATGCCGCCAGGCGGGTCAGGACGGTCTCCCTGGCAATGGTGGGGATCGGTTCGGTCATGCGAGTCTCCGTTTCGGTTTCGCATGACCGCGTTGGTCGGGGAGGAAGTGAAGCGAACTCTCTCCAATGGCGTCAGATACTTGCCTTGACTGGAGACGCTGCTGGCGGGCGCGCAGCCGCACCAGGCCACGGGCCAGGAGGTCGCAGACCTCGCGGAGGTGGGGTGGGAGGTGGGGGTTGAGCGGGTGTGATGATGGAGGTGCCACAAAGGGCCACTACCCACCGAACGAGCAATCCGTACCATGCGATGCAGATAGGATTCGACGCCTACATCGATCATCGGATAGAACGTATCACGAACACACATCGGGGCTGCCATGACCAAGGACGATTTCCAGCGTTTCGCCAACCCGCGGTTCCTGAGGACCGTCGATGCCGGACTGCTTCACGCTTTCTTCAGTCGCTATGTCATCCCACCGGACCGGCTCGATATCGCAGCGCTGGCATCGACATCCGAAGCCGGCTTGGCCGCGGTTGCCGACTACCTGCTGCATACCGCCAAGACTGATATCCCTGAGGGTCTTACCCATGACCTGCATCGGATCGACCGCCTCGGCGGTCCGAGCGGTCAGGATGCGTTGCTCGAAGCGGCACGCCGCCGCGGCCGCGTACTTGTTCCGGTGGCGGATGTCGGCAAAACCTCGCCGCGGGTCTTGGCATTGCGGGCCTTCATTGGACACCCTGAAATCTTTGAGGAAGCCGAAGCCGGTCTCGCTTTCATCGCCCCGCCCTCCGTGTCCGAGTTCGTGGCAGAGCATGAAGGCATCGTTGCCGACCTGTCCGACGAACGGCTGCGCCAACTCCAAGTCCGTGCCCGTGAAATCTTCCAGGCGGACTTGCGGGAGGAATTCTGCGAGGTGATCCCCTATCGCGATGGGGGCGATGAGCACGTGCTGATCCGCCACGGCGCACCGCTCACGATTGCCGAGGTCGTTGAGGATGGCCAGAAGGCGATCCGCAGCTACCGCGAGATCGCCAGCGCCGTGCTGGCCTATTCGGCGGAAGAGGGTCGCCTCAAGGCGTGGGGCTGCGCCAAAGTCATGAGGACTGCGCTGGCGCGGGCCTATGCCGAGATCGTCCTCGACAGCCCGGGCCTGTTCAGCACCGCGACGTCGCGCCGGATCTGCACCTTGGATCTGGTGGAAGACGGCCGCGGATCATTCACCTTTCGGCATGCGCATGACCGACGGATCGACAAGGTGCTGATCTACGAGGCGCAGGTGAACCGGCTCGTTGCCGGGCCACGCGGCGCCCAGAAGGTGGCGCTGTCGCTGATGGCACGCGATCCCGCCGGCGATGCCCTGGCGGCCCTGCACGCCAGTCGGGCCGACATCGCGTATGGCGCCGGCGGCTGGCAACTCGCGCATCTGGTCATCAAAGTCATGCTGCGATCGGACAAGCCACGCCCGCCGGTCATCGCGGTGAAGATCAAGGCGCCGGAGATCGTGAGTTTCCCGCGTCATCGGCATGAGAAGCTGGTCATGGACCTGCTTCGTGCCAACGGCATTCTGTGCGCTCGTGAACCTGCCCTCGCAGCTGCTGCGGCTGAGTGAGGGCGGCGAGCCCGCGCTGACTCACGGCCCGGAACCCGGCTCGACCGATGCGCGCGCCTTCTCCAGGCTTGTCGAATTGGGCGTGCTGGAGCGCCAGGAGGATCTGACTGCCTGGGATCCGTGCGTGGGCTGCGACTGTGATGCCGATGAACGGCCGATCCGTCGGGACGGAGATCGCCCCGTCGCGGTCTGCCCTGTGGATGCCGGGCAAGACACGGTACTGGCCGGCCACGAGATCGAAATCTACCGGCTCCGGCCGGGTCAGCTTGCGGCGCAGGTTGCTCAGGCTGCCGGTCTCGATGGCTCGCCCGATCTGGTTGTGCCGGGGCTATGGCTTTTGGGACGTATCAGCGGTGACCGGACGCTGGTCCTCGCCATGTCGACCTCGGCCCTCAAACACGCCGGCGCGCTTGATCGGTTGCGGGCGATCGAACGTACTACGCGGTACGCGATGATTGCTGCGGTCACATCGGCGACCGAAGTCGCCGCGCTGGCCGAGCGCGGCGTTGATGTCATTGCGCCAGGTGACGTCTTTTTGCCAAGCCTGCCGCAGAAGCCCATCAGGCTGGACATGGACCTGCTTCGCGAGGCGCGCGGCATGGCGGAGCCGCCCTTGCTGGCAATCAACAGGATGGCATTCACCGCTTTCTATCGTGGCGCCGCAGTCCGACTGAGCAAACGAGACTTCGGGCTGCTGGGCGTGCTGGTCCGCGATGCCCGCGACGGCGGCGCCGCTTCACCACGCGACGATCTCTACAGGGCGCTCCTCGGGCGCGACGATGCCGATGCGCCGATCGGCGACGAACAGGTGGACAAGTCCGTCAGCAGGGTGCGAAGCGCATTGTGCGCAGCCGCCGGTGAACCGGCGACGCATGGACGGCAGATTCTCGTGGCGGTGCGCGGAGAAGGCTACCGGCTCGACATCCCGGGCGACCGCATCCAGGTCGACTGACTGCAACGCAGGAGGATTGCGGGAGGTTTCCGGAGGAAACCGAGAGGATCGGGCGTGAGAAGCTCCCCAGGGTGAGGCCATCGCCACCCGATGGAGTCCGCCCCGATGGCCCCCCGCCCAAACCTTCCCGACCTCACCCCTGTCTACGACGTCGCCAACCGCGAAGCCCGCAGGTTGTGCCGCAGCCTCGGCCTGCCGCGCCATGAGCGGGAGGACATCCAGCAGGATTTGCTGGCCGACTTCCTGAGGCGGCTGTCGGCGTATGACCCGGCAAAGTCCGAGCTCGCCGCCTTCGCCACGGTGTGCATGCGCCATGCCGGCACCCGCATCGCCCGCCGCGTCCGCACCGAGCGTCGCGCCCACCACCCCCTCTCGCTCGACGACATGCTGCCCGGCACCGAGGGCGTGACGCTGGGCAGCACCCTCAGCACGGCCGATAGCTACGCCGCCTGGTGCGGCCAGCCCACGGACGATATCGCCGCCCTGGAGCGTCGCCTCGATCTGGCGCGCGCCGGCGAGGATATCGACCCGGATGACCACCCCCTCTGCGCCGCCCTGACCGAGCACACGCCGCACGAGTTTGGCGAGCTGGGGACGATGCCGCGCATGCGCATCTACCGGCGCATCCGAGAGATGCGCCTGCGTCTGCTCGCCGCCGGATTGGGCCCGGTCGCCTGATACGGATTTCGAAGTCGGTGAGTAGTCGTGGTTATGCAGAAAATCAGCCCCACCCCCCTCTACCGCCCCGCTGTGCCGATGCTCGACGAGGCGGCCCTCATGGCCTGGCTCGGCGCTGCCGCCGCCGGCGATCGCATCGAGTACTGGCGCGGCTATCTCGCCATCGACGCCAGCGCCGCCGCCTCCAAGCTGGAGGCGGATGATCGGCGCCAGTTGGGCCGCGTCGCCGCCCGTGCCTTCCGGCTCGCCGAGCAGGGCAAGGCGCACCTCGTTCAGCGCCGCCATGGCGAGGCCGACTACTCCTACCTGCTGGTCGTGCGCCCTCGTCCGCGGCCTGTCCGCGCTCGTTTCGCCAGCGCGGTCTTCGGCACTGCCGGCGCGACCAAGCCCGCCACCCCCCATCACATCCTGGAGGTCGCGTGATGAATCCCGTCAACACCAACCGTCCGCACCCGGACGACATGCTGCGCCTGCCCGTCGACGAGGTTCTCGCCTTGCCGGCCACTCACCTGGCCCTGCTCCAGGAGGACGCCGCCACCGCGCTGGACGACGCCAAGCGCAACCGCGACTGGATCGAGAGCGTCATCGCCGCGCGTTACGGCCAGCGCGCCGTGGCCCTGCGCGCCGAGCAGCGCAAGGACACCGGCACGGTCCGCTTCCTCGATGGTGACGTCAGCATCGTCTCGGAATTGCCGAAACGCGTGGAATGGGACCAGGCGCGGCTCGCCGCGGTGGTCGATCGCATCCGCGCCGCCGGCGACGACCCGGCCGAGTACGTCGAGGTCACCTACAAGGTTCCTGAGCGCGCCTATACCTCCTGGCCCGAGCACATCCGCACGGCGTTCACCGCGGCGCGCACCGTCCGCACCGGCAAGGCCACCTTCAAGCTGACGCTCACCGGCGCGGAAGGGGGTGTGTGATGGCGCTGCGCATCGTCACCGCCGACGAGCGGCTGTCCTCGGCAGCCAACAAGACCACCATCGCGCTGTTCGGGCCGTCAGGCGTCGGCAAGACGACCTTGCTCAAGCACTTGCCGGAGCGCGAGACGCTGTGCATCGATCTCGAGGCGGGCCTCAAGTCGGTGCAGGACTGGCGCGGCGACAGCATCCCGGTGCGCTGCTTCGAGGACGCCATCGACATTGCCTGCCTGATCGGCGGGGTGAACCCGGCCGCAGGCGACGGCACGATGTTCTCGCAGGCCCACTACCAGCACCTCGCCCAGCAGCACCCCGACCTGGTGCAGCTGATCGCCGGCAAGTCGGTCGTGTTCCTGGACAGCATCACCGACCTCACCCGCCAGGCGATGGCCTGGGCCAAGACCCGGCCGGAGGCATTCAGCGAGAAGACCGGCAAGCCCGACACCCGCGGCGCCTACGGCCTGATGGCGCGCGAGGTGATCGGCTTGCTGAAGCACCTGCAACACGCGCCGGGCAAGACCACGATCATGGTCGGCATCCTGGAGAAGGTGACCGACGAGTTCGGCCGCGTCACCTGGCAGCCGCAGATGGAAGGCGGCAAGGCCGGCCGGGAACTGCCGGGGATTGTCGACCAGGTGATCTCGATGGGCCTCTTCAGCCGCGACGGCGAGGGCTGGCGCCACGACCCCGACAAGGGGACCGAGCGCCGCCTGGTCTGCCGGTCCGGCAACAGCTTCGGCCTGCCCGCCAAGGACCGCTCCGGCCGGCTCGACGAGACCGAGCCGCCCGACATCGCCGTGCTGCTCCACAAGATCAACTCCACCCCCTTCCCCCGTACCTGAAGGACCTTCGTCATGTTCGACATGAACGACGCTGAGCTGCCGCGCGGCACCGATCCGATCCCCGATGGCAGCTTCGCCCCCGTGACCATGCGCCTACGCAAGGGAGGGCACGACGGCCAGGGCGACTTCGACCGCGGCCTGCTCAAGCCGACCAAGACGCCGGGCAGCGACGTGCTGATGCTCGACTGCGAGTTCACCGTCGTCGCCGGTCCGCTGGCGCGCAGGAAGTTCTGGCAGACCTTCACCGTCATCGGCGGCAAGGTTGACGAGCACGGCGTGTCGATCGCCTGGAAGATCAACAAGGGCATCTTCCGCGCCATGATCGACAGCGCCTGCGGCCTCGATCCGCAGGACATGAGCGAGGCGGCGCGGGCCAAGCGGGTGCTGCGCGGGCTGGCCGATCTCGACGGCATCACCTTCGCGGCCAAGATCAAGGTCGAGCCGTCGAGCGACCCGCGCTACAGCGACAGCAACCGCCTGGACCGCGTGGTGCTGCCCAACGAGCCGGACTACCGGCGCATCATGGCCGGCGAGGCGGTCGCCGCCATCCCCAGCGCGCCGCGCACGCCGCGGGCGGCGCAGGCGAACGCCAGCACGGCGGCGGCAGCATGGGCGGCACCCGCCGCAGCACCGGCGGCCACGCCTACCCCATCCTGGCAGCGTCCCGCGGCCCCGGCCCCCGCGGCATCGCCGCCGCCGTCCACCCCGGCACCGCAGCCGGCCTCCGGTGGCCCGTCCTGGCTGAACAGCTGAGGCGGCTCATGTCGTGGCGCGCAACCGATGGCAGGGGGACGGCAGGCAAGGGCGCAAAGGGCGCCTGCTGCCACCGGCCCGGCCCAGCCCGCCGCGCCTGCCGAACGTGGCCCGCCTGCTCTGTGCGCTCTGCGGCCGGGAGGCCCGCGGCTTCGGCTTCATCTGCGACGGCGCCTGGTCCGCCGGCAACAGCGTCGGCTTCTGCTCGATGCGCTGCCTCGACGCTGGCGGACCGCGGGTCGGGAGGCAGAACGGCGTGATCGACAAATCCCGCATGGAGACGCAGGCGATCAAGGACGCCCGCCGGTTCTTCGCCGAGGTGCTGACGGAGTTGGGGCTACTGGCCCCGTTCCACGACCGCACCCCGGCGGAGATCGATCGGATCATCGAGGCCTGCGTCGACGGCTTCCAGGACTCGATGCAGCGCCAGGCCGCGGCGCGCGATCCCATCGACGACGCTTTGCCATTTTGATAACGGACCAATATTGATGAACGCAAACCCAGTTACGCCTGCCACCCTCGGCATCGAATCCATTATCCGTCGCTCGAAGCGCGGCCTGCATGTGCGGTTCTGGGCCAAGGTCGACCGGCGCGCTCCCGATGAGTGTTGGGAATGGCGGGGTGGGCTGAAGCAGAACGGATACGGACAGATCAGTGCTGACCCGGAAAGTCATGAACGGGTTGGGCGAAAGCTCTATGCCCATCGTGTCGCATTTGCACTGGCCTTCGGGTCTATCCCTGACGGACTCCACGTCCTCCACCGTTGTGACAATCCAGCCTGCGTGAATCCGGATCACCTGTTCCTCGGGACGCACCAGCAAAATATGGCGGACATGGTCGCCAAGCGGCGCCATGCCCACGGTGATCGACAACCCAAACGCAAGCTCGACCAGCACCGCGTGCGTGCAATTCGCTGGCTCGCTGCTCACGACCCGGCACCGCACTCCATCCTGGCCCGCGAGTTCGGTGTCACCGCCGGCAACATCTTCGCAATCGTTCGGAGGCGGTCATGGAATCTGACAATCTGACGATGGACCTGAACACAGGTTCAGGGTTCGTGTACAGGCTCGGCGTCGGACGTTCCGACATGAGTGCCTACATCACGAGCCTCGTTGACCGTGCGCTCTCCGACCGCCGTGCCGCGCAGCCCCAGCGCGACTATCTCGGAGCATCGAGAATCGGGGAGCCTTGCGAGCGGAGGCTAGGCTTCGAGCTCACCGGCGTTCCGGTCGATGATGGGCGCGAGCCAACGGGGCGGCTCCTTCGCATCTTCGATGCAGGGCATGTCTACGAGAACCTTTCGATCGGCTGGCTTCGGCTTGCTGGGTTCGACCTTCGAACACATCGCCGCGATGGCAAGCAGTTCGGCTTCTCCATCGCGAGCGGGCGCATTCGGGGGCATATCGACGGTGTGGTCGTCAACGGGCCATCGCTCGGAATGCCGTTCCCGCTGCTATGGGAGCACAAATCCGCTTCGGCTCGATCATGGACCGAATTCGTAAAGAAGGGGTTGGAGCAGTGGCGCCCAGTGTATTGGGTCCAGGCACACCTCTACATGGCGTACATGGAGCTGCCGCACTGCCTGTTTACTGTCGTGAACAAAGACACGCAGGAGCTTCATCATCAGCTTTTCCCCTTCGACGCGTCGGTCGCCCAAGCACTCTCCGATAAAGCCGTCCGGGTTCTTCTGGCCGCTGAGAACAACGAACTGCCGCCCCGCATCGCCGCCAGCCCTGATTTCTACCTCTGCCGCTTCTGCCCATACGCAACCCGATGCTGGGAGACCGCCGCATGACCGACATCACGCCTTCCGACACCCAGCACCGCGCCATCACTGCAATCAGGGATTGGTTCCAGTTCGGCAGCAAGAACCAGCAGGTGTTCAGGCTGTTTGGCTTTGCCGGTACGGGAAAGTCGACCGTCCTGAAATTCGCTCTGCAGGAACTCGGCCTTGAACCCCATCGCAGCGCCAGCGAGGGCGTCCCCTGCGTGCCTGGTGTGGTCACCGCCACGTTCACCGGCAAGGCCGCCCTGGTGCTGCGGCGAAAGGGCACGCCGGCACGAACGATCCACAGCTTGATCTACAGCGTCATCGAAGCCACCGAGGAGGAGGTGGAGAAAGCCGAAAAGAAGATCGACGAGGCCAAGGTGGAGGCGCGGAAGCTGACCGGCTTCGAACGCACCATGGCCGAAGCAACGATCGAGGCGATGCGCCAGGCCGTCTCCGAAATGAAGCGTCCCCGTTTCGCCCTCAACCCGAAGAGTGACGCGGCGCATGCCGAACTGATCGTGCTTGATGAGGTGTCGATGGTCGGCGAGGACATGGCGCGCGACCTGATGAGCTTCGAGAAGCCCATCCTGGTGCTGGGTGACCCTGGCCAGCTGCCGCCGATCGAGGGGGCTGGCGCCTTCACCAACGACCCGCCTGATATCATGCTCACCGAGATCCATCGCCAGGCAGCCGAGAGCGCCATCATCCGGCTGGCGACCATGGCCCGGCAGGGGCAGGCGATCGGCTTCGGCCAATACGACGCGCATGTCTGGAAGATGCGCAAGATGGACGTGACACCGGAGCAGGCGCTGCGCGGCGGCCAGGTCATCTGTGGGCTCAATGCCACCCGGCTGCAGCTGAACAATGGCATGCGCCACGCAGCTGGACTGTCGGGCAGCCTGCTGCCGAGCGGACCCGCCGAGAAGATCATCTGCCTCAAGAACCAGAACGATCTCGGTCTCATCAATGGCATGTTCATCACGCTCGACGACGTGGTCGACGAGAACAGCCTCTACTTCTCAGCCGCGGTCACCGACGAGGATGGCAACCGCGTCGGTCCGGCGCAGCAGGACGGCAGCCGCGGCCGTCTGCGCATCTACAAGGGGCATTTCGAGGACCATCTCGCCTTCGACAAGCACCGGCACGACCGCGACTGGAAGAGCAAGCGCATGCTCACCGAGGCGACGTTCGGCTGGGCCATCACAGGGCACAAGAGCCAGGGCTCACAGTGGGAGAACGTCGTCGTCTGGGATGACGGTCTCGGGCGGAGCGAAGAGGACCGGCGCCGCTGGCTCTACACCGTGATCACCCGCGCCGAGCAGGGACTGGTGATCCTGGCATGAGCATGGACACCACCACGATGGCTGCCCTCGACCTCAATGAGGCCGAGGCGGCACCCGCCCGCTGGGACCTCGACGAGGTCCGGCGCCGGTTGGCCGAAACTGCCCGGGACTGGCTACCCGGCCTGTTCCCCGCCGCGCATAAATCCGCCGATGGCAAGACGCTGCGCTGCGCCGATCTGTCGGGACGGGCACCCCGTGGCGAAGGCTCCTGCGTCATCCACCTCGAGGGGCGTTTCGCCGGGTGGGGCTTCGATCATGCCACCGGCGAGAATGCCGGGCCGATCGACATGGTGCACCACGGCACCGGGCTGAAAGACGCTCGGCTCTTCGCCGAGGCGGCCCGGCTTGCCCGCATGGACCTGCCGGCATCGCGCGGCCGCGTACCTGAACCGCGAACCGACCATAGCCGGGAAATCACCCGCATCCTGGAAGATTGCCAACCTTTCGGCGGCACACCCGCCGAAACCTACCTGCGCAGCCGCGGCCTGGACGTCCCCGACAGCCCCGACCTGCTGTTCCATCCCGACCTGGCGGACTTCGAAACCAGGCGCGGGTGGAACGGAATGGTGGCCGTGGTGCGCGACGGCACCGGGGCTGCGACCGGCGGGATTCACCGCACCTACCTGCTCGACGATGGCTCGTCCAAGGCGCCCCCCGGCAAGAAGATGCTCGGCCCGGTGGCGGGCGGCGCAGTGTGCCTGGCGCCGCACCCCGAGGATGGCAGGATTGGCGTCGCCGAGGGAATCGAAACCGCCCTGTCGGCACAGCGCATCTTCGGGGTGCCCACCATGGCGGCGCTGTCGGCGGACGGCCTGCGGCGTTGGCAATGGCCGGCCGGCACCACGCACGTCACCATCTTCGCCGACGCCGGCCTGGCCGGCATGCAGGCCGCCGCTTCGCTGGCCGATCAGCTCAACCTCGCCAACATTCCATCCAGCATCCGCCGCCCGTTGCACGGCGACGACTTCAACGACGACCTTCAGCACGGCGTCTGCGCCGCCGACTACGACGCGCCCAGTGCAGCCGCCAGCGCCGCGCCGCAGTCCCAGGATACCGGTGGCTCCCCAATATTGGGGACCTCGGTAGAAGACCTTCTGGCCGCCGCCGGCGCGCTCACCAAGCCGCCCGAGATGGGTCCATTGTCCAGGCTGTTGGGCCAATTGGTGACCCACCGGCTTGAACCGCTCCCCGAGCGGCAGGTGCTCGCCGCCATCAAGACCGCCACGGGCATGCCGGTCGCCATCCTGGAGAAGCAGGTGGCGGAACTGCGGCGGCGGCTCAACACCACCGGAGACGTGCACCAGGCGCCGGTCCGGCCGCGCTGGTCCTCGTTGCTGCGCCTCGATGTCAACGGCACGCCCGAACGCAACGAGGCCAACGTCATCACGGCGCTGTCCTTCGATGCCGCCTTTACCGGCGCGCTGGTGCTCGAC
>JADLHF010000046.1 GCA_020848935.1 Acetobacteraceae bacterium
CGACGAGACCGTCGCAACAAGCTCAGATATCGACAGAGGGCGCGGCTGCAACGGCATCCCAACCTTGACTCACGCCGCGTCGTTGTCCGTCAATCAAATTCTGAACCCAGGGTACCTGGGCAGTTACAAAAAAAGAACCAAAAAACTTTCAATAATAAGCATGTTGGGGCACGATGGTGCCGCAATTTGGGTAGTGATAAAAGTCTTTTTGCTTCTTTTTCTTCAGAAAAAGAAGACCTACCCTACCTGCCTTTGACCTCCCCGCCCGCCACCCCCTAGAACCGCACCATGAGCACCGCGGACGTCATCGTGATTGGCGCCGGCGTGGCCGGGCTGGCCGCCGCCGCCGCCCTGCGCGCCGCCGGGCGCAGTTGCATGGTGCTGGAGGCCGCCGGCCAGGTCGGCGGGCGGGCGCGCACCGTGATGGTGGGCGGCGACGCCTTCGACCTCGGCGCCACCTGGCTGCATGACGCCGACCGCAATCCGCTCGCCGACCTGGCCCGCGCCCATGGCGACGTGCTGGCCGATGCCGACGCGGCGCGCGGCCGGGTGCTGCTGACCGATGGCCGCACCGCCACGGCCGAGGAGGAGGCGGGGTACTGGCGCGCCGCCGCCCTGTTCGACCGCATCTGCCACGACCGCGCCAGGCAGGAGCCCGACATCAGCGTGACCGCGGCGATCGCCGCCCTGCGCGACGATCCCTGGATGGACACCATCGAGACGTGGGAGGCAGCCCAGATCGCCGCCGCCGATCCGCGCCGCCTGTCGGTGCGCGACTGGTCGGCCAACGACCTCCAGGGCCGCAACCTGTGGGTGACCGGCGGCATCGGGGCGCTGGTGGCGCGGCGGCTGGCGCCATTGGCCGGGACGGTGGCGCTGGATACGCGTGCCACCCGCATCGCCTGGGACGGCGACCTGATGGTGGTGGAAGCCAGCCAGGGCACGCTGCGAGCCGGCTCTTGCATCGTCACCGTGTCGGTCGGCGTGCTGGCGGCCGGCGGCATCGTCTTCGACCCGCCGCTGCCAGCCAGCCATCGCGACGCCATCGCCGGCCTGCCGATGGGGTTGCTGACCAAGGTTGCCCTGCACGTGCCCGGCACCGAGCGGTTCGGCCTGGCGCCGGGCACCTCGCTGCGCCGGCGGCTGGTCCGCGCGCTGGAGCCGGCGATGTCGTTTCATTTCTGGCCCGGTGGCGCCGCGCATATCGCCGGCTTCGTCGGCGGGCCGGTGGCGTGGGAACTGGCGCAGGGTGGCGAAGGGGCGACCAAGGCGTTTGCGCGCCAGCAACTGGCCGATGCACTCGGTGCCGAAGCGGTGGCGGCAGTGGGTGAAATCACCGTCTCGCCCTGGGGCACCGATCCCCTGCACCGCGGCGCCTACGCGTATGCCGTGGCGGGCCAGGCCGGCGCGCGCGCCACGCTGGGCACGCCCCTGGCGGGCGGGCGGCTGGTGTTCGCCGGGGAGGCGGTGTGCACCGATGGGCTGGCGGGCACGGTGGGTGGCGCATTCCTGTGCGGGGAGCGCGCGACTGATATCGTAAAGTAATACCATGTGTGGACGGCCCGCAGGGTTCAAGAGGCTTGCGCGACCTTGGCGACGGTTCGAATGCGGTCATGTGTCCGGTCTTTGACGCGGGACCATGCCCGCTGGCCCAGATGGGATCCGCGAGCGACATCCAAACAACCGCGCGGCATGTTTGTGCCACTGGTATCAACGGATTGTGCCGCTCGTCGGTTCGACCGATAGCCATCTCCTGCTTGCCCTTGAACCCTATGGGCCGTCCACACATGGTATAAGGCAAATTCGCGCTTCCTGGAGCCACGTGCAGTGGAATCCGTGATCTCCAAGCGTCTGATAGCCAGGGCGTGCCGAACGCTGCCCTATCGGACCAATGCGACACGCAGGGCATTCGTCGTGCCGGGCTGACCAAATGGTACGCCGGCAATCACAATGACCGGGTTACCCGCGACGGCAAAACCTTCCTGAGCGGAAATTCGCGTAGATTTTGCCACCGTTTCAGTCATCGAATGAACCTCCGGCGTCAGGACCGCATGAACTCCCCAGACAACGGCCAGACGCCTGGCCGTATGCATCGATGTCGTCAGTCCAAGCACGGGCGCCTCCGGCCGCTCGCGTGCGGCACGCAGCGCGGTGCTGCCACTGGCCGTGAAGGCACAAATGACCGCTGCGTCGATCGTGTGGGCAACCTGTCGCGCCGCCGCCGCGATGGCATCGGCGGCCGAATGTTCGGGGGCGGGGCGCGAAGCCTCGATCATGGCGCGCCACCCGGAATCCTCTTCCACGCGAGCGATGATCCGATCCATGATATTTACCGCTTCAAACGGATACTGACCCGCGGCCGTCTCCGCCGACAACATCACTGCATCGGCACCGTCGAAAACGGCTGTAGCCACATCGGACGCCTCGGCTCGGGTCGGTGCGGGGGCGGTGATCATGCTCTCCAGCATCTGGGTCGCAACGACAACGGGCCGGCCGAGCTGTCGCGCGGCACGCACGATCCGCTTTTGCGCCAGAGGAACCTCCTCCGGCGGCAGTTCAACGCCGAGGTCGCCACGAGCGACCATTACCGCATCCGACAGCCGGATGATCGCGTCCAGGTTTTCCAGCGCCTGCGGCTTCTCGACTTTAGTCATGATCCAGGCCCGGTCAGCCACGATGTCGCGCGCCTCGGCCACGTCCTCAGGGCGCTGCACGAACGACAGGCCGACATAGTCAACGCCATGTTCAAGGGCGAAGGCCAGGTCGATCCTGTCCTTCGCGGTAAGAGCGGGAATTGGCAGGATGATGTCCGGCACATTGACGCCCTTGCGATCGGAAAGCGGGCCGCCGATTGTGACTTCGGTCTCCAGATGGTCGGCGCGCTGGCGAGAAACGCGTAGCCGGAGCTTGCCGTCGTCCAGCAGGAGTGTCGTGCCGATGCTCGCTGCTGCGATGATCTCGGGGTGTGGCAACTGGACGCGTCGCACATCGCCCGGCGTCGGATTGAGGTCCAGGCGAAACGTTTGTCCGGTCTGCAACTGGACACGCCCGCCGGCAAACTGCCCCACGCGCAGTTTCGGGCCCTGCACGTCGGCCAGTATTCCAATGGGGCGGTCGAAGCGTGTTTCGAGGTCGCGGATCATGGCAATGCGCGCGGCATGGTCGTCGTGGGTGCCGTGACTGAAGTTCAGCCGGAACACGTCGGCGCCTGCCTGAAACAGCCGGGCCAGTATCTCCGGCGTGGAACTGGCCGGGCCAAGCGTGGCGACGATCTTGGTCCGCCGCCTGCGGCGGATCTTGCTGCGTATCGGCATAAAGCTGTCCTGGGTTTCGCTCAATTCAGGAGTATAGCACGCCGTAGCGGGCATCGCGCCAAGCGACCATCGTCCTTCAAGTGGGCTGCAACCTCCCTGTCGGGCCGCTTCTCAGGAGATCAGGATGGCACGCAAGTCGTTGACATTGGTCAGCGTTGGCCCAGTCCGCATCAAATCGCCGATCGTGTCAAAAAAGCCATAGCTGTCGTGCGCGGCCAAGACACCATATGGATCGAGGCCTGCTTGCCGCGCTCGCGCCAGCGTGTCCGGCGTGACGAAGCCGCCAGCAGCGTCCTCGGTACCGTCGATGCCATCCGTGTCGCCGGCGACGGCCCAAATGCCGGCTGTGCCGGCCAGTGCAATGGCAAGCCCAAGCAGGAATTCGGTATTGCGGCCACCCCTGCCTGTCGCACCCGCGCCTATGCTGACAGTCGTCTCGCCACCGGACAACAGAACCGCAGGCGCTCTCAGCGGCACCCCATGGGTTTGCACCGACCGTGCGATTCCGGCCATCACCGTGCCGACCTCGCGGCTCTCGCCCTCAATTGCGTCTCCAAGTATCAATGGGGCAACACCCAGTCCCTGCGCGATCCCTGCGGCTGCGCGCAGGGAATTTGCGGGGGTGGCGATCAGATCAAACGAGGCGTGCGGCAGGCTGCCGGCCTTGGGTGTCTCATCCTGGGCCTCCGCCAATCTGGCGGCGACATGCGGTGCCAGGACAACGCCGAAACGCGCGACAATGGCGCGGGCATCGGCAAACGTCGTGGGATCCGCAACGGTGGGGCCCGAGGCGATGACCGCGGGATCGTCGCCAGGCACATCGGAAATGGCCAGGGTCACAAGTTGCGCCGGCGCGGCGGCAGCCGCCAGGCGGCCACCCTTGATCGCGGAAAGATGCTTTCGGACGGCATTCATCTCCGAGATGGTGGCGCCGCTGGCCAGTAGCGCTCGATTGACCGATTGTTTGTCGGCCAACGACAATCCCGGCGCCGGCAGCGCCATCAATGCCGACCCGCCGCCAGACATCAGGGCAATCACCAGATCCTCGCGACCGAGTCCCTGGACGGCGGCCAGCACGCGATGTGCACCTGCCTCGCTGTTGGCATCGGGCACGGGGTGGTTGGCCTCGATCACGTCGATGCGGCGGGTTGGCACGGCATGGCCATAGCGAGTGACCACAACACCGGACAGGTCAACGTCGGGCCAGGCGCTCTCCACGGCCGCCGCCATGACCGCGGCGGACTTGCCGGCGCCGACGACCACGCATCGGCCGCGTGGCTTCTGCGGCAGATGGTCGGCCAGCATCACCCGCGGGTCGGCGGCGGCGACAGCGGCGAGGAAGATCTTGCGCAGTGCCTCACGGGCGGTTGTGTCGGTCCATGCGCTCATCCCGGTCATTTTCCCCCGATCCATGCCGGCAGTATGGCGAAGCCCGCAGGGAAGCGCCATGTTGGAGGCGTGACAAGGAGGACCAGCCATGCCGACCCCGGATTTGGACGACAAGATGCGCATCGCGCTGGAGGCTGCTGCGTTCCGGCGCCTGGTGGAGCACCTGCGCGAGCGCAGCGATGTTCAGAACATCGACTTGATGAACCTCGCGGGCTTCTGCCGCAACTGCCTCAGCCGATGGTACCGCGAGGCGGCGGCGGAGCGGGGGATTGCGATGACCGACCTCGACACGCGCGAGATCGTCTATGGCATGCCCTACAAGGAGTGGCAGGCCAAACACCAGACGGCTGCCAGTGCGGAACAGATCGCAACCTTCGCCAAGGCCAACCCTGGCCATTGAGCCCGATCGCCAGACATGCCGACGATCAGAGTGTGAAGCCGGTTGACCGGGCTCGCCGGCTCCGTTAAGCCGCCGCCCCTGAATGGAGTTGCCTGATGGCCCGACCTGCTGGCGCGACGAAAACGGAAGGTGAAGGCGCCGATGCCGCCCAGTGGGGAAACGTGTCCGCTGAACGCCTGCGTAGCCTGATTGAGCGGATCGAGCGCCTGGAGGAGGAACGCAAGGCACTTTCCAGTGACATCAAGGACATCTTCGCGGAAGCCAAGTCGGCTGGTTTCGATGTGAAGGTGATGCGTCAGTTGATTCGCCTGCGCAAGCAGGAACCAGCGGAGGTCGAGGAGCAGGAGACCCTGCTCGATGTCTATCGGCGCGCGCTGGGTATGTAGCGGCATTGGTGCGTAGCGGCGTTGGTGACCGTGCCGATCACGCCTCGGCACGGTCTCGGCGCCACCGGGATCGCCGCCGACCATCTGCCTTCAACTTGAAGCCTCGTACCAGAATGACCACGGGAATCAGCCCGACGGCCACAATCGCCAGCGCGGCGACTGCGCCTTCTTCGTATGTGCCGCGCGAAGCCTCGCCATAGATCGCCGTGGCCAGGGTTTCGACGTTGAGCGGGCGCAGCAGCAGAGTCGCCGGCAGCTCTTTCATGCACTCGATCAGCACCATCAGCGCGGATGCCGCCGCGGCCGGGGACAGCAACGGCAGATGGATGCGTCCGGCGAGCACGCGATCAGGCGCCCCTAGGCCTCGTGCGGCATCGTCCACCGTGCTCGGAATGCTACGATAGGCCGACTCCAAAGTATTTGCAGGGATGGCGAGGAAGCGCAGCGAATAGGCCAGAACCAGCGCCGCCGCCGAGCCGGATAGTGCCGGCACCGCGATTCTGCCGACGTGGTCCAGGGCAATCGCCATCGCCTCATCGAACCACGCCATCGGCCCCAGCAACCCGACGGCAAGAACCGTACCAGGCAGCGCATAACCCAACGCGGAGACACGGAGCAGCAGCGTGCTGGCCGGGCTGCCCAAATGGCGCTGGCAGAAGGCTATCAGGAACCCGGCACACAGTGTGGTGGCTGTGGCCAGCGTCGCCAGCCGCAGGCTGTTCCAGGTCCAGTTGCCGAGCTGCGCCGGAAATCCGAATTCGGCGATCCGTATGGCGGCGTTTACCAGCAGATGCAGCGTCGGCACGGCAAACCCGACCGCCATGGGCAGCGTGCACCCAATCGTGGCAAGAGCTGCCATCGCGCCGGTGAGGGATCGGCGCAAGGGCGCCCGTTCGCCCGCGCCCTGATCCCGGTGCCGGGCCATGGCCCGTTCAACCGCCAGCAGCACGAACGTCAGGGCAAGAATCGCAAGCGCAATCTGGGCCGCGCCCTCGACCGAACCACGAGTCGTCCAGGTGACATAAACCGCCACGGTCAAGGTGCGCACGCCCAGGAACTCGCTGGCACCGATATCCGCGAGTGCCTCCATCATGACCAGACCAAGGCCAACGCCAATTGCCGGGCTCGCGATCGGTAGCACGACCCGGCGGATCAATACGCTGCCGCTCGCGCCAAGGCCTCGCGCCGCCTCGATGGCTTCCGCCGATTGCATCAATAATGCGGCGCGGGTGCTGATATAGACATAAGGATAAAGCGCGAACCCCATGACCAGGATGCAGCCAGGCATCGAACGGATATCCGGGAATACAAGCCCGCGCACCTCGTCGATGCCAAGCAGCATCCGCAACCCGGTCTGCACTGGTCCGATTGGATGCAACACATCGGCATAGGCATAGGCGACGATGTAGGTCGGCATCGCCAGCGGCAGCAACAAGGCCCATTCCAGCCATTTTCGGCCCGGAAAATCGAAGCTTGTCACCAGCCAGGCCGCGCCAATGCCGGCCAGCGCGGCCACTGCGGCGGTGCCCGACAGCAACATCGCAGTTTGCCGCAATGCATCCGGCAGCACATAGGCGGCAAGATGGCGCCAGATTTCGCCCGTGCCCTGGAACGCCAGCACGACCAGTCCCAGTACTGGCGCCAGCATCAGCGCAGCCGGGACTGCCGCGGCCGCGAACAAGCCGCGATGCCTGGCGTGATGCTCTATCCCGCCTGTAGGGGCGAGGCGGCCTATTGGTCGAAGCCTACCCGGTCGACCATCATGCTGGCAGCGGCGCGATGCGCCGCCATATCGGCCATTCCGACGGTATCGACGCGCAATTTGCCGAGATGGGCAATCGCGGGATGCAGGGGCACGTCGGGCAGCAATGGGAACTCGAAATTCGCCTCCGCATAAACCTTCTGCGCCTCCGGCGACAACAGGAACTCGATCAGCCGGATGGCGTTTGCCGCATGCGGGGCATGCCGTGCAACGGCCGCGCCGGAGACATTCACATGCGTGCCGGCGCCGTCGTCGAAGGTTGGCATGATAACCCGAACCGCCTGACCCCAGCGCTTCTGTTCGCTACCTCCCGCGCCGGAGAGCATCAGCCCGACATAGTAGCTGTTCGACAGGCCCACATCGCAAATGCCGGCCATGATGTCGCGCGCCACTTCACGATCGCCGCCGGCGGGCTTGCGCGCGAGGTTCCGCTTGAGATCGGCCAGATAGGCCTCGGTTACGACCGGTCCATGCTTGACGAGCATCGCGCCAAACAGGGCGGTGTTGTACGGATGATTGCCGCTGCGCAGGCAAACCCGCCCCTTCCACCGGACATCCGCGAGCTGCTCATAGGTCATTGCCGTGTCGGGCACCCTCTCATTGGAAACCAGGATGACCCGGGCACGCAGCGACAATGGGACCCAGTTGCTCGCAGGCGCACGGAGGGCCGATGGCACGGCCGCGTCAACGATCTTCGAGTTCAGGGGCTGGGTGAGGCCCTTGCGATCGAGATCCACCAGGCTGCCGGCATCGACCGTCATCAGGACGTCAGCCGGCGAACGCGCACCTTCGGCCGCCACCCGCTCAGCGAGGCCCGCGCTCATGAAGACGGTGTTCACTTTGATTCCCGTCGTCGCGCTGAAGCGCTCCAGCAATGGCTGGATCAATCCGGCCTCACGGGTGGTGTACAGGTTGACCTCCGTGGCGGCGTGGGCGGCGGACAATGGCATTGTGCCCAGCGGGAGGGCGCACGAAGCGCCAACGAGAAGAGTGCGGCGATGCAGGGTCATGGCGCGTATCCGTCAGTTGATGCAATTGCGAGTAAGTCGCATTTAAACCAAGTCCGAGCGCCCCACAAGGGCCGCATCGGCGGCCTGCCATGCGACGCTTCAACGGGGTGTGGTGCCGATGCCGTAATAGCGGAGACCCGCGGCCACCATTGCCGCGGGGTCAAAGATGTTGCGCAAATCCACGACAACGTTGCCCGCCATAGCTGCACGGATCGCTTCAGGCGTGAGGTTGCGAAATGCCTTCCACTCCGTCACCACGACCAGGGCGTCGGCGCCGCCGAGCGCACCCTCGATCGAATCACAATAGGTCACGTCGGGCGGCAGGAGCGGGCGCGCCTGGTCCATGCCCTGGGGATCATGGACGCGGACATGGGCACCATCCTCGACCAGGCGCGCGACAACAGGGACGGAGGGCGAGTCCCGCATGTCGTCCGTATCAGGCTTGAACGTCAGGCCCAGCACCGCGATCGTGGCGCCTCGGACCGAGCCGCCACACGCGGCGATAACGCGTGCGGACATGCTGGCCTTGCGGGCATCGTTGACAGCCACAACGGCCTCGATCAGGCGCGACGGCGCGCCGGCCTCCTGGGCGATGCGCACCAGGGCAAGCGTGTCCTTGGGGAAACAACTGCCCCCGAACCCGGGGCCCGGCTGCAGAAAGCGTGGTCCGATCCTGGCATCGAGGCCGATCGCGTGGGCCACTTCCATCACATTGGCACCGAGCTTCTCGGACAGGTCGGCCATCTCGTTGATGAAGGTGACCTTCATCGCCAGGAACGAATTGGCGGCATACTTGATCAATTCCGCAGTCTCGACCCCGGTATAGATCATCTGTTCCGCCCTGGTGATGAGCGGTGCGTAAAGCCGGCCCAGCACATCACGCGCCCGCGACGTGGCGCACCCCACAACAACCCGGTCGGGCTGCATGAAATCGGCGATCGCACTGCCCTCGCGCAGGAATTCGGGGTTGGATGCAACGTCCACATCCAGCCCAGGCGCGACGTGCTCGATGATCGCGGCAATTCGCCGTCCCGTGCCAACGGGCACCGTGGACTTGGTTACCACTACGGCATAGCCGTTCAGGCACCGGGCGACCTGCTCCACCGCAGCATAGACATAGGTCAGGTCGGCGTGCCCATCGCCGCGCCGTGTCGGGGTGCCAACCGCGATGAACACGGCGTCCGCGCCCTGGACCGCGGCTTTCAGATCGTCCCCGAACGACAGGCTCCCCTTCGCCACGCCTTCGGCGACCAGTTCGGTCAAGCCTGGCTCATAGATCGGTATGCGACCCTCGCGCAGCGCTGCAAGCCGCGCCGGATCGGCCTCGACGACGGCAACTTCGGTGTCGAAGGCGGAGAAGCATGCGCCGGAGACCAGGCCGACATAGCCCCCACCGATCATCGCGATCTTCAATGCTTCCACTCCGTTCCTGCACGCGGCACAGCCTGGCATTCAACCAGCGATACAGTTCGGGCCTGCCGGCGCGCTACACAGCACATTCGCCGCACGATTGCCACCACCTGCCAGAGCGTGGGATTGACCGTCATGCGCATCGCGACACAGATTCGCGCATCTTCAGCGATTGGCGGAGGGAGATGCCTTGCCGTACGGCTTTCCGACCAAGCGTGTTGTCCTCGCGGCGATCAAGCACGAATCCCACACCTTCAACCGCTTCCCGACCACACTCGATCTGTTCCGGCGACAGGGCTACCATCTCGGCCGCGAAGTTGCGTCTGCGTATCGCGACACTGGGCTGGAGATGGCAGGATTCCTGGCTGCCGCCGCCCGGTTCGGCTGGTGGGTACAGACGCCGATCTCCGCATCGGCAACATCCGGCGGGCGGGTGACGGCCGAAGCGATGGCCAACTTTCTCGCAGTGCTCGGCGACGGTCTCCGTGCCGCGATGCCACTGGACGGCGTGCTTCTGGCGCTGCACGGTGCCATGGCGGCCGAAGAGGATGACGACGCGGACGGCACCATCCTGGCGATGGTGCGGGGTATCGTCGGTGACGCGGTGCCGATTGCGGTGACATTCGACCTTCACGCGAATGTGAGTGACCGGACGGCGGGTCTTGCGGATGTCATCGTGTCCTACCGCACCAACCCGCACACCGATCATTACCCCACCGCCGTGCGGGCGGCGGAATTGCTGCACCGGGCCATGACCGGCGAGGTGCGTCCGCGGACCGTCGTCGCGCGCGCAGCGACACTGGTGGCATTCGATCGTGGCCGTACCCATACCGGACATGGCCCGATGATGGATGCCCTGGCTGACGCCCGGCGTTTGGAGCGGATGGACCCTGGCGTCTGGTGCGTCAGTATCAACAGCGGGTTCAGCCACGCTGATGTATGGCAGGCCGGCCCGAGCGTCACGGTCACCGGCGATGCAGCACCGGCGCAGCTACAAGCGATTGCCGATGGAATCATGGTGGCGGGATTCCATCGCCGTGCCGAGGAGTCCGTGCGTCTGGCCACCGTGGCCGACGCCGTCGCGGCGATGGGCGCCGGGCGGCCAGGTGCGCCGGTCGTTGTCGCCGACTACACCGACGCGCCCGGCGGCGGTGCCTATGGCGATGCGACGGTACTGCTGCGGGCGATGATCGCCGCCGGGCTCCAGGCGTCAGCCTTTGGAGCGATCTGGGACCCTGCCACCGCGGCTCAGGCCGTTGCCGCCGGCCTCGGTGCCCATATCGCCGTGAAGCTGGGAGGCTGGATCGATCCGGAGTTCTCCGACTCGCCGATCGCCGCCATGGCGGAGGTGATCTGCCTGTCGGATGGCGACTATGTCCACGAGGGGCCATATGCGCCAGGTACTGTCGGCAGCTTCGGGGCAAGCGCGATCCTGCGGATTGGCGGTGTGGACGTGATCGTGTCCACCGAGAACAAGAACATCCTGGATCAGCAGCAGTTCAAGATATTCGGTATCGAACCGTCGCGGTGCGCCTCGATTGGATTGAAATGCATGCACGGATTCCGCGCTGCATTCGAGCCCGTGGCGGCCCGAGTGATCTCGTGCGACGCTGGCGGCCTTACGACGTATGACTATCGCAGATTGCCGTTTCGCCATCTCCGCCGGCCGATCTGGCCGTTGGACAACGTCGAGTAGCGGTGTTTTTTCGCTTGCTTCATGCGCCGGCAGTATCGCGACGACCCTGTTCGCGTCTAGGCTTCTGATCTTTGCGAGATCGAGGAGAGTTGTCATGCCCGTGCGCCGCCTGACCCGCCGCTCAGCCATTGCCGGGTCTGCCGCCCTGTTGGCCGCGCCACGCCTTGCCGCAGCCCAGGACCAAAAGGTGTTGAAGTTCGTCCCGCACGCCGATCTGACGGTGGTCGATCCGTCCTGGAGCACCTCCTACATCACGCGCAACCACGCGATCATGGTCTATGACATGCTGTACGGCACCACTTCGGACTTCCAGGTGACGCCGCAGATGGCCGCCGGCCATGTGGTGGAGGACGGCGGCAAGGTCTGGACCATTACCCTGCGCGACGGGTTGAAGTTCCACGACGGCGAGCCGGTTCTGGCCAAGGATGCCGTTGCCAGCATCAAGCGTTGGGCACTGCGCGACAACATGGGCCAGACCCTGATGGACCGCACCGACGAGTTGGTGGCCCTGGACGACAAGAAGCTGCGCTTCCGCATGAAGAAGCCATTCGCCCTGGTTGCGGCTGCATTGGGCAAGCCGGGCTCGGCGATCTGCGCGATCATGCCCGAGCGGCTGATTGCGCCGGCGACCGGCAAGCCGATCACCGAGGTTGTGGGCAGCGGGCCGTTTCGCTTCGTGGCCGATGAACGGGTTGCCGGCTCGCGGGTGGTCTATGCGCGCAATGCCGATTACCTGCCGGTATCGACCGGCACGCCGAGTTTCATCGCCGGGCCGAAGATCGTGAATTTCGACCGTGTGGAATGGCAGGTGATCCCGGATTCCGGCACCGCCGGCGCCGCCCTGCAGAATGGCGAGGTCGATTGGTGGGAGAATCCGACCACCGACCTGCTGCCGCTGCTGCGGCGCAACGCCAACCTGACCATCCGGATCCACGACAAGACCGGCTATTTCGGCGTCCTTCGCTTCAACCATCTGACGCCGCCGTTCAACAACCCGGCGATCCGTCGCGCTATATGGTGGGCGGTGGACCAGGAAGATTACATGACCGCTGTCGCCGGCAACGACCGCGCGATGTGGAACAGTGGTGTCGGCTTTTTCGCCACGAACGGGCCCTGGGCCAACGATGCCGGGATGGCCCACCTGACCAGCAAGCGCGATCCGGAGCGGGCGAAGCGCGAGATCATCGCGGCCGGCTACAAGGGCGAGAAGGTGGTGGTGCTGGTGCCGACCGATGTGCCGTCGCTGAAATTTGCCGGTGACGTGGGCGCGGACATGCTGAAACGCTGCGGCTTGAACGTCGATCCGCTCTATATGGACTGGGGCTCGATGGTGCAGCGCTTGGGCCGGCAGGACGCAGCGGACGCCGGCGGGTGGAACGTATACCACACCTATTGGTCGGGCGTTGACCAGCTTGACCCGGCAGTGAACTCCTCGCTGCGCGCCAGCGGCAGGCGCGGGCGGACCGGCTGGCCGGACAGCCCGAGGCTGGAGGAACTGCGCGCCGCTTGGCTCGATTCGGGAGATGTTGCCGAGCAGAAGCGGCTGGCGCGGGAGATCCAGTTGCAGGCCTTCGAGGATGTGCCGTACATGCCGTTCGGCCAGTTCTTCGCACCGATGGGCTATCGCAAGAACATCTCCGGCGTGCTCGACGGCTACGCGCTGTTCTGGAACGTGAAGCGGACCTGACAATATCATGACCTCTGAACTCTGGCGCCTCGACGCCACCGACCAGGCGCGGCTGATCCGAACGGGCCGCGCTTCGGCCCGCGAGGTGGTGCAGTCCAGCCTAGGACGCCTGGACGCGGTCAACCCGTACCTCAACGCCGTGGTGCAGCAGATGGCCGAGGAGGCGCTCGCCGCCGCGGATGCCGCTGATGCGAAGCGGGCGCGCGGGGATGAATTGCCTGCGCTGCATGGCGTGCCGGTGACGATCAAGGTGAACGTGGACCAGGTTGGGTATGCCACCACCAATGGCGTGGTCGCGTTCAAGGACGCCGTGGCGAAAGAGGATGCGCCGGTGGTGGCGAACCTGCGCGCCGCGGGTGCGGTCATCATTGGCCGCACCAACCTGCCGGCGTTCTCGATGCGCGTGTTCTCCGACAACGCGCTGCATGGCCGGACGCTGAACCCGCGCGATCCCACGGTTTCCGCCGGTGGTTCGTCGGGTGGGGCGGGATCGTCGGTCGCCAGCGGCATTGGCGCGATTGCGCATGGCAACGACATTGGCGGATCGGTGCGAATTCCGGCGATGTACAACGGCGTGGTCGGGCTGCGGCCCAGCCTGGGGCGGGTGCCTGCGTTCAATCCCAGCCAGCCTGTGGCACGTCCGTTCGGCGCGCAGATGATGTCGGTGCAGGGGCCGCACACGCGCACCGTGCGTGACTGCCGGCTGGCCTTGGCGGCCATGGCGCGTGGCGATGCGCGGGATACCCGATGGGTCGATGTGCCGCTGCAAGGCCGGGCAGTGCCGAAACGCGTGGCGCTGGTGGTGGGGAATCCCGGCGGCACGTTGCACCCGGCGCAGGCGGCCGCGGTGCGTATGGCGGGCCAGCACCTCGCGGCGGCGGGGTATGACGTGGAAGAGGTGTCGCCGCCGGACCTCAACGACATTGTCGAGTGCTGGTTGGCGATCGGGGCCAACGAGCTGTTTCCGGCCCTGCTGCCGCGCATGCGCCAGCTTGGCGACGCGGGTGGCATTGCGTCGATGGAGTTGTGGAACCAATTGGTGCCGCCGTCCGGGATCGATGCGTTTCTGGCGGCGATCGCCAATCGCGACCTGTACATCTGGCGCTGGCTGGAGTTCATGCAGGCGCGGCCGCTGGTGGTGCTGCCGACGATGGGCAGCCTGGCGCCAGTGCATGACCTGGACATCACGCTGGACGGGCAGCGCCAGGTGCTGGACCAGATCCGGGTGAGCCTGATCGCGCCGGTGCTGGGGCTGCCATCGCTGGCGGTGCCGGTGGGGTGGCATGGGCGGCTGCGGCCGGGCGTGCAGATCATGGCGCCGCGGTTCCGCGAGGATCTCTGTCTTGCCGCCGGCGAGGTGATCGAGGCGGCCGAGGGTATCGTGACGCCGATCGATCCGGTGAAGGATTAGGAAGGTCGGCCTTGCGCGGCCCGAAGCCGATCCGCCCTCCGGCGACGGCAAGACAGCGATCCGCGAATAGCGCGGCTTGCCGGGCCCTGTTGGGGCAGCGAGTATGGCGGCGGGAGGACCTGTCGCTATGATATTCGAATTGTCCGAAGAGCATCGGATGCTGAGGGACCTGGTGGCGAAATTCGTCGATCAGGAGCTTATCCCGTTGGAACGCCCGATGCTGGCCCGCGAGGCGGCCGGCGGGAGGACGGGGCTGTCGGAGGCCGAGGAGGAGAAGCTGCTGGCCCGGTGCAAGGAGCTGGGGCTCTGGTCGCTGGATGTGCCGGAGGAGCTGGGCGGGGCGAACCTGCCGGCGGTGGCGCTGATGGCGATGAACGAGGAGCTTGGGCGCACCTGCATCCCGTTCACCTTCCCGCCGGATTCGCCCAATCTGCATATGCTGCTGGCGGTGGCGAGCGACGAACAGCGCAAGAAATACCTCGAACCCTATGCGGCCGGGGTGGCGAAGTCGGCCATTGCCATTTCGGAACCCGGCGCCGGCGGCGATCCGGCCGGGATGATCACGCGGGCGGTGGCGGATGGCGACGACTGGGTGATCAACGGGCGGAAGATCTGGATCAGCCGGGCGCCCAGTGCCGACTTCATCATCGTGATGGCGCGCACCGGCGAGGGGCGGCGGCATGATGGCGTGACGGCCTTCATCGTCGACAAGGGGGCCAAGGGCTTCATCATCGAGCGCGAGATCGCGATGATCGGCGGGCAGCGGACCTATGAGATCGTGTTCGAGGATTGCCGGGTTCCTAAGGCGCAGGTGCTGGGGCAGATCGGGCGGGGCTTTGCGCCGATGCAGTTGCGGCTGACGGTGCGGCGGTTGCAGATGGGCGCCTGGTGCACCGGCATGGCGGTGCGGGCGCTGGCGATGCTGTGCGAACACGCGCGCAACCGGGTGACGTTCGGGGCGAAGCTTTCGGAACGGCAGGCGATCCAGTGGTGGGTGGCCGAGGCGGCGACGAAGATCCATGCCTGCCGGCTGATGGTGATGGATGCGGCGGCGAAGAGCGATGCCGGGCGCGATGTGCGCACGGAGGCGTCGATGATCAAGGTGTTCGCGACCGAGATGGCGACCGAGATCATCGACCAGGCGATGCAGGCGCATGGTGCGATGGGGGTGACCAAGGAACTGCCGTTGCAACTGATGGCGTCGAAGGTGCGGACGATGCGGGTCTATGAGGGGCCGTCGGAGGTGCACCGGATGACGATCGGCAAGCGGGTGCTGGATGGAAAGTGGGGATGATTTATATCGAAATGACACGAATACGGAACGAAAAAGACGAGAACTTTCGGATGCCCCGGTAGTCGTTTTTAACCGTGATCTGATCCGACGGGGAGACCGGGCGTGCAAGCGTGCAGGGCAGTCGCATTTGGCGCGCGGGCCGTGATTCGCATCGTAAGCAAGCAAGAAATCTCCACATGGAGGCGGAGAGGCGGAGAGGAGTCCTTCTCTCTGCCTCTCCGTCGCCATGTGATTCCTGGTTTTGCCTCACTATCTGACCGGCGGGCTGGCCATATGGCATTTTCGGCGGATGGGTTGAGCAGGGCGCCGCGCTGGGCGCGGCAGTGTCGGGTTCAGCGCGTCGGCTGTCGTGGCGCTCCTGCGGCAGCGCCAGGTTGATCAGCTCGGCAAGCCAGGAGTCCGCCGGCGCGATGGGCAGGGGCGGCGCCGCGGCGCGCGCGGGGCGGCGGCATGAGGTGGGAGGCATCGACGGCGGCGGGGGCAGCGTGCCGTCGCGCCATTGTTGCATGACGTCTTCGAGGCGGGCGAACAGGCGCGTCAACTGGGCATCGAGCAGCGCGATCAACGGCGCGAGCAGGACGGCCAGCAGGGCGCGCGCCGCCGCCGGGGTGGCGACGGCGGTGCCGGTGGGCCCAAGGGCCAGGGAGGGGTTGGGGCTGTGGGTCACATTGGTCATTCTACATAACTAACCGATCGCTGCAAGCGGAAATGTGCAGCCGCCCCGATCGCGAGAGGCTGGCCGGCGCCTTGCCGTGGCGCGGATTGTGGTTAGGCTCGTGGGACAAGAGCCTGGATCGGGAGGGCGACGGATGGCCCAGCAGAGCGAATTGGCGACAGTGCTGGCTGGGCTCACCTTTCCCGAGGGGCCGCGCTGGCACCAGGGGCGGTTGTGGTTCTCGGATTTCTATACGCATCGGGTGATGGCGCTGTCCCCTGAGGGCTGGGCGGAGACGATGGTCCATGTGCCGCAACAGCCCTCGGGGCTCGGGTGGCGGCCGGATGGCACGTTGCTGGTGGTGTCGATGCTCGACCGGTCGCTGATGCGGGTGGCGGGGACTGCGCTGGAGAAGGTGGCCGACCTGTCAGGGTTGGCGAGCGGGCCGTGCAACGACATGGTGGTGGACGCCATGGGCCGCGCCTATGTCGGCAATTTCGGGTTCGACCGGCACAAGGGCGAGGCGGAGCGGCCGGCGGTGCTGGTCCGCGTCGATCCCGATGGCAGCGTGCATGCCGCCGCCGAGGGGCTGATGTTTCCGAACGGCGCGGTGATCACGCCGGACGGCAAGCGCATGATCATCGGCGAGACGGTGGGCAAGCGGCTGACCCGTTTCGACATCGGCGCGGATGGCGCGCTGTCGAATCGCGGCGTGTTCGCGCAGTTCGAGGACTGTTTCCCGGATGGCATCTGCCTGGACGCGGAGGGCGGCATCTGGGTGGCGGACCCGCGCGGCAACCGGGTGGTGCGGGCGATGGAGGGGCAGGGGATCGTGCAGACCATTGCCTTGCCGCAGGGGCGGCAGGCGTTTGCCTGCATGCTGGGGGGCGAGGATCGGCGGACGCTGTATGTCTGCACGAGTTCGGCCAGCGGGCCGGGGATGGCGGAGAAGCGGGACGGGCGGATCGAGACGGTGCGGGTGGATGTGCCGGGGGCGGGGTTGCCGTAAGGAAGGAAGCGATGTTCTTTTTTGAAAAAAAGAACCAAAAAACTTTCACTCGTTCAGTAAGCCGGGTGAACCAAATCCAAATGAATAAAAGTCTTTTTGCTTCTTTTTCTTCAGAAAAAGAAGATTCTTTCTTTGTCTTGGGGGATTGAGAATGGAAGACGACGTATGGGGCCTGCGCGGCAAGGGCGCGATCGTCACCGGCGGCGGGGCGGCGGGGGAGGGGATCGGCAACGGGCGGGCGGCTTGCATCCTGTTGGCGCGGGCCGGGGCCGGGGTGCTGGTGGTGGATCGCGAGATTGCGCTGGCGGAGCGGACGGTGGCGATGATCCGCGCCGAGGGGGGCACGGCGGAGGCAGCTTCGTATGATGTGACCGACGGGGTGGCGTGTGCCGCGATGGTGGATCATGCCGAGCGCAGCTTCGGGCGGCTGGATGTGCTGGACAACAATGTGGGCATTGGCGGGCGTGGCTCGGTGGTGGATGTGTCCGAGGCCGAGTGGCAGAACGTGATGCGGGTGAACGTGGATTCGATGTTCCTGGTCAGCAAGCATGCCATCCCGGCGATGCGGCGGGCGGGGGGCGGGGCGATCGTGAATGTGTCCTCGATCTCGGCGCTGCGGCCGCGGGGGTTGACGCCGTACACGGTCAGCAAGGCGGCGGTGATCGGGCTGACCAAGGCGATGGCGGTGGATCATGGGCGGGAGGGTATTCGGGTGAACTGCATCGCGCCGGGGCCGGTCTATACGCCGATGGTGTATGCGCGCGGAATGACGGACGCGGCGCGCGATACGCGGCGGCGGGCGTCGGTGCTGGGGCTGGAGGGGACGGGGTGGGATATCGGCGCGGCGGCGCGGTTTCTGCTGTCCGCGCAGGCCCGGTTCGTGACCGGGCAGGTTCTGGTTGTTGATGGCGGTGCCACACTGGTGGGACCGTCGCGGGAATCGCAGGAGGGATGACGACGATGGCACTGGACGATGCGGCGCTGCTGGCCGCGATCAAGGGGGAGCGGCAGGTTGCCGAGGTTTGTGCGGCGGCCGGGGTGACGGCGGGCGAGTTCGCGGCGGCGCGGGCCGCCTGGTTGCGTCGCCACGCGGCGATTTCCGATCAGCGGCTGCATGCCGGCGTGGCGGGCCGGGTGGATATCCTGCGCGACCGGGCGGGGGTGCCGCACGTCTTCGCGAAGAGCACCGGCGATCTTTATTTCGGGGTCGGGTTTGCCATGGCGCAGGACCGGCTGTGGCAGATGGATCGGCTGCGGCGGCGTGCGCTGGGGCGGCAGGCGGAGGTCCTGGGGGCGGGTTTCGTGGCGTCGGACACTGCGCATCTGACGGTGGGGCTGGACCGGATGGCGGCGGAGGAGCCGTCGCGGATGGATGGGCGGACCTATGAGGAGACGGCGGCCTTCGTGCGCGGGATCAATCGGGCGATCGAGCGGTTCGGGGCCGACCTGCCGGTGGAGTTCCGCATGCTGGGCTATGTGCCGCAGCCGTTCACCGTCAGCGATGTGGTGGCGATTGCGCGGGGGTTCTGGTGGTCGCTGAACGGGCGGCTGGACCGTATCATGGCCGCCGAGGTGGCGAAGCTGTTGCCGGAGCAGTTCCGCGAGATCTACCTGACGCCGGAGGCATCCGAGCACCTGGTGGTGCCGCCGCCGGGCTGGCCGGAGGTTGGCGCGCAGGCGCCGATGGGCGTGGGCACCGACGATGCCACCGGCAGCAACAACTGGGCGGTGACGGGCAGCCGGGCGGCGGGGGGGAAGGCGTTGCTGGCGGGTGATCCGCATCAGCCGTTCTGGGTGCCGTCGTCCTGGTACGAGTATGGGCTGCATGGACCCGAGGACGATGCGGCGGGGGCCGGGCCGGTGGGGATGCCGGGGTTGTGGTGGGGCAGCAACGGGCATGTCGCGTTCGCCATCACCAACAACATGGCGATGACGCGCGACCTGTATCGCGAGGAGGTCGATCCTTCCG
>JADLHF010000047.1 GCA_020848935.1 Acetobacteraceae bacterium
GATGCCTGGGCAACGAGGGCGCTGCTTCGGCGTCGGTGGGCGGGGCGGAGTGTGGTTGCTGAAAGGTCAACGCGCACGTGAGTTCGTCGTGATTCGCCGTGATTCGGTGTGATTCGGCGTGATTTCCAAAGGCCGCGGCGGCGCCGGCCCGGGGCGGATGAGGATTCCACTTGCTGGCACCGAAAGTTATAGGTATTTTTTCTTCCGCAACCGACTTTGTGCACATCGGTTGCGGGCTGGTTGAGGAACTCTACCGCTATACGTCCTATTTTGACGTATTGCTGCCCCAGGCTCCCGGACATGGCGGAACCCACCGCCTGCCGGATACCCGCCTCGCCCCAAGCCTTCCAACCAGAACCCAGCCTTCCAACCCGAAAGGAACATGCCCATGATCACCATCGTCACCGCCCCCGCCACCACCAAGGATGCCGGCGCGGTTCGCATCGGCGGCTACAGCCCGTCGCTGCCGATGGCCTTGCCGGCCGGCGGCGCGAGCGAGGCCGTGAAGGACAACGGCCAGGTCCGCATCGGCGGCTACAGCCCGCCGACGCTGGGTGCCCTGGTGCCGGCCTCGAGCCGGGATTCCGGCGCCGTCCGCATCGGCGGCTACAGCCCCGCGTTCTGACATCCGACCGACCGGAGCCGGGGCATCGCTCCCGGCTCCGGCCGCCTTGCCCACGCCCTGCCGCCCGACCGCCTGGCCCGAAGAAACGGAGAACCAGAGATGACCAGCCCCGCCGCCCTCGCCGCCTCCCCCGCTCCCGCACCGGTACCAGCACCGGTACCAGCATCGGCCCCCGGCGCGCCGCTGGTGACGTTCTTCCGCATGATCGACCAGGCCCGCCTGCCGCTCCGCGCCGACCGCAGCGCAGCAGGCAGCCTGCCGACCCGCGCCTTCCGCTACTGCGATGCGATCAGCACCGCCACCGGCCTCGGCTGGTACCTGTTCCCGCCGATGGATTTCGAACTCTATTTCGACGGCAACGAGGTGTTCGCCACCTGGGAAGGCGTTGGTGGCGAAGGAGGGGGCGGCTGGTTCCCGCTCTCGATCATCCAGTTCCCCGGCTTCCAGGCCCGCTTCGATGCCGCAGCACCCGAGGCCATCAGGGGCTACTCGCCGCCGTTCCTCGGCTGCATGCAGGAACCGGGCATCGTGCAGATCTGGTCGGGTCTGACGCTCAGGACCGCGCCCGGCTGGTCGGCGCTGGTGCGCCCCTGCGCCAACCTGCCCGGCAATCGCGGCTTCGAGGTGTTCGAGGGCATCATCGAGACCGACCACTGGTTCGGCCCGCTGTTCTCCAACCTGCGCCTGACCCGCACGCACAGCCCGATCCGCTTCTCGCGGGAATGGCCGGTGGCGATGGTGCAGGTGCTGCCGCAGGTCGCCTACGCCGAGGAGACGCTCAAAAGCGCCGAGGCCGTGGACCGGCTGGAAGCGTTCCAGCCCGCCGACTGGCAGGCCTATGCCGACACCGTGGTGCGCCGCGCGACCCAGCCGGTGCGCCAGCCGGGCGCCTACGCGGTCGAGAACCGCAAGCGCCGCAAGGGTGGCGACAAGGGCACCGGCAACGGCACCGACGGGGGCGAAGCCAAGGCTGGCGTCAAGGCTGGCGTCAAGGCTGGCGTCAAGGCTGGGGTCGAGGCTGGTGCCAAGGCTGCCGGCGGCGGCGCGACGTGCCCCTATGCCGCCGGCGCCGCCGCGGCGTAGGCTGGCCCGCGATGGCAAAGCCCCCCGCCGCGACGCCGACGCTCGCCGACGACCCGCGCCAGGACGCGCTGTTCGCGCCGCCGCCGGCGGCACCGGCTGCGGATTTCGAGCCGGGCGACTTCTCCGACGATCCCGACCCCGACAACCCGTTCGGCTTCGCCTGGAAGCAGGGAGCCGCAACCCCGGACGGCGTGGTGCGCACCAGTGTCGCGATCGCGCACGCGGTGCGCAGCCTCGGGCTTTCCGATACCGCCGAGAAGGCGCTGGTCGGCATGGCGCTGCTGGCCGCCCGCCGCGGCCGATAGCGTCATACCAACGGTCAATTGCATTGACCGTTGGTATTGAGTCTTTCATCGCCCTCAAGCGCCGGGCGGCGGCTCTTCCGCCTTGGCTCGCCGCACCGGCGGCGGGCGCCTTCGGCGCCTCCCCACGAGTCAAAGTCTCGTGCCGCTGGTATCAGCCCTTGGTCGCGCCGGCGGTCAGGCCGGCGACCAGGTATTTCTGCATGATCCAGACGAAGCCGAGCACCGGCGCCAGCTGCACGCTGGCGGCGGCGAACAGCACGCCCCATTCCACGCCATCGAAATTGCCGATGATGTCGGCCAGCACCAAGGGCGCGGTGCGCGCCCGGGTGCTGGTGAAGATGAACGCGAACAGGAACTCGTTCCAGGCGAACACGATCACGAACACCGCCACCGCCAGCATGCCCTGGGCCGCGAGCGGGGCGATCACGCGCAAGAGCGTGGTGATCCTGCCGGCACCATCGACGGCCGCCGCCTCATCCAGTTCGCGCGGGATCTGGTCGATGAAGGCGCGCATCACGAAGGTGCCCAGGCTCACGAAGAAGGTCGCATACAGGATGCCGAGCCAGATGTGCGTATCCTGCAGCCCGATCGCGTTCACCGCCGGGAACAGCGGCAGCGTCACCACGATCGGCGGGATCAGCCGCACCACGATCAGCCAGAAGGCGCTGGCGGCGAGCCAGCCGCC
>JADLHF010000048.1 GCA_020848935.1 Acetobacteraceae bacterium
CCGGTGGGGTTGTCGTCCGGGGCGATCCAGGCGGCGTTGTCCAGATCGCGCATGCTCCAGGCAGCGCCGCGTATCTGCCCGCCGGCCACCACGTTCAGGTCCTGCACGGCGGCCACCCCGTTGGTTTCACCGCGCCGCAGCGGCCAGGCCGACAGGATCGCCCACATCGCTTCGGCCAGCACCTCGTCCAGCAGGGCGCGCCGGCCGGTCAGCAGGTAGGGGATGAAACCGAGCGCCGGCTTGTGCGCGGTGTCGGGAAGCCACTTCGTGTCGGCCCGGGTCGGCATCGGCTGCAGCAGGGTTTTCGGGGGCCGGCCGCCGCGCGGATCGCTCCAGAATTGCGGCCAGCGGCGCGTGTCCAGCCAGCCGCCGGCACTGCCGTCGGCGCCGGGATCCCAGAAATGCCAGGGAACCGCGCCGCCGGCCTCGGCCTGGTCCAGTGCGAAGCGGGCGGCGCGCGGATCGCCGCTGACCAGCCAGGCAGCCTGCCACAGCGTGGTCGGGCCGATATCCGGCCGCCCGCCTGCCGTGCCCATCTCCTGCATGATCCGGCGCGGGTTCAGCGGTTCGTCCCACTCGGGCGCTGCCATGTACTGCGCCATGTCGGCAAGCCGGCGTTCCGTAACCCCCGGCGAAAGATCGTACGGTGCGATCGCGCCGGCGGCCCACAGATAGGCCACGTCGTGGCGCACCAGGGGCGGGGCGGGGGCCGGGCCCGAACGGGAAGCGCCCCGCAGCCGGCCGAAGCCGGTGTACTGAAGCTGGTGGATCGACCCCGTCTGCAATGCCTCGCGCCCATCCAGCAGCACCCGCATCGCGTACCGCGCTGCTCCACCGCCTTCCTGCATGGCGATGTCGTTGCGCAGCCACACATCGGCCCACAGCGTGCCGTCTGCCCGCAACGCCACATCGGCCACCAGCCGGGCGGAGTGGACCTCGCCCACCGCCCCGGGCGGTACCGGCAGCTGGAGGCGCGCTTGCACGGCAAGCGGGCCGCGCTGCCAGACCGCGCGGGTTGGCGGCGACAGCAGGATGTCCTGCAGCCGCAGCAGCAGATCGACGCGCCAAGGCGCACCGCCTGCTTCGATCTCGACCGCGGCACTGCGTCCTGCGGCGGCCGCCGCGACATCCAGCAGCGCCGCCGCGGGGGCGTCCGTGCGCGCCAGCAGCACCCCGGCACGCTCACCCGCGCGCAGTGCCGGGGCCGCCAGGCTGACCAGCGCGAACCGGACCGAACCATCGGCGTGGAGCGTCGTGGCGTCGATCTGCGCCGGCAGTTCCCGGCCGCTGCCTGCCAGCCGTGCGGCCAGCCTCGCCCTGCCGGGCAGATCACCGGCGCGGAAGGCCTGGCCGAACACCACCACGGTGCCGGCAGGGGTGGGCGAGCGGCCGGCTTCCAGTACCAGGCCGACGATGTCGCCGGCGCGGGCCGCGCAGGGAGGCGCCGGCGCGTGCACTACGGGTGCCGGGCGGGGCTGGGCGCGGGCGATGCCTGCCGCGCCGAGGCCGGCCAGCGCGAGCCCCAATGTGCGGCGGTTCAGGATCGGACGGCCCACAGCACACCGTGGTCGTTGGGTACGGTCATGACATCCTGCACATCGTAGCCTAGTGCGCTCAGGCGCTCGTGGACATAAGCCTGGGCCCCGGGGCGGCCGACCTCGTGCCATTCCATGACCAGCGCCGGTGGGGCGAGATCGTCGAAGCGGGGGTCGTCCAGCAGGGCGAACTCGGCACCCTCGATGTCGATCTTCAGCAGGTCGAAGCGGCGCCCGGCAATGGCCGCGAACAGATCGACCATCGGCACCTCGAGGTAGTTCGGGGCGTTCCTGTAGAACATCGAGGCGCCGGCGCCGCGGTCGCTCAACCGCACACGCCCATGCGTGGCGCCAACCGCTTCCGCGCGCAGCGTGATGCGCAGGCCGGCGCGGTTGCGATCGATGTTCGCCTGCGCGGCTGCGGCATTGGCCGGGTGCGCTTCGAAACCCAGGATGTCGGCATCCGGGTAATGCAGATGCCACCACAGCAGGCTGACGCCGCAGTTGGAGCCGAGATCAAGAATGCTGCGGACGCTCCCAGGAATCCGTGTGGCAAGGCTCGCGGGCACCGCATAGCAGCGCTCCACGAACACCTCGTAGAACACGCCGAAATCGTTGGCTTTGTCGTCCGGCTTCCGTATGCCGATATGCAGGCCGCTCTTCAGGATGAAGGTGAACGGCCGGCGGCGCCCGGTGGCGTGCCAAAGCAGGTATCTCGCCTGGTCGGGCGGTTTCAGAAGCGAGCGGAAGGTCACGAGATTGTCCCTGCCGGCGCGGCGTGCCGGCACGCCGGTGGCAACGAGGTCCTGCCCACTTGGCCATGTGTCTGGCCCAGCAGCTTGCGGAACAGCGAAACCTGGCCCGATGTCGTGGCATCCCAGCTGAACTGCTCGGCATAGCAGCGCGTCGCGGTACGGTCTGGCGGGGCGGCGGTCAGCCGCCGTACTGCCGCGGCGATCGCCTCGGGCGTTGCCTCGTCCACCACGATGCCCGCCTCGGGGGCTGCCACCGCCTCGCGCGAGCCCCAGGCGGGGGTTGCCACCACCGGCGTGCCACAGCCCATTGCTTCCAGCAGCACATTCGCCCAGCCCTCGCGCGAGGAGGCAAGCACCAGCAGGTCGGCGGCTGTGTAGTAGCGGGGCAACTCGGCGTGCGGCACGGGGCCGGCGAAGCGCACGCGGGCTGCCACCCCCAACCGGCCCGCGAGCGCCTCCAGGGCCGGCTGTTCGGGGCCGGTGCCGACCAGCACCAGCCGGTAGCCTGGCAGCAAGGGCAGGGCGGCGATCGTGATCTCGTTGCGCTTGCGCTCGATCAGGTGCCCGACCGACAGCAGGGTGGGGCCGTCGAAGCCAAGTTCCGCGCGCACGGCCGCACGGTCCGGCACGGGGCGGAACAGGGAAAGATCGACGCCGTTGCGCAGCACGGTGATCTTGGCGGGATCGGCCCCCAGGGCGACCAGGCCGTCCTTCAGCGCCGCGCTGACCGCGATCAGCGCATCCGCCTCGTGGATGGCAGCGCGGATCATTCGACCTGCCACGCGATAATGGGCCAGCTGGCTGGTATCGGACCCGCGCGCGGTCAGCACGACGGGAAGCCCGAGCGCGCGCGCAAGCCAGACCGCGGCGACGCCATCGGGGAAAAGATAGTGGCCATCGATCAGGTCGAATGCCTGGCCGGCGGCGAGGAGCCGGCGCGCCACCGGCAGCGCGGCGCGATAGAGCGCCAGCGGGTTGGTTGCCATGCCCAGGCCGGGCACCGCCAGGAAGCGGGGATGGTGCACGCGAAATCCATGGCGCTCTGCCGTTGCCGGCACCGCGGCGCGTGGTGGCGTGCGCCGGGGAAACCACGGCACCGGTGCGAGGACCGTACTCTCGGCCTCACCGCTGGCGACCAGGTGGCGCAGGCGGTTTTCCACGAACACGCCATGATTGGGCTGGGC
>JADLHF010000049.1 GCA_020848935.1 Acetobacteraceae bacterium
ATGGTGAGCCCGGTGGGACTCGAACCCACGACCACCAGATTAAAAGTCCGGTGCTCTACCAACTGAGCTACAGGCTCGCCGGGTGCCTTGAACGACAGCTAGCGCTTCAGGTCAAGCCGACGCCGGCGGGTCCCTGCCGACCGCGAGCCAATCTCAGATCCGGCCCAACCCGTCCGCCAGCGCCGCCGCCGCGGCCTGCAACTGCTTGAACACCTCGAACAATCGCTGGGTGCGCGCCATCACCTCGCGATTGGGCTGGAACGACTCCATCTGCCCGATCGTCGCCGCCTGCGCCGCCGCCAGCGTGGGATAGGCGCCCAGCCCCGCCCAGGCCACCAGCGCCGCCCCCACCAGCCCTGGCTGCTCGCCACTGCGCAACACCTGGCAGCCCAGCACATCGGCGCGGATCTGGCACCACAGGTCGGACTGCGCGCCGCCACCCGCCAGGAACAGCCGGTCGAACGCCAACCCGCCCAGCAGGTCGCGATCGGCGAACGCCACCCCCTCCATCACCGCCCGCGCCAATTCCGCCGCGCCATGGCTGCGGTCCAGCCCGGCGAAACTGCCCCGGCTGGCCGCCGACCAGCTCGGCGCCCGCTCGCCGGACAGCGCCGGCAGGAACAACAGCGCCGCCATGCCGCCCCGCGCCTGTCCGGCCAGCGCCGCCACTGCCGCCGCATCCGGCTGCCCCAGCAGTTCCGCCAGCCATTGCAGGCAGTCCCCGCCCGCCCCGCTCGGCCCGCCGGTATGGTACAGCCCGCGGCCCCACGGTATCGTCACCAGCCCCTCGGCCTCGCCCGGCTCATCGCCCAGCACGCCGCCGGCATCCGTGGTCCCGGCGATCAGATAGGCATCGCCCGCCCGCGCCGCCCCCGCGCCGAGGCTGGCGCACCAGGTGTCCATCGCCCCGCACATCACCGGCACGCCGTCGAACCCGGCCAACCCCGTGCACAGCCCCGCCACGTCCCACGGCTCCAGCAGCTCCGGCAACAGCCCGGCATCCAGCCGCGCCCGCCGGAACAGCGGCAGCGCCCGCATGTTGCCGCGCCGCTCCAGCGCCCAGGCATTGCTGATCCGGTCGCCGGCCAGCTTGCCGGTCATCCGCAACACCAGGAAATCCTTCGGTTGCAGCACATGCCGCGCCCGCGCGAAGGCCGTGGCGTCATGCGCCTGCACCCAGCGCAACCGGGCGACGGGATGAAACGGCGTCATCTCCATCCAGGTTCCGCGCGTCACCCCGGCCAGTTCGGTGGCTTCGGCCACGGCCCTGGTGTCCGGAAAGCACTGGGCCGGGCGCACCGGCTGGCCGTCGCCGTCCACCAGCACCTGGCTGCGGGTGAAGCCGGTGGCGATGATCGCCCGGACCTGCGCGCGCGGCAGCTCGGCCACCGCCTCCACCACCATCGCCCACCAGCCTTCGGCGTCGGCCTCCTCGCCCACCTGGTGGCTGCGCATCGCGCTGGCCAGAACCAGCCCGTCCCGCTCCACCAGGGCGGCGCGCACAGAACTCCCCCCCAGGTCGATCGCGAGTACGGTTTCCACGTTACGCCGACCCTACCCAGTCAACGCGCCGGCCGCCAATGCCTTGTTGCGCAATCGTGATCCCTGCCTCGCGCAGCGCTTGCCCGGACTCGCCCGATGGCGCAGGACTGCCCCATGCCCTTCGCCCGCGTCACCCGCACGCTCGACCGTGCCGACGGCAAGCTCTACCGCCAGATCGCCGAACGGCTGCGCGGCGCGATCACCGATGGCCAGCTCCCGGTCGGCACCGAACTGCCCACCGAGGCCGCCCTGGCCGAGGGCTTCGGCGTCAGCCTGATCACGGTCCGCCACGCCCTGCGCGAACTGGAAGCCGAGGGTCTGGTCGCCAAGCGCCCGGCCAAACCCGCCACGGTGGCCAGCGCCGAGCCGCGCGGCCCGGCGGTGCGGCCGATGAACTCGCTGGACGACATCGTCGCCGCCACCGTCGGCGCGGCGCTGGAAATCTCCGACTGGCACACCGCCGGCTCCTCGGCCGCCGCGCGCATCTTCGGCCTCGACCCCGCCACCCTGTTCCCCTGCCTGCGCGGCCGGGTGATGCGCGATGGCGCGCCGATGAGCGACGTCACCATCTTCTTCCCCCCGGCGATCGGCCAGCGCCTGACCCGGCGCGACTTCGACGACGTGGTGGTGTTCCGCTCGGTCCAGCGCCATCTCGGCCTGCGCCTGTCCGGTGCCCGGGTGACCGTCCGCGCCGACCTCGCCGACGCTGCCCTGGCCCGCCGCCTGGACTACAGCGTCGGCGCCGCGGTGCTGGTCAGCGAGATCGTCTATCTCGACGAAGCCGGCCAGCCCGCCGAGTACACGGTCGCCCGTCATCGCGGCGACGCCTACAGCCTTAGCTACGCCTTCGCGGCCACCTGATCAGCCGGGCGGCTTGTAGCGTTCGATCTCGCTGGCCACCGCCTGGGCCGAGACCGGCCGCCAGCTTGCCTCGGTGCCCGCCGCCATGTCGTAGCTCGCCTGGCGCATCGCGTTGGCGTTGCGCTGGAAATGCGGATGGACATAGCGCGCCATCAACTCGTAGCTGCGCTGCGTCGCCGCCCAGTCCGCCGCATTGTGGGCGAACAGCAGCACGCCGCCGAAGCCGCCGTCGGAGCCCAGCCACAGCCGCTCGAAATGATGGATGCAGTCATCTGGCGTGCCGATGCAGGCGAAGCCGGAACTGGTCAGGTACTCTGCGGGATCGCTCACCCCCTCGGGGATCATCGGGAAGGTGGTGACATCCTTGAAGTAGCGGCAGAATTCCTCCAGCCCGAACGCCATGTCGGCACGCGCCTGCTCGCGGGTGGGGGCGATATGCACCAGCGTCACGATCCGCCACTTCCGCCGGTCGGCCACCTTGCCGTTGGCCGCCGCGTTCTCGCTGTAGATCTTCCAGTTCGCCGCATGCGCCTTCAGCGCCTCGTCCGAGGTGCCGCCGATCGACAGCAGCCCGATGCCGTGCCGCCCCGCCGCGACCGCGCCGACCGGCGAGCGCGAACAGGCCACCGCCATTTCCATCATCGGCTGGCTGTACGGTTTAAGTTGCAACTGGGCATCGACCAGGTTGAACCAGTCGGTGCGCTGCGTCACCGTGCGGTTCTGCATCAGCTCCATGATGACATCCAGCCCCTCGTTCATCATCCGCCGCTGGTCGGCCACCTCGATGCCCAACCGCAGCGCATCGCCCACCAGCGCACCCGGCCCGACACCGAACATGCAGCGCCCGCGCGCCATGTGGTCCAGCTGCATCATCCGCGAGGCCAGCGTGAACGGGTTGTGGTACGGCAGCGAAACCACGCCGGTGCCCAGCCGGATATGCCGGGTGCGCTGGGCGGCGGCGGCCAGGAACATCTCCGGCGAGGCGATGATCTCGAAGCCGCCGGAATGGTGCTCGCCCACCCAGGCCTCGTGGTAGTTCAGCCGGTCGAGATGCTCGATCAGCGCCATGTCGCGCTCGATCGCCAGCGTCGGATTTTCCCGCACCGCATGGAACGGGGCGAGGAAGATGCCGGTGCGCAGATAGCGGTCATCCATCGGCTCAACTCCGGTTGCGGCGCAGCAGGTCGGCGTTCACGCAGTTGGTCAGCCGGTTGTCGCGCAGGAACACCAGCAGGCATTCGGCCGCCTTGCGCCGGATGTCCAGGTTGGAGGGCGGCGAGTAGAACGCGGCGTGCGGCGTGACCAGCAGCCGGTCGCGCAGCCAGTCCTCGCCGTCGCGCCAGGCCGCCAGCAGCTTCGGCAAGGGCGAGGGCGGTTCGGACGGGAACACGTCAAGCCCCGCGCCGCCGACGCGGCCGGTCTTGAGGCCATCGTAGAGCGCATCGAGATCGACCAGCGGACCGCGCGCGGTGTTGATCAGGATCAGGTCCTGCTTGGCCGCCGCCAGCGCTGCCGCGTCGATGATGTGCTTCGTCTCCGGTGAGGACGGCGCGTGCAGGCTGACGGCATCCGACTGCGCCATCAACTCGGCCACCGAATGCACCCGCCGGCAGCCGAAGCCGAGCTCCACGCCATTCGGCAGATGCGGGTCGTAGAACACGATGTCCATGCCGAAGCCGGCGGCGCGGCGGGCGGCGGCCATGCCGATGCGGCCGAAGCCGATGATCCCGAAGGTGTTGTCGCGCAGCCGGCGCATCAGCCGCGGGCCCGGCGCCCAGCCCCAGTTTCCCACCGGGTCGGCGCGCAGCTTCTCCTGGTAGTGCACGATGCCGCGCGAAAGCGCGACCATCAGCGTCACCGCATGGTCGGCCACCTCGCTGGTGCCGTAATCCGGCACGTTGCACACCGGCACCCCGCGCGCCGCCCAGGCGGCAATGTTGAGATTGTCGTAGCCGACGCCCAGCCGCAGGATGATCTTGCAGTTGGGATACTGGTCCACCGGGCCGACATCGTGGTTGGCCGAGCCGGTGATGATCCCGTCGGCCTCGGCCATTTCCTGCGCCGTCGGCGTGCCGCCGACCGGATACATCGCCAGCGTGGCCGCGCTCCCGAAGGTGGCCGCTTCCAGCCCGTCCGAGGGCAGGGGGTAGTTGAGGTAGAGGATTTTCACTGCACCGCTCCGATCATGCCGCCCATCTTCACCACCGTGCCCGGTTCGGTGACGGATTGCACCACCCGGCCGTCGGCCGGCGCCTCGATTTCCACCACCGCCTTGTCGGTCTCGATCTCGGCGACGGTCTCGCCCTTCTTCACCGCCGCCCCGGCGGCAACGGTCCAGCGCACCAGCCGGCCGGAATCGACGGTCAGGTCGCCGAACGGCATCAGGATCGGCGCGCCGGCGATCGTCGGCGCGGCCGGCGCGGCGGCCGGCTTCGCGGTGCCGGGGGTGATGCTCTGTGTCACCTCGGCCTGCACCCCATCGATGCGCCCGCGCCAACGCCAGGGCGGGGTGGCGCGCCCGGCGATCACCTCGCGCACCCGCGCCGCCACCAGATCGGCGCTGACCAGCATGGCGCGTTCCAGCGCCGGGCCGAAGGGGTGGGTGACCGGCGCGGTGTGCAGGCGGGCGACCGGGGCATCGAGCTGGTCCCAGCAGGTCTCGTTCATCGCCTGGCCCAGCTCGGCGCCCAGGCCCATCATCGGCCAGCCCTCATCAACCACCAGCAGGCGATGCGTCTTGTGGACACTCTCGGCCACGGTATCGACATCCAGCGGCTGGATCGTGCGCAGGTCGATCACCTCGGCCTCGATGCCGTCGGCAGCCAAGGCCTCGGCGGCTTCCAGCGCGCG
>JADLHF010000050.1 GCA_020848935.1 Acetobacteraceae bacterium
ACACCCCGAATCCCCCCCACCGCGCCCCCCACCGCGCCCCCCACCGCGCCCCCTGCCGGCCTATGTCCGCGCCGCCGTCCGCGCCTGGAAAACAAAACCCGCCTGACCCACCTCACCCCTGCACGCCCATAATATTTCGATATCGCAATGATATGATCGAGGGTCCAGGGGGCTCGGCCCCCTGGCGGGTGCAGGGCAGCGCCCTGCCCTTACTTACGCCCGTCCGCGAAGTCTCAGGCCGCCGCCTCGGACTCCGCACTCCGCCGGTCATGCCGCTTGCGCTCATGCGGGTCGAGGTAGCGCTTGCGCAGCCGGATCGCCCCCGGCGTCACTTCCACCAGTTCGTTGTCCTCGATATAGGCGATCGCCTGTTCCAGGCTCATCCGCCGCGGCGGGATCAGCAGCATCGCATCATCCTTGCCGGCGGCGCGGATGTTGGTCAGCTTCTTCTCCTTGATCGCATTCACGTCCAGGTCCGAATCCCGCGAATGTTCCCCCAGGATCATCCCCTGGTAGATCTTGTCGCCGGGATCGACGAACAGCGTGCCCCGCTCCTGCAGGTACCACAGCGAATAATGCACCGCCTCGCCGTCGGAGTTGGAGATCAGCGACCCGTTGCGCCGCCCTTCCATGGCGCCGGCCCAGGGCTCATAGCCGGCGAAGATGCGGTTCATGATGCCGGTGCCGCGGGTATCGGTCAGGAATTCGCCGTGATAGCCGATCAGCCCGCGCGACGGCATGTGGAAGGTCAGCCGCACCTTCCCGCCGCCGGACGGCCGCATGTCCTGCATCACGCCTTTGCGCTTGCTGAGTTTTTCGACGACGATCCCGGTAAAAGGCTCGTCCACATCGACCAGGACGTCCTCGAACGGCTCCTCGCGCTCGCCGGTTTCCGGATTCTCGCGGGTCAGCACCCGCGGCCGGCCGATCGTCAGCTCGAAGCCCTCGCGCCGCATGGTCTCGATCAGCACGCCAAGCTGCAACTCGCCGCGCCCGGCCACCTCGAAGGCCTCGCTCTCGTTGGACTCGGTGACCTTGATCGCCACGTTCCCCTCGGTCTCGCGGAACAGCCGGTCGCGGATCTGCCGCGACGTGACCTTCTTGCCCTCGCGCCCGCCCAGCGGTCCGTCATTGATGCGAAACGTCATCGCCAGCGTCGGCGGGTCCACCGGCGTCGCCGGCAGCGGCGCCATCACGGCGGGGTCGCAGATGGTGTCGGGAATGGTCGCGTCGGTCATGCCGGCGATGGCGATGATGTCGCCGGGCTCGGCCTCCTCGATGTTCACCCGGTCCAGCCCGCGAAAGCCCATCAGCTTGGTCAGCCGCCCGGTCTCCACCACGGTCCCGTCGCTGCGCAGCACCTTCAGCGGCATGTTCAGCCGCGGCCGCCCCTGCTCCACCCGCCCGGTCAGCACCCGGCCGAGGAAATTGTCGTAGTCGAGGATGGAGGCAACCATGGCGAACGGGGCGTTCTGGTCGCGCACCGGCGGCTGCACATGGCGCAGCACCAGGTCGAACATCGGGCCCAGGTCCTTGCGCTCGTCGTCCAGCGACACCACCGCCCAGCCCTGGCGGCCGGAGGCATAGAGCATCGGGAAGTCGAGCTGGTCGTCATTGGCGCCAAGGGCCGCGAACAGGTCGAACATCTCCTCGTGCACTTCATCCGGCCGGGCATCCTGCCGGTCGATCTTGTTGACCACGACGATCGGCTTGATCCCCTGCGCCAGCGCCTTGGTCAGCACGAACTTGGTCTGCGGCAGCACGCCCTCGGCGGCATCCACCAGCACGATGGCGCCATCCACCATGTTCAGGATTCGCTCCACCTCGCCGCCGAAATCGGCGTGCCCGGGGGTATCGACGATGTTGATGCGCGTGCCCTTCCACGTCACCGCGGTGCACTTGGCCAGGATGGTGATGCCGCGCTCGCGCTCCAGCTCGTTGCGGTCAAGCGCGCGCTCGGCCACCTGCTGGTGTTCGCGAAAGGCGCCCGACTGGCGCAGCAGCTGGTCCACCAGCGTGGTCTTGCCGTGATCGACGTGGGCGATGATGGCGATATTGCGGATTTCCATGGGCGGTCCGGACGTGCAAGAGGGGGGCGCGGCCGAGTGGCCGTACCCGATTTGTTGCGGTGCACATAAGCGAGGCAGCGGCGGAAAGCGAGAAAATCCGGCGGGGGGCTGCGTTGCGCCGCGGCTCAGCCAACGCCGGCGCGGCGGGGTCCGGCGGCGAAGGCGGCAAGCGCGGCCTCGCCCTGCGGGGTGACATGCACGGCGCGGCTGGCGGAGTCGCGACGCAGCCAGCCGCGCGCGATGAAATGCCGCAGCAACGCGGCGCCGAGGCTGCCGGCAAGATGGGGGCGGCGCTCGCTCCAATCCAGGCAGGCCCGGCACAGCGGGCGCGGGCGGGAGTCCAGGGCGGCGATGTCGATCCCCTCGGCCACCAGCCGAGCGCGGCCGGCGGGCGAAAGGGCGATGCCGTCCTGGGTCGCGACCAGCACGCCCTGCGCCACCATCGCGTCATGCAGCCGCACGCCGCGCACGCCGGCGAGGTGGTCGTAGCAGACGCGGGCCTCGCGCAGGGCGGCATCCCTGGGGCCGGGGCGGCGCCCCACCCCGCCGGCGAGCCTGGCGGCGCGGGCGGGGCCGCCAATGTCAGCGGGATCGCGCATGCCGCGGAGCGTGGAGTGGAGGAGGCAGGGGCGTCAAGGAAGGAAGGTCTTCTTTTTCTGAAGAAAAAGAAGCAAAAAGACTTTTGGGAATTTGTTCTCGGTCAACCAAATATCCTTTCCCGTCAAAGGCTCGCCATTTCCTTGGACAGGTCGCGCATCGGGCGGGCGCCGTAGTGGCTGATGACTTCGGCGGCGGCAATGCTGCCCAGGCGGCCCGCCTGTTGCAGCGAGAGCCCGCGCGTATGGGCGGCGAGGAAGCCGGCGGCATAGGCGTCGCCGGCGCCGGTGGTATCGACCACGCTTGTGGGCTCGGCGCGGATGAGGGCCGTCTCGCCGCCCTGGATCACCATGCTGCCGTTCTCGCTCATGGTGATGGCGGCCAGTGCCACGTCGCGGCGGGCGTGGGTGACGGCTTCGGCCAGGGTGTTGGTCTCGTAAAGCGCGGTGACTTCGGCCTCGTTGGCGAACAGGATGTCGATGTGGTTGGCAACCAGGTCACGGAAGGCGGCGCGGTGGCGATGGACGCAGAACGCGTCCGACAGCGTCAGGGCGACCTGGCGGCCGGCGGCGTGCGCGGCGGCGGCGGCCTTGCGGAAGGCCTCCTGGGCCGCGGGGGGGTCGAACAGATAGCCTTCCAGGTAGGTGACGGCGGAATCGGCCACCAGGGCGGGATCGACATCATCGGGACCAAAGCTGACGCAGGCGCCCAGGAACGTGTTCATGGTGCGCTGCGCGTCCGGCGTCACCAGGATCAGGCAGCGCGCGGTCGGCGCCCCGCCCGCCAAGGGCGGCGTTGGGAAATGCACGCCGACGGCGGCAATGTCGTGGCGAAAGACGCGGCCGAGCTGGTCATCGGCGACGCGGCCGAGATAGGCCACCCGGCTGCCCAGCAGGGCCGCGACCGCGGCAGTGTTGGCGGCCGAACCGCCGCTGCTTTCGCCGGCCGGCGGCATGGCAGCGTAGAGGGTCTCGGCGGTGGCGGCATCAACCAGCGCCATCGCGCCCTTGCGCATGTCATGGCGCGACAGGAAGGCTTCGGCCACCGGGGCGGTGACATCGACGATGGCGTTGCCGATGGCCAGGATGTCGAATTTGGGGGATAGGGCCATCAATCAGTCTCCGCTGCGCCGTTCGGCGCCCGCGTAACACCCGCCAAGGCACCCGGCAACCATGACCCAGATGCGACCCTCGGCGACACTGCTGGCAATCGGGCAACTGGATGATCCCGCCTTCCTCGGTGCCGTGCTGCGCAGCGCCGGCTGGGCGCTGCTGGCGCTGGCGACGGCGGCGGCCGGCCTGGCCTGGGGCGGGGTGCGCGGCGCCGCCTGGCTGGCCGCGGACTGGCCGACGCTGGCCGGCTGGCTGGAATGGGTGGCTGGAGTCGCCGGCGTGGCCGGGGCGGCGGTGCTGGGGCTGTTCCTGTTCGTGCCGCTGGCCACCGGCATTGCCACCCTGTTCGTGGACCGGGTGGCCGAGGCGGTGGAGCGGCGGCACTTCCCCGACCTGCCGCCCGCGGTACCCGCCAGCCTGGCAGCACAGGCCTGGGACGGCACGGCGCTGGCGCTGCTGGTGCTGGGGATGCAACTGCTGGCGCTGCTGGTGGCGGTGCTGCTCCCCGGATTGGGCCTGCTGGTGGGCTGGCTGGTGGCGGCCTGGGCGATCGGGCGGGGGCTGTTCATGGCCGTGGCGCTGCGGCGCTGCAACCGTGCGGCGGCGCTGGCGCTGTACCGGCGGCGGCGCTTTGCCGTGGTGGTGCAGGGCGGGCTGGTGGCGGCGGCCGGGCTGGTGCCCGGGCTGAACCTGGTTGCCCCTGTGCTGGGGCTGGCTGCGATGGTACACATTCTGGGCAGGGACGCACCGATCGGCGGGCGCATCTACCCACCGCTCGGGTTGTCCGGCCGCCCCCCCGCGTGTTAGCCCCCTGGCCCGGCATCACCTTCTGGAATGGACTCCGCCGTGTTCAAGCGCCGTAAACCCGAAGAACCGACGCCGGCAGAAGCGCCGAAGCCGGCCACATCCGCCACCCCGCTTTCCGCCCCCCTGCCCGGCGGGGGCCCGCGCCCGGTCGATTCCGGGCTCGGCGTTCCGCCGTTCCGCTCCGCGCCCCCCAAGGAGGCACCGCCGATGAGCCGCCCGCCCTTTCCCGCCGCCCCGCAGCAAGGGGCCGCCGCCGGTGCCCCGTCCGGCAACGCGCCCGCCGGACAACCGCGCCCCGCCGGCGCCCGCAGCCCGACCGAACGCCGCACCATGGTGATCGGCCGCGGCATCAGCGTGCACGGCACCATCCAGGACGCCGAACGGCTGGAGGTGGAGGGGATCGTGGAGGCCAAGAACATCCACGCCACCGAACTGGCGATCGCCCAGGGCGGCATGTTCCGCGGCGAGGTCGAGGTGGAGGATGCCGAGATCGCCGGCACCATCGATGGCACGCTGACCGCGCGCAACGCCCTGGTCGTGCGCGCCACCGGCCGGGTGCTGGGCACCGCGCGCTGCCGCCGGCTGCAGGTCGAGGATGGCGGGCAGATCACCGGCCAGATCGAAATGATCACCGAGAGCCGCTCCGACGGCCCGGCAGTGGTCCCGGCATCGTCCGCACCCGCGGGCGGTGCGGAGCCGCCGGGCTGACATGGCCGGCGTCCGTGCGCACCCGGCAGGCCTGATCCTGCTGGCGCTGATCGCCGGTTGCGCGCGGCCCGCGCCGACCGGCACGAGCCGGATGGCGGCGGCCCCCGCGCCGGCATCCACCGTGGAACCGGCGGAACACAACGTGCCGACGCCATCGCTGCTGGACCTGACCACGCAGGACCTGCGCGCCCGCTTCGGCGAACCGCAGCAGCAGCGGCGCGATGGCGGGGCGGAGGTGTGGAACTACGAGGCCGCCGATGTCTGCCGGCTCAACCTGGTGCTGCAGCGCCAGAGGCGGGCGCAGAAGGTGGTGCATGCCCAGGCACGGATGGACGAAGGGGGCAGCGAGGGCGAATGCCTCTCGCGGCTGGAGCTTCGGCAATAGGCGAAAGGAAGCGCGTTCTTTTTTGAAAAAAAGAACCAAAAAACTTCCATTCGTTGAGCGGGAGCGCATGGCGTCGCCGCAGGACAAATGAACAAAAAGTCTTTTTGCTTCTTTTTCTTCAGAAAAAGAAGACCTTGCTTCCTTGCAGCCACGATCCGCACCTCCCGCCGGCACCATCGTCGTTGTAATCGCGGCCGCACGGCGCGTAGCATGCCCGCAGGTGGCCGGGTGGTCCGGTCATCGGGACGTTGTCGGATTGCACCCTTGGCAGCCCGATGGCGGCCTGATCACGGAGGATACGGACATGGCAGTAGCGAGCGTCTCGAAAATCACCGCGGCGTCACCGACGAGCTTCGATGCCGCCATCCAGGAGGGCCTCAGCCGCGCGAGCAAGACCTTGCGCGGCATCACCGGGCTGCACGTGATCGAGCAGAAGGCCAGCGTGCGGGACGGCAAGGTGGCGGAATACCGCGTGACCATGGAGTTGACCTTCATCCTGGAAGGATGACCGCAGCCGCCGGGCAGGGCGCGCCTGCCCGGCGCCCCCTGCCCGCGCGGGGGTAGGGGCGGGGTGGCGGATCAGGCGCCCCGCCGCACGTTCCAGAACACCGGCAGGCCGGTCAGGACGCCCTTGAGGTCGGCGCGGTGGGCGCTTTGGCCGAGCACTTGGCCGAGCGGGATGTAGGGCACGTCGCGGAACGCCTGGAGCTGGAGGGTTTCGCAGACCTTCTGCTGGGAGGCGAGGTCGGGCGCCAGCAGCCATTCGGCGCGCAGGGCCTCGATGGTCGGGCTGACCGGCCAGCCCATGATGCCCTGCTTGCCGTTGCCGCGCAGGAAGGCATGCACGGCCGGGTTGAACTGGTCCACCCCGCCCCAGGAGGTGTGGAACACGCTCCAGCCGCCCTGGTCCACCGGGTCCTGCTTGGCGCGGCGCTGCACCAGGGTGGCCCAATCCATCGCCTGGGCCTCCACGTTCAGGCCGATGCGCTTGTACAGGTCGAAGCTGACCTCGGCGATCGCCTTGGTGGAGGGAATGTCCTGCGGCGCCAGCAGCACCACCTTCTCGCCCTTGTAGCCGGCCGCGGCGAGTTCGCGCTTGACCGCTTCCAGGTCGCGCTTGCTGGTCAGGTTCTCCATCCCGGCTTGGCTGGCCATCGGCGTGTCGGGGCAGAAATAGCCGACGCCGTCGCGCCAGGTGGACCGGTCGTCGCCCTGGATGGCGATCATGTAGTCGGACTGGGTGACGGCATGGACGATGGCGCGGCGGATCGCCGGATTGTCGAATGGCGGGTTCATCTGGTTGAAGCGCATCGTGGCGATGGTGCCGGTGGGGACCATGGTGAACAGCCGCACGTTGCGCGACTTCGCCAGCACCGGGCGCAGGTCGGCGTTCGGCGTGCCCCACCAGTCGATCTCGCCCTGGGTCAGCGCGTTGGCCACCGCGGAGACGTCGGGGATGATCATCCATTCGATGCGGTCGAAATGCACCACCTTGCCGCCGGCGGTGCGCTCGGCGGGCTCCTGGCGAGGAACGTAGCCTTCGAACTTCTCGTACACCACGCGGCTGCCGGGCACGCGCTCGTCGGGCTTGAAGCGGAACGGGCCGCTGCCGACCATCTCGGTGATCTGCTTGGACGGATCGCCCTCGGCCAGGCGCTTGGGCATGATCGCCAGCATGTTCGGCGAGTAGTGGCCGAGCGCATCCGCCAGCAGCGGGAACGGCTGCTTGAGGCGGAAGCGGATGGTGCGGTCGTCCGGCGCGTCGATCTCGTTCACCGCGGCCATCAGCGCCTGGCCGAAGGAATCGCGCTTGCCCCAGCGCTGGATGGAGGCCACGGCGTCGCGCGCCAGCACGGCCTCGCCGTCGTGGAACTTCAGCCCGTCGCGCAGGCTGATCTTCCAGGTCTTGCCGTCATCCTCCACCACGTGCCCCTCGGCCATCTGCGGGCGGATGCGGTAGCTGTCGTCCTGGCCGTACAGGCTGTCGAACACCATGAAGCCGTGGTCGCGGGTCTGGTAGCTGGTGGTGATGACGGGATCGAGCACGGCGAGGTCGGCATCGGGGACGAATTTCAGCACCCGCTTGGACTGGGCCTGGACAATCCCGGGGGCGGCCAGTGCGCCCGCCGTGGCCGCCATGGCTCCGAGAACTTGCCGACGTTTCATTGTTCAGCCTCCTGTCTGCCGCTGGGGGTGGTGTAGGGCAGGCGAACCCCGCGGGGCAACTATCCAGCGGTGGAATCGTGAATTAGAGAAGGCACAGCCCTCGGAACCCGTTCATGGGGGTCTGGGGCCCTCGGCCCCAG
>JADLHF010000051.1 GCA_020848935.1 Acetobacteraceae bacterium
GAACCTTGCTGTCGACCGCGAAAAAGCAGGGTTGGGACATCCTCAAGGCTCTGACACAAACGCCAGACCAGTTGATAACCCAAATCCGGCTGGCCTGAAGCCGAAAAGCGCTACCTGGGCAGTTACAGAAAAAGAAGACCTTGCTTCCTCCTGCCATCGCCGACCCCCGCCCCGCGCTGGATCGCCCGCCCCGACGATTTTTTGCCGCCCCGCACTGGACGCGGCGCCGCGTCTGGCCGATGTTCCACCCGCTGGGCACGTCGATCGGCGCCGCCAGCAGCCGGCCAGGGCCGACCGACAGGAAAACGTCGTCGCCGCGGCCGTGTCGCGAGGCCGGGGCACCGCGGAGCAGGCGCGGCCCCACCCCGCACAATGGCCCCTGTTGCAACGCACCGGATTCCGAAAGGATGCCCCCATGCCCATCGCCCGCCGCACCCTCCTCGCCGCCGCCGCCACCCTCGCCGCCCCAGGCACCATCCGCGCCCAATCCACCAGCGCGCCCATCCGCATCGGCGAGATCAACTCCTACACCGCCATCCCCGCCTTCACCGTGCCATACCGCATGGGCTGGCAACTCGCCGTCGAACAGGTCAACGCCGCCGGCGGCGTCCTCGGCCGCAAGCTCGAAGTCATCAGCCACGACGACGCCGGCAAACCGCCCGACGCCGTCCGCCTCGCCGGTGCGTTGCTCGACGAATCCAAGGTCGACCTCCTCGCCGGCGGCTTCCTCTCCAATGTCGGCCTGGCCCTCAGCGACTACGCCCGCCAGCGCCGCCGCCTCTTCGTCGCCAGCGAACCCCTCTCCGACGCACTGGTCTGGGAACAGGGCCACCGCTACTGCTACCGCCTGCGCCCCAGCACCTACATGCAGGTCGCCATGCTCGTCGAAGACGCGGTGAAACTCGGCGCCAAGCGCTGGGTCACCGTCTCGCCCAACTACGAATACGGCCAGTCCCTGGTCAAATGGTTCAAGGCCCTGATGCTCCAGCGCCAGCCCGGCGTCGAATTCGCCGCCGAGCAATGGCCCGCCCTCGGCCGCATCGACGCCGGCGCCACCGCCGCCGCCCTCGCCCAGGCCCAGCCCGACGCCATCTTCAACGGCACCTTCGGCCCCGACCTCACCAACTTCGTCCGCCAGGGCAACACCCGCGGCCTGTTCGAAAAACGCGGCGTCGTCAGCGTCCTCACCGGCGAGCCCGAATACCTCGAACCCCTCGGCGACGAAACGCCTCAAGGCTGGATCGTCACCGGCTGGCCGGTCGAAAGCGTCACCGACCCCACCAGCCGCGCCTTCATCGACGCCTACAAGGCCAAGTTCAACGCAATGCCCAAGATGGGCTCCGTCGTCGGCCACGCCACCATCACCGCCATCGCCGCCGGCATCGCCAAGACCGGCTCGCTCGACACCGAAGCCATGGCCGACGGCTTCAAGGGCGCCGGGTTCCCCACCCCCTTCGGCCCCGCCATATGGCGCCCGCAAGACAACCAGAGCACCCTGGGCACCTATGTCGGCCGCACCGCCGTCCGCGGCGGCAAAGGCGTCATGATCGACTGGCGCTACGTCGACGGCGCCGCCGCCATGCCCAGCGACGCGGAAGTGAAGCGGATGCGGCCAGCATGAAGAAAAGAATCTTCTTTTTGTGAACAAAAAGAAGCAAAAAAACTTCATCACCAAGACTCTTCTCTCCCCCCGTCCTTCACGGGGGGAGCCGGAGGGGGGCCGCTCCAAAAACCCAACCCACCGCACTTGAACACACCTTCCCCGCTTCTTTTTGTCCCCGAAAAGAAGACGCTCCCTCCCCTCACATCGCCCCGGGCATGGACCTCTTCCTCCTCCAACTCCTCACCGGCCTGGCCGGCGCCTCCACCCTCTTCCTGGTCGCCGCCGGGCTCACGGTGATCTTCGGCGTCACCCGCGTGGTGAACTTCGCCCATGGCAGCCTGTTCATGCTCGGCGCCTACATCGCCTGGTCCATCCTCTCCCGCCTGCCGCGCAGCCCCGAGTATTTCGTGCTCGGACTCCTGGCCGCCGCCCTGGCCACCGCCGCGATCGGCGCCGTGATGGAACTGGCCCTGCTGCGCCGCATCTACCGCGCGCCCGAGATGCTGCAACTGCTGGCCACCTTCGGCGTCGTCCTGGTGGTGCAGGACGCGGCCCTCTGGCTCTGGGGCCCGGTGGACCTCGCCGTGTCCCGCCCGCCCTGGCTGCGCGGCGCCATCACCGTCGCCGGCCTGCGCTTCCCGTTCTACGATGCGGTGCTGATCGCCGTCGGCCCGCTGGTGCTCGGCCTCCTCCTGCTGCTGTTCCACCGCACCCGCTGGGGCCTGCTGGTCCGCGCCGCCACCGCCGACCGCGACATGGTCGCCGCCCTCGGTGTCGATCAGCGCTGGCTGTTCACCTCCGTCTTCGCCCTCGGCGCCGGCCTCGCCGGCCTCGGCGGCGCGCTCTCGATGCCGCAGGGCTCGGCCAACCTGCACATGGACCTCGCGGTGATCGTCGATGCCTTCGTCGTCGTCGTGGTCGGCGGCATGGGCAGCCTGTCCGGCGCCTTCCTCGCCGCCCTGCTGATCGGCGTGCTCCAGGCCTTCGGCATCGTCCTGCTGCCCAAGATCACCCTGGTGCTGGTCTTCCTGGTCATGGCCGCCGTCCTCGTGCTCCGCCCGCACGGCCTGCTCGGCAAGCCCCAGGCCGAGTCCCGCGCCGAGGCCGAAACCCTCGCCCCCATCCGCCCCGCCCCGGCCATCCTGCGCCGCCTCGGCCTCGCCGCCCTGCTGCTGGCCATCGCCGCCCCCTTCCTCGCCGGCCCCTATCTGCTCACCGTGCTGACCGAAGCCGCCATCGCCGTCCTGTTCGCCGCCAGCCTGCACGTCATGATGGGTCCGGGCGGCATGGCCAGCTTCGGCCACGCCGCCTGGTTCGGCATCGGCGCCTACGCCGCCGCCTTCACCGCCCAGGGCCTCGGCACCAGCATGGCAGTCGGCCTGCTGCTCGCCCCGCTTTGCGCCGGCGCGGTGGCGCTCGCCGTCGGCGGCCTCGTCGTGCGCATGTCCGGCGTCTACCTCGCCATGCTCACCCTCGCCTTCGCCCAGATCGCCTGGGCCATCGCCTTCCAATGGGTGGAGCTGACCGGCGGCGACAACGGCGTCCTCGGCGTCTGGCCAGACCCCTGGGCAGCCAACCCGCGCACGCTGTACTGGCTCGCCCTCGCCCTCTGCCTCGGCGCAACCCTCCTGCTCCGCCGCCTGCTCTACGCCCCCTTCGGCTACGCCCTGCGCGCCACCCGCGACTCCCCCCTGCGCGCCGCCGCCATCGGCCTGCCCCTGCCCCGCCTGCGCCTCGCCGCCTTCGCCATCGCCGGCGCCGCCGCCGGCCTGGCCGGCGCGGTCTTCGCCTACGCCAAGGGCAGCGTCTTCCCCACCTACATGGCCATCCCCCACTCGGTCGATGCCCTGGTCACCGTCCTCCTCGGCGGTGTCCAGACCATCGCGGGCCCCATCGTCGGCGCCGTCGCCTACACCGTGCTGCAATCCTGGCTGCTCACCAGCGAGTTCTGGCGCATCAAGCTCGGCCTGCTGATCCTGCTGCTGGTCCTGGCCTTCCCCGCCGGCATCGCCGGCGCCACCCATGCCGCCTGGCTGCGCTGGCGCGGCCGCTCGGCATGACCGCGCTCGCGGTCCACAACCTGCACAAGCGCTTCGGCGGTATCGAGGCGGTGGCCGACGTCTCCTTCACCCTCGCCCCCGGCGAATTGCTCGCCCTGATCGGCCCCAACGGCGCCGGCAAATCCACCTGCTTCAACATGCTGAACGGCCAGCTCCGCCCCGATGCCGGCCGCGTCCTGCTCGCCGGCCCCGATGGCACGATGGACGACATCACTGGCCTCCCCCCGCCCGCCATCTGGCGCCTCGGCGTCGGCCGCACCTTCCAGATCGCCGCCAGCTTCGCCTCGATGACCGTGCGCGAAAACGTCCAGATGGCCCTGCTCTCCCACCACCGCCGCATCTGGCGCGTCTGGCACGCCGCCAGCCGCCACGCCCCCCACGCCGCCAACGCCCTGCTCGCCCGCGTCGGCATGGCAGCCCAGGCCGACCGCCCCGCCGGCGAACTCGCCTACGGCGACCTCAAGCGCCTGGAACTCGCCGTCGCCCTCGCCAACACCCCCCGCCTCCTGCTGATGGACGAACCCACCGCCGGCATGGCGCCGGCCGAACGCGCCGCCCTGATGGCCCTCGCCCGAACCATCGCCCGAACCGACGGCATGGCCGTGCTCTTCACCGAACACGACATGGACACGGTCTTCACCACCGCCGACCGAATCCTGGTCCTCAACCGCGGAACCCTGATCGCCGAAGGAACCCCCACCGAAATCCGCGCCAACCCCGAGGTCCGCGCGGTCTATCTCGGGGAGAACCAAGCATGAAAAAGAAGCAAAAAAACTTCACTCAAAATAAAGCACCCCCTCTCCCCTTGGGGGAGCGGGCCGGGGTGAGGGGTGCTTCCCCACCCCCCAAACCAAACGAGAAAAGTTTTTTTGCTTCTTTTTGTTCACAAAAAGAAGACTTCCTTTCTTCATGCTGACCGTAGAAAACCTCCACGCCGGCTACGGCCGCGCCAGGATTCTCCGCGGCGTCTCCTTCGCCCTCGCCCCTGGCGAGGTCCTGGTCCTGCTCGGCCGCAACGGCGCCGGCAAGAGCACCACGATGAAGGCCCTGGTTGGCCTCCTCCCCGCCACCGGCCGCATCCGCCTGGCCGGCACCGACATTGCGCGATGGCCGCCGCACCGCATCGCCCGCCTCGGCCTCGGCTGGGTGCCCGAGGAGCGGCGGATTTTTCCCGACCTCACCGTCGCCGAGACCCTCGAAGTCGGCCGCCGCCCGGCGCGCGACGGCCGCCCGCCCTGGACCCCCGATCGCCTGTTCACCCTGTTCCCCAATCTCGGCCCGCTGCGCGACCGCCCCGGCGGGCGCATCAGCGGCGGCGAACAGCAGATGCTCGCCATCGCCCGCACCCTGATGGGCAACCCGCGCCTGCTGCTGCTCGATGAACCCAGCGAGGGCCTGGCCCCGGTCATCGTCGACCAGATGCAGGCCGCCATCCTCGCCCTGAAGGCCGAAGGCGTCACCATCCTGCTCGCCGAACAGAACCTCCCCTTCGCCGCCCGCGTCGCCGACCGCGCCGTGATCCTGGAAACCGGCGCCATCGTCTGGAACGGCACCATGTCCGCATTGATGAACAACCCGCCGGCAAGAGCCCGGCACCTGCAGGTCTAGGAGCCTGACCGACAATGATCCACGCTCGGATCGCCATCGACCATTGCACGGGTTGTCCCGGGTGATCTCTGCCGCATCACGCTTCTGCCGCCGTCGGTGCACCGGATCGTGACCGGCAGCGCCACGCCGCATCGGGTGCGGTGGCTTGGCGGGCGCGGGCGTGGTAACATATTTAATCAATTTGGCGCTGATACTCCGCCGCGGCAGACCGACCGCACCGCAGCACCGGCGAGCAGACAAGGACGACGGAATGGACCACCCCTCTGCGCGCGGGGACCTGATGCGGATGCATGGCATCGCCTATGCGGCCGATGGGCGGCCCATGATTCCGGGCGAGCCGCCGGCGCTCTACGCCTATGGCATGGCGATCCGGCGCACCGAGCAGTTGCTGCTCGACTTGTTCTCCAAGGGCCAGCTCTCCGGCACGACGCACACCTGCATCGGCCAGGAATTCTGCCAGATGGCGGTGGTGCGCGCGCTCGACCATGCCGACGACGCGGTGCTGTCCAACCACCGCAACCACGGCCATTTCCTCACCTATTCCGGCCAGTTCGCCCCGCTGGTGGCTGAGGTGATGGGCCGCGCCGGCGGGGTGTGCGGCGGGCGCGGCGGCAGCCAGCACATGGCGTGGCGGCATTTCCACTCCAACGGCGTGCAGGCCGGCATGACCGGCATCGGCGTGGGGCTCGCGCGGGCACGCGCGCTGGCGGGCTCGGCGGGCATCGTCGCGGTGATGGTGGGCGACGGCACGCTGGGCGAGGGGCTGCTCTACGAGAGCATGAACCTCGCCGCGGTGTGGTCGGCGCCGGTGCTGTTCGTGGTGGAGCACAACGGCATCGCCCAGACCACCGATACCGCCGAGACCCTGGGCGGCGACATCCTCGCGCGCGGCAGCGCCTTCGGGCTGGCCACCTGGCGCGTATCGGACGCCGATGCGGCGCTGTGGCAGGTGGCCGCGGACGCGGTGGCGGCGGTGCGGAGCAGCGGCCGGCCCGGCTTCCTGGTGATCGACACCGCCAGGCTCGGCCCGCACAGCAAGGGCGACGACCTGCGCCCGGCCGAGCAGCTCGCCGCGATCGCGGCGCGCGACCCGCTGGCGCGGCTGGGCGAGACGCTGCCCGCTGGCCTGCGCGCGGACATCGAGGCGGAGGTGGCCGCCTTCGTCGCCGCCGTCGCCGCCGTCGCCGCGGCCTCGCCCGAGGCGACGGCGCAAGTGCCGAGCCGGCTGTTCGCCGCCGCCCCGGCGCTGCCGCCGCCCGTGCCCGCACCCGAGACCGCCGGACGCACGGTGCGCGCCGCGCTCAACGCCGCGCTGGACCGGCTGCTGCGCGCGGACGCCCGCGTCCTGTTGCTGGGCGAAGACCTCCACGACCCGTACGGCGGCGCCTTCAAGGTCACCGCCGGCCTGTCGCAACGCCACGCCGGGCGGGTGATATCGACACCGATCAGCGAGGCGGCGATCACCGGGGCGGCGATCGGCCTCGCGCTGGCGGGGTGGCGCCCGGTCGTGGAGATCATGTTCGCCGATTTCCTCACCCTGTGCGCCGACCAGCTCTACAACCACGCCGTCAAGTTCCCCGGCGTGTTCCCGGAGCTGTCGGTGCCGCTGGTGCTGCGCACGCCCGTGGGCGGACGGCGCGGCTACGGGCCGACACACAGTCAGAACCCGGAGAACCTGTTCGCCGCCGTCCCCGGCCTCACCGTGGTCTGCGGCAGCCAGCGCCATGACAACGGCGCGCTGCTGCACCACGCGGTGCTGCACTGGCCGCACCCGACGCTGTTCCTGGAACACAAGCTGGTCTACGGCGCCACCGAGGATCCGGGCGAGTACCGCCCCCTGCCGCCCCACCCCGACGACGCGGCCGGCGCGGCATTCCCCACCCTGCTGGCCGGCGACGGCCGCGGCGATGCGGTGGTGGTGACCTATGGCGGCATGGTTCCGTTCGTGGAGGCGGCCGCCGAGCGGCTGGCGGAGGAGGAGGAGCTGGTGGTCGACGTGGCGATCCTCGCCCAGCTTGCCCCCCTGCCCCGCCACGCGCTGCTCGCCGCCCTGCTGCCCTATCCCGCCGTGGTGATCGCCGAGGAGACCCAGGCCGGCCCCGGTGTGGGCGCCGAGATCGCCGCCTGCCTCGCCGAGGCCGGCTATCGCGGCACGATCCGCCGGGTGGCGGCGCCGCCGGTTCCCATTCCTTCCGCCCGCTCGCTTGAGGCCGCGGTGCTGCCGGACGCCGACAGCGTCGCGCTGGCCGTGCTCGGGGCGCTCGGCGCCTGACATTTCCGGACCCCCATCGCGCCATGGCCCAGCCCGTCCATATTCCACGCGTCAACAACAACGACGACACGGTGAAGGTCGTCCATCTCGCCGTCGCGGTCGGCGACGCCGTCGCCGCCGGCGACCTGCTGCTGGAGATCGAGACCGAAAAGGCCACCGTGGCGGTGGAGGCGGAGAGCGACGGCCATGTGCTGGCGCTGCTGCACGGCGTCGGCGCGACGGTGGCGGTCGGCGCGGTGATCGCCTGGCTCGGCGCCACCGCCGACGAGGCGGTACCGCAGGCCGCGGTCCCGGCCGCGGCGGGCAACGGCGGCGACGGCAGCGCCGGCGATACCACCGCCAAGGCGCGGCTGCTGCTGCGCCGGCATGGCCTCGATGCCGCCGCGGTGCCGCGCAGCGGTGCGCGGCTGACGGCCGGCGACGTGGAGGCCCATCTCGCCGCCCATCCCGGGCCGCGCGCCGCCGCGGCCGCAGTGGCCGCCGTGGCCGCCGCGGCCGCCGTGGCGCCCCCACCCCCCGCCCTGCCGGCCGCGGCCGACCTCGCACCGCTATCGTCCACCGAGCGCGGAATGCTCGCCACGGTCGCCTGGCAGCGCGACCAGGCCGTGGCGACCTATGTGGAGATCGAGTACGACCCACGCCCGGCCGAGGCGGCGGCGGCGGCGCACATGCGCGCCCATCGCCTCCTGGTCAGCCCGCTCCTGGCGCTGATGGCCCACCGTCTCGCCGTGCTGGCCCCCGGCATGGGCGCCAACGGCACCGTGGTCGAGCAGCCGTCGCCGCAGAAGGTGACCTACCGTCACGCCCATCTCGGCTTCACCGTGCAGGCTGGCGAGACGCTCTACCTCTGCGTGGTGCGCGAGGCCGATACGCTCGATGCCGCCGGCTTCATCGCGCGCCTGACCGACCTGCAGCGCCGCGCCCTGGCCCACAAGCTGGCGCCCGCCGACATGCAGGGGGCCACGCTCGGCTTCACCTCGATGGCGCGCTGGGGGGTCCGGCGGCACGTGCCGGTGCTGGCGCCGCATACCGGGGTGATGGTGGCGCATGGCGCACCGGCGGCCGACGGCGCCTCGGCGGTGCTGGGCATGACCTACGACCACCGGCTGCTGTCCGGCTTCGCCGCGGTGCGGCTATTGAAGGCGCTGGTGCAACCCGGTAGAGACGGCGCATGAGCGCCACCCCGGACGCGGCGGCCGATCGCGCCGCCCTCATCGCCGCCCTGCGCGACCTGCTGAAGACAATCAGCGACAACCTCGGCACCGATGCCTCGGGGCTGGGCGAGGATGACCTCATCCCCGACGCCGCGGTGCTGGACAGCGCCGGGCTGATCGAGTTCGTCATGCTGGTCGACGGCCAGTACGAACTCGGGCTCGACGCCGAGGACATGACCATCGACAATCTCGGCAGCCTGTCGGCCATCGCCGCCTTCGTGGCCGCGCGCCGCGGCACTTTGCGGGCCTGAGCGAGTGGCGCGCGCGGCGCCCGGCAACGGAACGCCGGCGCCGGCGCCCTTCGGCGCCGCTGGCGCGCCGCGCATCCTTGCGGTCGTGGACACCGAGGAGGAGTTCGACTGGTCGGCGCCGTTCGACCGCGCCAGGTCCGGCGTGGAGCACATGCTGCGCATCGGCGAGCTGCAGGCCGTGTTCGAACGCCACGGCCTGCGCCCGACCTATGCCATCGGCAGCCCGATCGCCACCCAGGACGTCGCCGTCGCGGCGCTGCGCCCGCTCGCCGACAGCGGCCGCGCCCTGATCGGTGCCCACCTCCATCCCTGGCTGACACCACCGCTGGAGGAGGCGGTGAGCGCCGCCAACTCCTTCCCCGGCAACCTGCCGCCGGCGCTGGAACGGGCCAAGATCGCCACGCTGACCGGCGAGATCGAGGCCGCGTTCGGCCGGCGCCCGACCATCTACAAGGCCGGGCGCTACGGCAACGGCCCCAACAGCTTTGCCATCCTGGAATCGCTCGGCTACGAGATCGACATCAGCCCGATGCCGCCGTTCGATTTCAGCCATCGCCACGGCCCCGACTATTCGCGACGCGGCAACGGCCTCACCTGGGAGGGGCCGCGGCGCAGCGTGCTGTCGATCCCCAACACCGGCGCCTTCGTCGGCCCGCTGGCACGGCCGCTTTTCGCGCGCCTGGGCGAGCTGGTGCAGGACCCGCGCAGCCTGCGCTGGCGCCTGCCGGGCGTGCTGGCGCGGCTTGGCCTGCTGGAACGCATTGGCCTCACGCCCGAAGGCTACACGCTGGGCGAGATGTGCCGGCTCGCCGAGGCGCGGGTTCGCGCCGGGCAGCGGCTCTTCGTGCTGTTCCTGCACTCGCCCTCGGTCGCACCGGGCCACACGCCCTATGTGCGCAACGAGGCCGACCAGGCGGCGTTCCTGCAGAAGATCGACCACTTCCTCGGCTGGTTCCGGCGCACCTGGCGGGCCGAGCCCACCGACCCCCCGGCGGTGCGCGCCCTGTGCGCCGCCGACCGCGCACCCGCCGCCGCCAAGCCGGCCATGACGGTGCGGCCGATCCAGGACGCCGACCTGCCGGCACTGGCGCGGTTCTGGCACGCCAACCTCAACGCCGGCATCCCCGAGCCGGTGTGGCGCGGCGCCTTCGGCCGCCGCTGGCACGAGGCGCCGCCCAACCACGGCTTCATGCTGCTGGCCGACGGCGCGCTGGTCGGCGCCATCGGCGCGATCTACGCCCGCCAGACCCTCGGCACCGAAGCGCGCGAGGTGTGCAACCTCACCAGCCTGGTGGTCGACGAGGCGTACCGGGCGCGGGCGATGGACCTGATATCGGCGTGCCTGACACAGAAGCAGTTCTGCTTCACGAATTTCACGCCGACGCCGTCGGTGGCGAAGATGCTGAAGCTGTTCCGCTTCCGCGAACTGCCGGGCGGCGAGCGCGTGGTGCTCGGCCGGCCGCTGCCGGCGCGCTTCGCCGGCCTGCGCGCGCTCGCCGGCCCGGCGGCGCTGAAGCGGGTGCTGGACGGCGCGGCCGCGCAGATCTGGCGCGACCACCGGGACATCCCGTGGCTGCGCAGCTTCGCCATCGGCGACGGCACGCGCTGGTGCCTGGTGGTGTGGAAGCCGGCGCCGATCAAGCGCCTGCCCGGCGCGCGCATCATCGGGGTGAGCGACCCGGCGCTGTTCGCGGCCTGGCACCAGGCGGCGGCCAACCATCTGCTGTTGCGCAACGGCGCCTTCGCCCTGCGCATCGAGCAACACATGCTGCCGGCCGGCTGCGACATCGGCATCGCCCGGCCGGTGACGATGCAGCGCCTGTTCCGCGGCCCCGCCGGCGAGGACGCGCCGGTCAGCTTCCTCTACTCGGAGCTGGCGGCGCTGCCGATCTGATCCCGTTGGGCCGTCCACACCAACAACCCGCGAAACGGCCGACGCTTCTGGCCGTTTCGCGGGTTGGCATCAATCCTGCGCAGGCGCCGCCGGCAGGTAGACCTGCGAACCGGCGGCTTTGAATTCGGAGCTCTTGGCCGCCATCCCCTCCATCCGCAACGTGTCCTCGCGGATGTCGTGGCTGATCTTCATCGAGCAGAATTTCGGCCCGCACATCGAGCAGAAATGCGCGACCTTGTGGGCTTCCTTCGGCAGGGTTTCGTCGTGGAACTGCCGTGCCGTGTCGGGGTCCAGGCCCAGGTTGAACTGGTCTTCCCAGCGGAATTCGAAGCGGGCGCGGCTGATGGCATTGTCGCGCAGTTGGGCCTGCGGGTGGCCCTTGGCCAGGTCGGCGGCATGGGCGGCGATGCGGTAGGTGATGACGCCGGTCTTCACGTCGTCGCGGTTGGGCAGGCCGAGATGTTCCTTCGGCGTGACGTAGCAGAGCATGGCGGTGCCGAACCAGCCGATCATGGCCGCGCCGATGGCCGAGGTGATGTGGTCGTAGCCCGGCGCGATGTCGGTGGTCAGCGGGCCGAGCGTGTAGAACGGCGCCTCGCCGCACTCGCGCAATTGCTTCTCCATGTTGATCTTGATCTTGTGCATCGGCACGTGGCCGGGGCCCTCGATCATCACCTGACAGCCCTTGGCCCAGGCGATTCTGGTCAACTCGCCGAGGGTTTCCAGTTCGGCGAATTGCGCGGCGTCGTTGGCATCGGCGTTGCAGCCGGGGCGCAGCCCGTCGCCCAGCGAGAACGACACGTCGTATGTGCGCATGATGTCGCAAATCTCGGCGAAGTTCTCGTAGAGAAAACTCTCCTTGTGATGCGCGAGGCACCACCGCGCCATGATCGATCCGCCGCGCGAGACGATGCCGGTGGTGCGCCGCGCGGTCAGCGGCACGTGGGCGAGGCGGACGCCGGCGTGGATGGTGAAGTAGTCCACCCCCTGTTCGGCCTGTTCGATCAGGGTGTCGCGGAAGACGTCCCAGGTGAGGAGGTCGGGGTTGCCGCCCACCTTCTCCAGCGCCTGGTAGATCGGCACGGTGCCGATCGGCACCGGGGAATTGCGCATGATCCAGGAGCGGATGTTGTGGATGTTGCGCCCGGTGGACAGGTCCATCACCGTGTCGCCGCCCCAGCGGATGGCCCAGACCAGCTTTTCCACCTCCTCGGCGGCCGACGAGGTGACGGCGGAATTGCCGATATTGGCGTTGATCTTGACCAGGAAGTTGCGGCCGATGATCACCGGCTCCAGTTCCGGGTGGTTGATGTTGGCCGGGATGATGGCGCGCCCGGCGGCGATTTCGCGGCGCACGAATTCCGGCGTCACGAAGGCGGGGATCTCCGCGCCAAAACTCTCGCCATCGGCGATGCGGGCCTCGGCGCCTTCGGCCATCGCGGCGCGGCCGAGGTTTTCGCGGTGGGCGACGTAGATCATCTCCTCGGTGATGATGCCGGCGCGGGCAAACTCGTATTGGGTGACCATCTGGTCCGGGCCGGCCGCCAGCACGGCGCGGGGGGCAGGACAGGCGGGGACCAGCTTGTCTTCCGGGACGAAGCCGTTGTCCGCGGGCTTGACTGCGCGCGGGGCGATGGTGGCGAGCCGGCGCCGGGCGAGCCAGGGCGCGCGCAGCGGCGGCAGCCCGGCTTGCAGGTCGATCGTCACCGCCGGATCGGTGTACGGGCCGGAGGTGTCGTAGACCCGGAAGGCCGGCTCGTTGGCGGTGGGGTGGAGGTCGATTTCGCGGAACGGCACCGCGATGTCGGGCCGGCCGGGCGGGCTGGAATGGATTTTCCGCGAACCGGCAACGGGGCCGGTGGTGACGGCGGCGGGCTTTGTCTGGACGTTCATCGGCGTTCCCTTGCGCTGTGGGAATGCCGGCGTCGGGGCGGGAGAAAGCATGACCTATATGATTCCCCGTCCCTACGCCGGCATGACCCGGATCAGGTTCTTAGGGTCCGCCGGTGGCACCGGCGTCTCAGCCCCTCTCAGGGCACCCCTCGGATGCCGCAACCCTGCGCCGGCGCAGCGGCGTTTGTCAAACCCCGGCGAGGGTCTCCGCCAAGGCGCGGGCGAGATCGGGCAGGCCCTGGGTCCACAGCGTCAGATGGTCGCCGGGGATGAGGCGGATGGTGACGCTGCGGGCCAGGCCCGACCAGCCGAGATCGTCGGGCAGGTCGGCCAGATGCGCGCCGCCGCCGGTGCTGCGCAGAAGCACCAGGTCCAGCGGGGCGGCGGCGGCGTGGTACTGGCTGGCCATGCGGTAGCGGCGTTCGGCGGCCTGCCGCCAGGGGGCATCGGGGTCGCCGGGCTCCAGCCCGGCGCCAACCGGGCCGGGCGGCGCGTCGATCAGCACCACGCGGGGCAGGCGCCAGCCCGCCTGCGCCATCTGCGCGGCGATCTCCCAGGCCAGCCGGCCGCCATAGGACCAGCCGATCGGGATGGCGCCGCGGTCCTGGGCCAGGCCGGCGGCGCGCAATGCGGCGACCAGCAGCATGGCATGCGCCTCGACGCTGTCGGCGGGCCGGGTGGCGTCGGCCCCGGCGGGGTCGCGCAGCCCGATCCAGGCGCGATCGGCCGGCATCAGCGGCAGCAACGCCCCCACCCCGTGCCACCCGCCGCCGATATCGTGCGGCCACACCAGCGGCGGCGCGGCGGCCGGGCCGGCGCGGAACGTCGCCAGCAACGCATGCGCCCCGGTGGCGCCGGGGGCGGAGGCGGCGATCCAGGCGCCGAGCCGGCGCGCGGTGCGGGCGGCAAACAGCGCCTCCAGCGGCACCGGGCGGGCGAAATGGTCCTCCAGCGCCACGGCCAGGCCGACCAGGGCGATGGAATCGGCGCCCAGCGCCAGGATATCGGCATCGGCCGCAGGCGGGGCCGGCAGCGCCAGCACGTCGCCGGCCAGGCGGGCGACGGCAGCGGCCTCGGCCGGCACCGCGTCATCGGCGGCGGGGACACGGCGCAACGCGGCGTCGTCACGGGCCAGGGCCGCGCGATCCACCTTGAAATTGGGCAACAGCGCCAGCCGGTCGCGCACCACCAGCGCCACCGGAACCATCGCCGCCGGCAGGTTGCGGCGCAGGGCCGCCAGCCAGCCGCCCACGGTCCCCGGCGGCCCCGCCGTGTCGGGCACGACATGGGCCACCAGCCGCGGCTGGCCGGCGCCGGCGGGCGGGCGCAGCAGGGCGGCGGCCTCGGCAATGCCGGGCAGCGCCTTCAACGCGGCCTCGACGGCGGCGAGTTCCACGCGCTGGCCGCCGATCTTCACCATCTGGTCGGCGCGGCCGAGATGCTCCAGCAGGCCGTCCGGGCGCCAGCGGCCGAGATCCCCGGTGCGAAACCGCCGCCAGCCCGGCCGGTCAGGGTCGTCGCTGAAACGCGCCGCGGTCAGCGCGGGGTCGCGCCAGTAGCCGCGGGCGATATAGGGCGAGCAGGCATGGATCTCGCCAAGCTCGCCGGGCGGCGTGGGCGTGCCGTGGGCATCGAGCAGCAGCGCCAGCCGGTCCGGCATGGCGTGGCCCACCGGGATGCGCCCGGTGGGCAGCGGCTCGCGCGGGATGAAGCGCTGGACATAGATGGTGGAAGCCTCGGTCGTCCCAAGCCCGGTCAGCAGCAGCGCGTTCGGCGCCAGCCGGAAGAAATCCGCGACATCCCCGGCATCCAGCCGGTCGCCGGCGATGTAGCCCAGGCGCAGGCTGGCAAACACCTGGCCGGTGGCCGCGAGGTGGCGCAGCACCACCGGCACCGCGTGGAAGACGCTCGGCGCGGCGGCATGCAGGAAAGCCGCCAGGGCGACCGCGCCACGCTGCGGCGGGTGGATATGCAGCGCGGCGCCGGTCAGCAGCGCGGCCCAGATATCGCGCACCGCACCGGCGGTGGCCGGCGAGTAGAGCGAGGTCAGCCGGTCATCCGGCGCCAGGTGAATGGCGTTGGCATATTGCAGCACGTCATGCAGCAGGCCGCGATGGTCCTGGAACACCCCCTTGGGCGCGCCGGTGGACCCGGAGGTGTAGAGCACCATGGCAACCGCCGCCGGGTCGGTGGCGGCCGGCGGCGGCACATCCTGCGCGGCACCGGCAAGGTCGATCACCGGCATCCCCGGCGGCACCAGGGAAGCGGCGCGCGCCAGCAGGTCACCCGCCGAGACCACCGCGGCCAACCCGGCATCGGCGGCGATGGCGGCGAGCCGCGCGGCCGGGTGGGTGGCATCCAGCGGCACGAAGGGATGGCCGGCCTGCGACGCGGCCAGCATGGCGGCGGGAAAGCGCGCCTCGTGCGCCAAAAGAATGCCAACCGGCTGCCCCATCGGCAGCCGGGCAGCGGCCAGGGCGCCGGCGATGCGCCCCGCCAGGCGGCCAAGCTGGGCATAGGTCAGGCGGCGCGCGGCATCGGCCACGGCGACCCGGTCGGGATGGCGGGCGGCCATCGCGGCAAAGCGATAGTGCAGCGGGGCCGCCAGCGCCGCGGCCGGAAACACGTCGAAATGCCGCTCCACGGGCCCGCCATGGTCAAGCGGTGGGGCATCCTGGCTGGCCATGTCCGGGCTCCTGCACGCGCAGCCAGGATGCGGCACCACGGGCGGCGGCGGCAAGGACGTTGCCGATCGTTATGGACTCAGGCTCCCGGCTCGGCCGCCGCACGCTCGCGCAGCTTGCGCGCCATGGCGGCGATGCCGTTGCCCCGGTTGGTGGACAGCGCTTCCAGCAGGCCCATCTCCTTGAGGAAGACCGGATCGGTGGCGAGAATCTCAGCCGGCGTCCGCCCGGAATACACCCGCAGCAGCAGCGCAACCAGGCCGGCGACAATGGCGGCATCCGATGCGCCGGCGAAGTACAGCTTGCCGTCCCGGTTGACCGCCTCCATCCAGACCTTGCTCTGGCAGCCCGGCACGCGATGGGCGTCATCGGCCCACGCGTCGGGAAAAGGCGGCAGCTTGCGGCCCATCTCGATGATGTAGTGGTACCGCTCCATCCAGTCGTCGAACACGTCGAGCTCGTCGGCAATGGCGGCGATGGCGTCGGCGGCGGAAGCGTCTTCGGGGGCGAGGAAGGAGTCCATGGCGTCGATGTGCGGATGCCGGCCGGGCACGTCAAGCCGGGCCATGGCTTTGCGCCGCCGCCCGTTCGTGCTGAGGTTGGCCCGCGCCGGGCCGGGGCCACGGGCAACACTGGGGAGAATGAGCCAAATGTTCAGCCATATGATGGTGGGCAGCAATGATATCGCCCGCTCGAAGAAGTTCTACGACGCGCTGTTCGCGGCGATCGGGGGCAAGCCGGGGTCGCAAGACCCGAAGGGCCGGCTGGTCTATGTCCATAACGGCGCGGCCTTCCTGGTAACCCCGCCGATCGACGGCAATCCGGCAACCTACGCCAATGGCAGCACGATCGGGTTTGCCATGGCGAGCCCGGCGATGGCCGATGCCTGGCACGCCGCCGGACTGGCCGCCGGCGGCCGCGCGATCGAAGACCCGCCGGGGGTGCGGCCGGGCGGCGCGCTGTACCTGGCGTATCTGCGCGATCCCGACGGCAACAAGCTGTGCGCGCTGCACCGGATGCCGGCGGCCTGAGGCGGCGCGGCCCGGGCGGGATGGCCCGGGCCGCGGGATGCGAAGGCCCCCTTTCCCCGGCGGGGGAAGGGGGTTTTTGGCCGTATTTGTAATGTTATGATATCGTAACATTATAAATACGCGTATGCGCCGCGGTCCGGGTGGCCGAAATCCGGCGGTGCCGGGCCATGGGCACGGCGCAGCCCGGGCGCGTGCCGGCGGAGCGGGGCGGGGACGGGGGGACGGGGGGGGGGGGGCGCGCGGGGCGCGCGAGGCTGGCGGCGCGGGCGCGCGGGTGCGGGGCGCTGCAGGGAATGCGCCGGGACGGCCCGCGGGTGCGGGGGGTGGCGGCGCGACGTTCGGACGCAGGAGTACTGAACGCACGGGAGCGGGGGGCGGGGCGAAGGGCGCGCGGGCGCGGCGCGGGGATGGCGAGGGCGCCGGCCTGCCAGGCGGTGAAGAGGCGCTCCAGCGCGGCCAGGAGCCGGTCGAGCTGCTGGAGGATCAGCAGGATGAGGGCGTCGCGGGCCTGGACGCCAAGCGGGCGCGCCTCGTCCGCGGCACGCGCCGACAGGACGAGGGCCGCGCGCAGTTCGGCCAGGGGGTTGGCGGGTGCGACTGACATGGATGTTATTATCCACAACCGGAGAACCGCGCCAAGCGGAAAATGCCGGGGTCAGGGACGGGTGGTGGCGTGGCGGCGGACCCAGGCGATGAAGTCCTCGTCGGGGAGATCGCCGGCGGCCATGGTGAGGGTGGTGATGGTGGCTTCGACCTGGGGCGGATCGAATTCCATGCCGTTGAGGGCTAGGAACAGGACCAGGGCCATGAAGGCGGTGCGCTTGTTGCCGTCGATGAACGGGTGGTTGCGGGCGATGGCCAGGGCGTAGATGGCGCCGACCTCGGCGGAGTCGGGCTCGCCGTAAGCGGCGTGGTTGATCGGGCGGGCGAGGGCGCTGTCGAGCAGGCCGGAGTCGCGCAGGCCAGCGGCGCCGCCGTGGCGGGCGATCTGCTCGTCGTGGATGGCCAGGATGATCTCGCGTGACAGCCAAAGGGTCACTTGGCCAACTCGCGCAGGACATTGTGCCACTTCTTCATGAGGCCGCGGGCGACCTCCATCTGGGCTTCGAAATCCGGGTCGGCGGTGGTCAGGCGGATGCCGTCCTCGGTTTCGATGGCGTGCAGGGTGTCGCCCTTGCCGACGCCGAGCTTGGCAAGCAGTTCCTTGGGGAGGATGACGCCGACCGAATTGCCGATGGCGGTGAGCTTGAGGATGGACATGGCGGGGGCTCCGTGGATACGGGTATTATAACGGACTTCGGCCATGGCGACAACAAGCAGGTAAGGCTGGCGGCTCCGTCTGCGCCAAAACATGGGCGCGGAGGGTGAGCCTTGATTACATCGGCGTTTCACGTATATGGTTCTATGAAACCTAAACGTATGAGACCTTCTATGGTCGCCCAAATCCTCCCGTTTCCGAAGCCGACAGCGCTCCGTCCGTCGTTGATTGCGACTTACATCCGGCTTGGAGAGGCTCATCGGAAGCTCGCTGACCTCCATGCGGCAGGCCACTTCCCGGCGCAGCGGATCGTCGTCGAAGCCTCGCGCATCCGGCGTCAGCGCGACCTTGTTGCGGTGGTTCGGGATGCCGGTGGCGAAGTCGTCTTGGACCCCGAGGTTGCCGAGTTGGCCGCCCTGGGCCGGTTCAGGGGGCGGGCGCGTGGCGCGCCGTGGGCACTGCCGGACGGAGAGGGGCCGCTCGGTCCGGCGCATTTCCAGGCAGACGCGAGTGCCGACGTCATTGGGCAGATAGCTCGCCTGGCGGTCGCAGAACGCGTCGCAGCGGTCCTCGCTCCCGCACATCATAGGGACTCGTCCGGACAAGAGGGGCAACAGTTGTGAGCGCAAAGGCGGGGGCGATGCCCCGGTACATCGACGATCTGAACGCGCTCGGGGGGCTTTCGGGGACGGATATCGCCAACATCGCCGATGTCTCCAAGGCGACGGTCTCGCGATGGAAGTCCGGCACGGTCAAACCGCAGCCCGATACCCAGCTTGTGCTGTCCGACCTGCATTACATCGTCCAACGTCTTTCCGAGTACTACAGCGCCGATGAGATCCGCACCTGGCTCTACGCGCGTCATCCGCAGCTCGATGGGCAGCGGGCCATAGATCTGATCAACCAGAACCGGTCGGGGGATATTCTGAGCATCCTCGATCGGTTGGACTCGGACGTGTATCTCTAGCGGATGACCGCGGCCCGCGCCCCACGCGACAACCGTCTGCTCGACGCCGTTGAGGCGCTGCCGTGGGAGGCCTGGAGCGGACCGGTCTGGCGCGTGGTGCGCGAAGGGCGCGACCCGACGCAGTGCAGCGCGGTCGGCGGCCGTTGGGATGATCGCAGCTTCGAGGTCCTCTACACCTCGACGCATGCGGATGGGGCGCGCGCCGAGATGTTCTTCCACCTGAGCCGCGGCCAGCCCGTCATTCCCTCCCAGGTGCGCTATGGCCTGCACGAGCTTCGCGTCACGCTCGATTCATGTGTGCGCATGGCATCGCTGGAGGTGCTGGCGGGGCTTGGCCTCAAGTCCAGCGGCTTTGGTCAGTTGGCCTACAGCGAGAGGCAGATCGAGTATCCGCGCACGCAGGAGATCGCCGAGGCAGCGCATTTCCACGGCCGCGACGGATTGGTCGTGCCGAGCGCGCGCTCGGTCCATCCCAACCTGGTGGTATTCTGCGGCGCCGCCGGGCCGGGGGCGATCGAGGTTGTGCGCGACCATGGGATCGTTGATTGGACTGCCTGGCGGAGCGCGCGGCGCGACGCCTGAGCATGCGGCATGACCGGCGCCGGTGCGAATGTTCAGCGGGTCCAGGGGCTCGGCCCCTGGCGGGTCTGGGCGGAGCCCAGTCCTGCTTTCTGCCCTACAGGATGAATCGGCTGAGGTCGCCCTTCTGCGCCAACGGCGCGACCTTCTCCCGAACGTAAGCGGCATCGACCACCGTGCTCTGGCCGTGGCGGTCGCTGGCGCTGAAGGAGATTTCTTCCAGCAGGCGTTCCAGCACGGTGTGCAGGCGGCGGGCGCCGATGTTTTCGACGCGGTCGTTGATATCGGCGGCGAGGTCGGCCAGGGCGTCGATGGCGTCTTCGGCGAAGCTGAGGTCGAGGCCTTCGGTGCCCATCAGGGCGCGGTATTGCTTGATCAGGCTGTGTTCGGGTTCGACCAGGATGCGGCGCAGGTCGTCGCGCGAGAGTGGGGCGAGTTCCACGCGGATCGGCAGGCGGCCTTGCAGTTCCGGCAGCAGGTCGGCGGGTTTGGAGAGGTGGAAGGCGCCGCTGGCGATGAACAGGATGTGGTCGGTCTTCACCGGGCCGTGCTTGGTGGCGACCGTGGTGCCTTCGATCAGCGGCAGCAGGTCGCGCTGGACGCCTTCGCGGGAGACGTCGCCGCCGCGGATGCCGCCTTCGCTGCTGCGGGCGATCTTGTCGATCTCGTCGAGGAAGACGATGCCGTTGGCCTCGACATGGGCGACGGCGTCCTTGGCGAGGCGGTCATTGTCCAGCAGCTTGTCGGCCTCCTCGCGCTCCAGCGCGGTGCGCGCGGCATCGACGCGCAGCTTGCGGGGGGTGGGGCGGCCGCCCAGCATGCCCTTCATCATCTCGCCGAGGTTGATCATCTGGCCCGGCGGCATGCCGGGCATGTCGAACTGGCCGATCGGGCTGGGGCCGGCTTCCACCAGGCTGATCTCGATTTCCTTGTCCTCGAAATCGCCGTTGCGCAGCATGCGGCGGAACTTGCTCTTGGTATCCGCGCTGGCGTGCTCGCCGGTGAGCGCATCGACCAGGCGTTCCTCGGCGGCGAGCTCGGCCTTGGCCTGGACATCGCGGCGGCTGGCGTCGCGCAGCATGGTGATGCTGATCTCGACGAGGTCGCGGACGATCGATTCCACGTCGCGGCCGACATAGCCGACCTCGGTGAACTTGGTGGCCTCCACCTTGAGGAACGGCGCCTGGGCGAGCCTGGCCAGGCGGCGGGCGATCTCGGTCTTGCCGCAGCCGGTGGGGCCGATCATCAGGATGTTCTTCGGCACCACCTCCTCGCGCATCGCCTCGGGCAACTGCTGCCGGCGCCAGCGATTGCGCAGGGCTATCGCCACCGCCCGCTTGGCATCGTTCTGCCCGACGATGAAGCGATCCAGCTCGGAGACGATCTCACGGGGGGAATAGGTCGGGGTTTCCATACGGATATCCTAAATGAATGAAAGTTTTTTGCTTCTTTTTTTCAAAAAAGAAGTTCTTTCTTGAAAGAAAGAACCAAAGAACTTTTATCCGCCAAGCGTCTCCACGATCACCGAATGGTTGGTGTAGACGCAGATATCGGCGGCGATCTTCATGGCGCGGCGGGCGACTTCCTCGGCGCCCAGGCCATCCACCGCCATCAGCGCCCGCGCGGCCGCGAGGGCGAAGTTGCCGCCGGAGCCGATGGCGATCACCCCGTCCTCCGGCTCCAGCACGTCGCCATTGCCGGTGAGGGTGAAGGAGCGGTCCCGGTCGGCCACCGCCATCATCGCCTCCAGCCGGCGCAGGTAGCGGTCGGTGCGCCAGTCCTTGGCCAGTTCCACGCAGGCGCGTTCCAGCTGGCTGGGGAAGCGCTCCAGCTTGGCCTCCAGGCGTTCGAGCAGGGTGAAGGCGTCGGCCGTGGCGCCGGCGAAGCCGGCCAGCACGCCGCCGTCGGTGCCGATGCGGCGCACCTTGCGGGCGTTGCCCTTGATGACGGTGTTGCCAAGGCTGACCTGGCCATCGCCGGCCATCGCCACGCGCCCGTCGCGACGGACGCAGAGGATGGTGGTGCCGTGCCAGCCGACGGGGTCGTGGGGGGTTGGGTGCTGCATGACGGACTCAAATGGCCCGCCACGCCTGACAGGGCAAGACTTTGCGGCAGGACAGGGCGGGCGGGGGGCAGCAATGAATTGCCGGGGGGCGGCGTTGGCGCTAAGGGACGGCCATGTCCCGCACCGCAACCCTGACCCGCGCCACCTCGGAGACCGAGATTTCGCTCAGCCTGGCGCTGGACGGGTCCGGCCGGGCGGAGATCGCCACCGGCATCGGCTTCCTGGACCACATGCTGACCGCGCTGGCGCGGCATGCGCTGTTCGACCTCACCGTGGTGGCGAAGGGCGACCTGCACATCGATTTCCACCACACCACCGAGGATGTGGGCATCGTGCTGGGGCGCGCGCTGGCCCAGGCGCTGGGCGAGAAGCGCGGGATACGGCGGTTCGGCCATGCGCTGGTGCCGATGGACGAGGCGCTGGCGGAGGCGGCGATCGACATCTCCGGGCGGCCCTACCTCGCCTGGTCGGTGGCGTTCGCGCGCGACAAGGTGGGCGAAATGGACACCGAGCTGTTCGAGGAATTCTTCCGCGCCTTCGCCATGAATGCCCTGCTGACCCTGCACGTCACCCAGAAGGCCGGCACCAACGCCCACCACGTCGCCGAGGCGTGCTTCAAGGCCCTGGCCCGCGCCCTGCGCATGGCGGTGGAGGCCGACCCGCGGGTGGGCGATGCCATTCCCTCCACCAAGGGCGCGCTGTGACCAGTTGGAGCGTCCACGTCCGCGACGGCCAGCCGGTGGTGCTGGTGGCGGACCGTTTCAGCCTGGCGGCCGCCCTGTTCGGCCCGCTCTGGCTGCTGCTGCACGGTGCGTGGATCCCGGCGGTGCTGCTGGGCTGCGCCTGGGTGGCGGCGGCGCTGCTGGTTCCCGCCGCGCTGCTGCCGGCGGCGGCCTTCGGCCTGGCGTGGTTCGCCGGCCTGGCCGGACGCGATTTGCGCCGCTGGGCCCTGGCGCGGCGCGGCTGGCGCGAAGCCCATGTGGTGGTGGCGCCGGGCGAGGACGCCGCACTGGCGCGGCTGCTGCGCTTCCACCCCGCGCTGGCCGCGGGCGAAATGCCGCGGCGCGCCCGGGTTGCGGCCAAGGTCGCGGCATGAAGGTCGCGGTTGTCGATTACGGCAGCGGCAACCTGGCCTCGGCCTCGCGCGCGCTGGCGCTGGCGGCCTCCCGGCTGGGCCTGGCCGCCGAGATCGCCGTCACCGCCGACCCGGCCGCGGTGGCGGCGGCGGATCGCATCGTCCTGCCCGGCCAGGGGGCCTTCGCCGACTGCGCCCGCGGCCTGGGCGCGATTGCCGGGCTGCGCGATGCGGTGCTGCGCGCCACGCACAGCGGCACGCCGTTCCTCGGCATCTGCGTCGGCATGCAGCTGATGGCCGAGCGCGGGCTGGAGCATGGCGTCACCCCCGGCTTCGGCTGGATCGCCGGCGAGATCGCCGCCATGGCCCCGCCGCCCTGCCTCCGCCTGCCGCAGATGGGCTGGAACGAGCTGGGCTTCACCCCCGGCGCCCATCCGCTGCTGGACGGCCTGGCACCCGGCGACCACGCCTATTTCGTGCACAGCTACGCCCTGGCCGGCGGCCATGCGGCGCAATGCATCGCCACCACCGACTATGGCGGCCCGGTCGTGGCCATGGTGGCGCACCGCAACCGCGCCGGCACCCAGTTCCATGTCGAGAAAAGCCAGGAGGTCGGCCTGCGCATCCTGGCCAACTTCCTGTGCTGGAGGCCGGCGCCATGAGCGTGGACGACCCGCGCGAGCATCAGGCGGTCATCACCGTCGAACGCCTGGAGGAACTCTCCGACAACGACCTCGCCAGCCTGTGCGAGGCCGCCGACGCCGCGATCATCGATGGCGGCGGCTTCGGGTGGGTCAACCCGCCCGGCCGCCAGGCGCTGGAGCGCTATTTCCGTGGCGTGCTGCTGGTGCCGGAACGCGCGCTGTTCGGCGCGCGGCTGGACGGCGAGCTGGTCGGCTCCGCCCAGCTCGTGCGCCCGCCGCGCAACAACGAGGCCCAGGCCTTCGCCGCCCAGGTCATGCACAGCTTCGTCGCCCCGTACGCCCGCGGCCACGGCGTGGCGCGGCTGCTGATGCAGCGGGTGGAGGAAGGCGCCCGTGCCCTGGGCTACCAGGTGCTGAACCTGGACGTGCGCGCCACCCAGGACGCCGCGATCGCGCTGTACGACAGCATGGGATACCTGCGCTGGGGCGAACACCCGTTCTATGCGCGGGTCCACGGCGAGACGGTGCGCGGTTTCTTCTACTACAAGCTGCTGCAGGCCGGGGGGCGCATCGGCTGATGGCGCTGACGCTCTACCCCGCCATCGACCTCAAGGACGGCGCCTGCGTGCGGCTGCGGCGCGGCGCGATGGACGATGCCACGGTCTATTCGGCCGATCCCGGCGCCCAGGCGCGCGCCTGGCAGGAGGCCGGCTGCGCCTGGGTGCATGTGGTGGACCTGAATGGCGCCTTCGCCGGCCGCTCGGTCAACGGCGCCTCGGTGCGCGCCATCCTGGCCGCCGTCACCATCCCGGTGCAGCTCGGCGGCGGCATCCGCGACATGGCCGCCATCGCCGCCTGGATCGAGGCCGGCATCCGGCGCGTCATCCTCGGCAGCGCCGCGGCCAAGCACCCCGCCCTGGTGCGCCAGGCCTGCGCCGCCTTTCCCGGCCGGATCGCCGTCGGCATCGACGCGCGCGACGGCATGGTGGCCACCGAGGGCTGGGCCGAAACCTCCACCCTTGCGGCCGAGGAGCTGGCGCTGCGCTTCGAGGATGCCGGGGTGGCCGCGATCGTCTTCACCGATATCGGCCGCGACGGCATGCTGGGCGGGCTGAACCTGGACCGGACCCTGGCGCTGGCCGCGCGCATCGCCACCCCGGTGATCGCCTCGGGCGGCGTGGGCACGCTGGGCGACATCATCGCGCTGCGCGACCGGGCCGCAACCGCAACCGGCAGGATCGACGGCGTGATCGTCGGCCGCGCGCTGTACGACGGCCGCGTGGACCCCGCCGAGGCGTTGCGCGCGCTGGCCGCCTGACCGGATTGCGCGTTCTTCGCTTGCATCGCGGCCCGGCCTCGCGCAATGACGCAGGCAGGGGGAAATTCCGGTGCTGAAACTGCGCGTGATCCCGTGCCTGGACGTCAAGGATGGCCGCGTCGTCAAGGGCGTGAACTTCGTCTCCCTGCGCGACGCCGGGGACCCGGTGGAGCAGGCCGCGCTGTACGACGCCGCCGGCGCCGACGAGCTCACCTTCCTGGACATCACCGCCAGCCACGAAAACCGCGACACCATCCTGGACGTGGTCAACCGCACCGCGGCGCGCGTGTTCCTGCCGCTGACCGTCGGCGGCGGCATCCGCGCGGTGGAGGACATGCGCCGCCTGCTCCTGGCCGGGGCCGACAAGTGCAGCATCAACTCCGCCGCCGTCGCGCGCCCGGACCTGGTGCGCGAAGCCGCCGCGAAGTTCGGCAGCCAGTGCGTGGTCGTCGCGGTCGATGCCAAGCGAACCGGAGATGGCTGGCACGTCTTCACCCATGGCGGGCGGCGCGACACCGGGATCGACGCGGTGGCGTGGTGCCGCCAGGTCACCGCACTGGGCGCCGGCGAAATCCTGCTCACCAGCATGGACCGCGACGGCACCGGGCTGGGCTTCGACACCGAGCTGCTGCATGCGGTCTGCGGCGCGGTGCGCGTGCCGGTGGTCGCCTCGGGCGGCGTCGGCACCCTGCGGCATTTCGTCGAGGGCGCCCGCGCCGGCGCCACCGGCCTGCTGGCCGCCAGCGTCTTCCATTTCGGCACCTTCACCATCGCGCAGGTGAAGGCGGCACTGGCCGATGCCGGCCTGCCCGTGCGCCTGGCGCGCGACATGCCGCACGCGGCCTGAGGAACACGGCAATGGGGAAGTCCGCCAAGAAGCGCCCGGCCGGCGCCGCGCCAGCCCGGGACCATGTGCCACCCGACACCGTGGCGGTGCAGCCGCCCCAGCCGGCGCCGGGCGGCAAGAAGGCCGACCAACCCAAGGCCGCCAAGAAGGACGGCGCCGGCAAGGACACGGCCAAGAAACAGTCGATCAAGAAGCCGGGCACCAAGAAGATCGGGGCGAAGAAGCTTGCCGCGAAGAAGCCGGCCGCCACGGCCGCCCCCGCCGCCATGCTCCCCGCGCCGCTGCTGGCCGTCGGCACCTCCCCGGGCGTGCTCGACCGGCTCTGGACCGTGATCAGCGACCGCCGCGGCGCCGATCCCGCCGTGTCCCACTCCGCCCGCCTGCTCGCCCGCGGCACCGCCAAGGTCGCGCAGAAATTCGGCGAGGAAGCCGTCGAATGCCTGATCGAGGCGGTCTCGGGCAACCGCGACGCCCTGGTCGCCGAAAGTGCCGACGTGCTCTACCATCTGCTGGTCATGTGGGTGGACCGCGGCGTGCGGCCCGCCGAGGTCTGGGCCGAGTTGCAGCGCCGCGAAGGCGTCTCCGGCGTTGCCGAAAAGGCCGCCCGCGCCCGCGCCCTGCCGCAGGAACGCGGCATCGGCACCACCAAGATCCCCTGATTCCCGCCCCCGCACCGAGGGAGACCAGCACATGCCCGTCAAAGGCATCGGCACCTACGACGACACCAACATCTTCGCCCGCATCCTGCGCGGCGAAATCCCCTGTCGCAAAGTCCACGAAGACGCCTGGTCCCTGGCCTTCCACGACATCAACCCCCAAGCCCCCACCCACATCCTGGTGATCCCCAAGGGCCGCTACATCTCCATGGCCGACTTCACCGCAAGCGCCAGCAGCGAAGAAATCGCCGGCTTCCTGCGCGCCGTCGGCACGATCGCCCGCAGCCTCGGCCTCGAAGAGCCCGGATACCGCCTGCTCGCCAATGTCGGCGAAGACAGCGGCCAGGAAGTGCCCCACCTCCACATCCACCTCTTCGCCGGCCGCCCGCTGGGGCCGATGCTGGTGCGGTAGCGGGGAAAGGAAGGCCAGGGCTCCGCCCTGGACCCGCCAGGGGGCCGAGCCCCCTGGACCCTCAAATCTTTGTTCGCCTTCGGCGAGAGGGGCCGACTCGGCTGTTGCAACAGCTAAGTTGGCCCCTCTCGCCGAAGGCGAAAAGGTCCGGGGTTCCAAGGGCTCTGCCCTTGGTGGGGTCCAGGGGCAACGCACCTGGCCTTGCCTTCCTCGCTCCCGCCCCAGCCTACAGCGGTTGGAACGTCGGGTCGGTAGCCGCCTCGATCAGCAGTGGGCCGGGTCCGGCGAGGCCGCGTTTCAGGGCGGCGGTGAAATCGGCGATGGTTTCCACCCGCACTGCGGCCACGCCCATGGACTGTGCCAGGCCGCAGAAGTCGATCGCGGGGTCCGACAGCTCCATGCCCACGTAGCGCCCGCGCTGGGCGGCGGTTCCCTTGGTGGCGGACAGGCGCTGCTTGAGGATGCGGTAGGAACGGTTGTTCAGGATCACGAAGGTGATCGGCAGTTTTTCGTGCGCCGCGGTCCACAGCGCCTGGATCGAGTACATCGCGCTGCCATCGCCGACCACCGCCACCACCGGGCGCTTCGGCAGCGCCAGCTGCACCCCCACCGCCGCCGGCAACCCCCAGCCGATGCCGCCGCCGCGGTTGCCGAACAGGCTGCCCGGCGGGGCGTGGCGCAGGAAGTGGAACATCCCGGCGCCGGAGGAGATGCTCTCATCCACCACCACCGCCTCGGGCGGCAGCGTGTCGCCCAACGCCTTCATCAGCGCCAGAGGGGCGATCGGCGTGCGATCGGCCAGGGCTTCGGCCTGGGCGGTCAGCCGGGACAGCTCGGCGGCGGCGACCTCGCCCACCCGCACCCGCCGCGCCCGCGCCCGTGCGATGCCGTCGCGGCCCAACGCCGCCTCCAGCGCCTCGGTCAACAGCGGCAACGTGGCCAGCGGATCGCCGAACAGCGCGGCATCGGCGGGGAAATTCTTCGCCAGTTCCCACGGGTTGGTGTCCAGCTGCACCACCTTGATCCCCGGCGGCAGGGGCGCGATCTCGGGCGGCAGCGACAGGGTGAACATGTCCGCCCCCACCGACAGCACCAGGTCATGCGGCGCCAGCATGTCGTGGATCCAGCGCCCCAGCCGGGTGATCGGTCCGCGGAACTGCGGATGGGCCGGCGGGAACGGCAGCGTGGTCGGCTCACCCTCCAGCCACACCGGCGCGCCCAGCGCCTCGGCCAGCGCCACCAGCTCGGCCGCGGCACCCGATTGCGCCACGCAGTCGCCGGCGATGATCGCCGGGTTCTGCGCCACCGCCAGCAGCCGTGCCGCCTTGGCAATCTCCGCGGCATCGGCGGTGATGCGCGGCGCCACGCGGGACGGCGTGGCCAAATCGCCCGGCGCCTCGGCATTCATCACATCCACCGGCAGGGACACGAACACCGGCCCCATCGGCGGCGCCAGCGCGGTCTTGGCGGCGCGATGCAGCAGCCGGGGCAAGTCCTCCGCCCTTCGCACCTCCACGGCATACTTCACGAAGGGCTGCGCCATCGGCGGCAACTCGGCATACAGGTTCGGCTCGGTGATGCCGAAGCCCTGGGCCTGCTGCCCGGCCGTCAGCAGCACCGGCGAGCCCGCCTTGTGCGCGTCGAACAGCATGCCCATCGCATTGCCCAGCCCCGGCGCGACATGGACATTGGCCACCCCGAGCGTGCCGCTGGCCCGCGCGTAGCCGTCGGCCATCGCCATCACCAGCGATTCCTGCAGCGCCAGCACGTAGCGAATCTCGTCCTCGCCCGCCAGGGCATCCATCAGCGGCAACTCGGTGGTGCCGGGATTGCCGAACATCACCCGCACCCCCTCCTGCTTCAACAACGCCAGGAACAGGCGGCGGCCGGCGGTGGGGGCATCGGTCATCTCGGCATCTCCGGACAGGCGTTCCCCGCAGCCTAGCGCAGATCGCCGGACAGGGAAGAATGGGCAGGCGGGAAGGCAAGGAGTCTTCTTTTTGTGGACAAAAAGAAGCAAAAAAACTTCATCCTTGAAGAACAGACTCGCGGGTCGGACAAGCGAAGCGCTATCCGACTCGCCGCCGCCTCCATCCGCCAGCACTCGCCCTTGGCCCGCGCACCGCCCCTATGTGCACGGTCCCATCCGTCGCTGATACCTCCCTGCGAGGTCGCATGGTTGTGCCATTTTTATTCCGATTTCGTAAAAATATTCCGACCGCTCCTCCGCGCGAGTGACAGACCCCGAAATCCCGCCCTATGGTCCCCCGCAGGAAACGACCAGCGGAACCATGCCATGAACCTGAACATCTTCGCCCAGGGCACCGACCCGCTCGACATGACCACGTCGGACGAGTTCCGCAGCCTGCTCACCAGCGCCGGCGAGCTCGGCATCGAGCACGACCCCGCCATCCCCTACCGCTCCGCCAACATCGTCCTGCGCGGCCACCGCTTCCACTTCCTCGAATGGGGCCGGCCGAACGCCCCCACCGTCATCCTGCTGCATGGCGGCCACCAGCAGGCCCATTCCTGGGACCTCGCCAGCCTCCACCTGGCCCGCGACTACCGCGTCCTGGCACTCGACCAGCGCGGCCACGGCGACACCGAATGGGCCCGCGATGTCGATTACTCCGGCGCCGCCATGGCCCAGGACGCCGCCGCCTTCATCCGCGCGGTCGGCGGCGGCAGTCCGATCGTGGTCGGCCACTCCATGGGCGGCCGCAACGGCATGCTGCTGGCCCGCGACCATCCCGGTCTGATGAAGGCCCTCGTGCTGGTCGATATCGGCCCCGAAATCGCCGATGCCGGCCGCGCCCAGATCGCCGGCTTCGTCGCCGCCAACAACGAGTTCGACAACCTCGAACACTTCATCGAGAACGTCCGCAAATACGACCCATACCGCCCCCGCGAACACATCGAGCGCACCGTGAAATACAACATGTTCGAACGCATGGACGGCAAATACATCAGCAAGTGCGACGCCACCCCCCGCCGCCTCGGCCTGCGGCCGGGCCAGCGCCCCGGCGACAACGTCACCCTGGACGACTGCGCCAAATTCAACCTCCCCGTCCTGGTCGTGCGCGGCGAAACCAGCAACATCCTCGCCCCCGATGCCGCCATGCGCCTGCGCGACGCCCTGCCCCACGGCGAACTGGTCACGGTGGAAAAAGCCGGCCACGGCGTGCCGAGCCAGAACACCAGGGGCTTCCTGGCCGCCCTGGTGCCGTTCCTGGAGAAGGTAACAGCATAGGAAGAATCTTCTTTTTCTGAAGAAAAAGAAGCAAAAAGACTTTTGTCAATCAGCAAGGTTGCCGGACCCAGCCGCAATTCTTAATGGAATGAAAGTTTTTTGGTTCTTTTTTTCAAAAAAGAACGCCTTTCTACTCCCACCCCTTCTCCACCGTATGCACCCTCACCGAAGCCGGCGCATCCTGCGAAAGCTCGACCATGATATAGGTCGCCCCGCGCCCCACGCGGTCGGTCGGCGAGCCGGCAAAGGCGGCCAGCACCCGCTCCTCGCCCAGTTCCATCGCCGCATGGTGGTGCCCCAGCGCGATGTAGTCGCACGGGCTGGCATCGATCTCGCGGGCATGGATCGGCGAGGACCGCTCGGTATCCCCGCCATGCGGCACGAACAGCCCGTGCCCCATCGCCAGGTACCACCGGCACCCCGCCGGCCGCGGCGGCAAGCCACCGAGCGGGCGGTACAGCCGGTGATGCTCCACCATGCCCCGCCCCCAGCAGGCCACGCCCAGTTCCGGCACCCGCACGATCTCGCCGTCATGCGCCGTGATCATCCGCACATTGCCCAGCGCATTGAAGTCGTGCCGGTGATAGATCGAGCCCGCCTCCAGGCAATCATGGTTGCCGGGGATCATCAGCACCGGAAACGGCAACTCCGCCAGCCGCGCCATCGCCCAGTCGATCGTCGCTGCCGTGGCCCGGTTGCTGTCGAACAGGTCGCCGGCCAGCAGCATCATGTGCGGGTCGCGGGCGCGCATCTCGGCCAGCGCATTGGCGAAGGCGTCGCGGTGGAACGCGCTGCCTTCGGCCCCCATCGCCTGGCCATAGCCGCTGGCGTCCAGGTGGATGTCGGCGCAATGCGCGATGCGCAGGCGGTCGGTCATGCAGGCAGCCGCTCCGGTGGGATGCGCCTGTTCCTATGGGATGCGCAGGCCAGCGGCAAGCCGGCAGACCTTGCCAGCATCGCCGCCGCGTCGGATGCTTCGCCCATCGCCCCAGACAAGGAATGCCCGAGATGGCCAAGAACACCGCGAAAATCCAGGACAGCACCTTCGACGGGCTGCGCAAGATCGACACGCCGACCATCACCAACGTGGTGGCGACCTATCCGAAGAACCCGCTCTGCCTTGGCCTGTACAACCCCTGGACCGAGAACTGGTACACCGACACCTCGATCCGCTGCATGTATCCCGAGATGGGGCCGCGCATCGGCTATGCGGTGACCTGCGTCTATGGCATGCCGGACCCGAACTTCCAGAACCGGCTGACCTTCATGGATGTGGTGGATGCGCTGGACGCGATGCAGAAGCCCACCATCCTGGTGATCCAGCAGAAATGGCCCGAGGGCATCCTGGCCAAGGCCGGCCTGGCGGGCGAGGTGATGGTCACCACCATGACCCGCGTTGGCTGCGTCGGCATGATCTCCAACGGCCCGTCGCGCGACATCGACGCGGTGCGCAAGCTGAACTTCCAGCTCCTGCTCAGCGGGATTACCGCCGGCCATGGCGAGATGGCGGTCCAGGCGGTGAACGTGCCGGTCTCGGTCGGCGGCATGGACGTGGCGCCCGGCGAGCTGATCCACATGGACGAGAACGGCGCGGTGAAGTTCCCCGCCGACCGCGCCGAGATCGTGCTGGCCAATGCCACCAGGATGCTGGAGGACGAGGCCGCCCAGTTCGCCCGCCTGCGCACCGCCAACTCCGCCGCCGAGATCCGCGCCCTGTCCGGCGGCACCTATTCCGAGAAGAAGAAATGATGCCCAGCTACGACCGCTCGATCGCGCTGTACGAGGAAACCCGCCGGCATCTCGCCGGCGGGGTCAGCAGCAATGTCCGTTATGCCAGCGTGCCGGTGCCGCTGTTCTTCGCCCGCGGCGAAGGGGCGCGGCTGTACGACGAGGACGGCAACGTCCATATCGACTACATCCTGGGCAACGGCCCGGCGATCCTCGGCCACGCCCCGCCGGCGGTCTGCGCGGCCGTCGCCGAGACCCTGTCCCTCGGCCAGGTCTTCGCCGGCCAGCATGTGCGCGAACTGGAGCTTTCGCGCCGCCTGACCGCACTGCTGCCCGGCGCCGACCTGGTGCGCTACGCCAGCTCGGGCACCGAGGCGGTGCAGATGGCGCTGCGCCTGGTGCGCGCCTTCACCGGCCGCACCAAGGTGATCAAGTTCGAGGGCCACTACCACGGCTGGGTGGACAGCGTGTACGTCTCCGTCCGCCCCTCCGGCAACGAGGCCGGCCCGGCCGAGGCCCCCGTGGCCGTCTCCGACACGCCGGGCGCGGCGCCGGGTGCGATCGCCGACATGGTGATCTGTGGGTGGAACGATCTTGATCACCTCCGCCGTGCGTTTGAGACACACCCGGGCGACATCGCCGGCGTCATCATGGAGCCGATGATGGTCAATGGCGGGGTCATCCTGCCGAAGCCCGGATACCTGGAAGGCGCCAAGGCGCTGTGCGCCCAGCACGGCGCGGTGCTGATCTTCGACGAGGTGATCACCGGCTTCCGCCTCGGCCTGACCGGCGCCCAGGGCCGCTTCGGGGTGGTCCCCGACCTGACCATCTTCGCCAAGGCGGTGGCCGCCGGCTTCCCGATGGCGCTGGTGGCCGGGCGGCGCGACATCATGGAGATCATGCAGACCCAGGGGGTGATGCATGGCGGCACCTACAACGGCAACGTCCAGAGCATGGCCGCGGCCATCGCCACGCTCGATATCCTCACCGCCGACCGCGGCGCGCTCTATCCCGCGATGGAGGCGCGCGGCACCCGGCTGATGCACGGGCTGGGCGCGCTTGCGGCGAAGCATGGCGTGAAGCTGCACGTCACCGGCGTGCCGACGATGTTCCAGACCATGTTCATCGCCAGCGTGCCGGCCAACTGGCGCGAATCCAGCCTGTTGGACCGCGACCGCGCCATGGCGTTCTCGGCGGCACTGCAGGCCCAAGGGGTGCGGGTGAACCAGCGCTGCGCCTGGTTCCTCAGCGCCGCGCATGACGATGCCGCCATCGACGAAACCCTGGCTGCGGCCGACCGGGCCTTCACAATGCTTGTCTGATCGGCCCCGTGGCATGCTATTCTGGCGCAACAGCGGAAGGCGCGTGCCATGGCGATGCCCGTCTATCCCACCATCGTCGTTCCGGGGATCACCGCCTCCTACCTGACCGACGAGTATCAGCTGCCGCCGCAGGTGGTGTGGTCGGTGATGACCAAGGAGTTCGAGCGCGCCGCGATGCACCCGGACAACACGCGCTTCGAAGCGGTGGAGCCGGCGCGCGTGGTGCCGGGCCAGGTGTTCGAGGTGGCGTATCGCGAACTGATCGAGGAACTGCGCCACAACCTGAGCACGCGCGAAGACCTGCCGGTGCCGGTCTTCCCGTTCGGCTATGACTGGCGCCAGCCGCTCGACCTGGTGGAACAGAAGCTGGCGGCGTTCATCGACGAGGTGATCGCCCGCACCAAGCTGCTGCGCCATTACGACCGCGAGGGCTATGCCACGACGCCGAAGGTGAACCTGGTGGGCCATTCGATGGGTGGCCTGGTGATCGCCGGCTACCTGCAGCGCGCCGGGGCGGCCGCGCCGGTGCACAAGGTGGCAACCCTGGCCACCCCGTTCCAGGGCTCGTTCGAGGCGGTGATCAAGATCACCACCGGCACCTCCGACCTCGGCAGCACCGCGCCGAGTTCGCGCGAGCGCGAGGCGGCCCGGCTGACGCCGGCGCTGTACCACCTGCTGCCGAGCTTCGCCGAGGGCGTGGAGATCGACCCCGCGCTGCCGCAGTCGCTGCTGGAGCCCGGCGCCTGGCAGCCCAGCATCCTGCGCACGCTGGAGGAGTTCGTTCGCAAGTACGGGCTTGGCCGCAGCAACCGCGGCGAACAGGCGGCCGCGTTGTTCGCCGCCATGCTGGACCGCGCCAAGGCCCATCGCGCCCGCACCGACAGCCTGAATCTGGCGGATTGCGGCCTGGGCGCGGCGTCCTGGCTGTGCGTGGTCGGCATGGGCTCCACCACCCGCGTGCGGCTGGAGGTGGAACGGCGTGGGCAGGCTGGCGAATTCCGCTTCCGCACCACCGACCGACAGAACGGCTGGAGCGACAACCCGGCCGGGCGCACCCCGCTGACCGGCGACGGCACGGTGCCGTATGCCGGGGCGGTGCCGAAATTCCTCGCGCCCGAGAACCTGGTCTGCGTCACGCCGGATGACTACGGCTACTGGGAGGTGCAGGACCGCGCGCTGACCGCGGTGGCCGGGTTCCACGGCATCCTGCCGAACATGGACATGCTGCATCGCATGATCGTCGCCCATCTCTCCGAGCGGCCGGATCGGTACGGCAACATCTGGGGCTGGCGCGCACCCGGCGTGGAGACGCCGAATTGGCCGATCGCAGGCATGAAGGTGAAGTAATGCCGACGCAGGCTTGCCGCGCGTGATGTGCGATCCGCGGTCGGCCGGACACACCGGAGCATTTCCGCAGCGCCGGGCCTGCACGCCCCCTGCCAGGGTTTGGCGCGAAATGACCATGTGACCGCTGGCCAGCCGGAGCGGTCGTGATGCGCCGTGTTTGTGACGATCCGGCGGGCCCGGGATGAGACGCGGTGCGGCGATGCCCGATGCCGCAGTCCGCGGCGATCCACGCGGCGGCGGCGGGGCGCAGCACCACCGCGTTGCATGCCTTGCCGGCCGGCGCGGCGGTCGCGCGCAGCGGTGCGGCCTGGAGGGGAGCCTAGGGTGCCGCTGCTGGTGGTTCCGACCGGCCTGTGGATCGCTGCCTTTGGCGATTTCGCGCTTGCCTACGGACCCATGCTGCCGCTGCCACGACCACCGCGCCCACCCTGCCCCAGGGCATTGCGGCGCGTGTCGTTGATCGTGCGCAGGATCTGCACGACCAGCCCGATGAAGGTCACGGCCCAGCCCGCCAGCGCGATATGGATGACGATATCGGGGATGATCGCAAGGAAGGGCAGGTCGAGCGCGCGGGAGAGCTGCAGGGTGCCGGTGGTGTACATGCCGAGCGGGAACACCATGCCCCAGAAGGTCGGTTCGTAGCGCAGCCGGTCCCGCCGCACGAGGTAGCGCCAGAGCGTGAGCGCGATCAGGAAGGGGATCCACCAGGTCGCAGCGGCCCAGAAGAACAGGGTGAAGCCCTTCAGGAACGGCGTGAACCCTGCCAGCACCGGCCATGTGCCGCTGCGCAGGAGAAGGATCGAACCCGCCAGCGTGGTGATGGCAACGGCACCCATGTTGATCCAATAGGGCGGTCCGAAATCCATCGTGCCGAGCCGCACGAAGGTGAGGCGGTAGAAGATCAGCGGGATGATCGCCAGATAGAGCATGCAGCCGATCATGAAGAAGGCGAGGCAGAGGAACTGGATCGCGGGCGGCGGCACGACCGCGGCGCCAAGCGTGCCCTTGAGCACGACGATGGATTGCGTGGCGACCGCCGCGATCAGCCACGCGCCGTTGATCCCGTCGGCGAGCGATGGCTTGCGCTCGCGGATGGTGACGGCCGTGAAGAAGGCGTACATCACCAGGAACCAGAGCCCGAGGCCGAGATACCATAGCGCGCCGGCCAGCCCGGCCGCACCGGTGACGGCGGCCGTCTGGGTGCCGAGCACGCAAGTGCCCGCAACGATGGTGAAGAAGCCCGGTGCGCGCTGATGGTTCGAAAGATCCTGGGCCATGCGGCGCGGATGGAAGGCAAGCCGCATCAGCGTCAGGACCCAGAGCACCGCGTAGCCGGTCCATGCCACGAATACGAGTGGCAGCGCGACCCAGTGCATGCCGAGCAACTGGCTCGCGATCGAGACCACGCCGGTCGCCATGACAAAGGCGAAATAGCCGGGAAACAGGTCGCGCGCCGTATCCAGCAAAAGCACCGCCGCCAGACGCATCGGGCGCAGGGGCGCAGGCGATGGCCGTGGCGGCATGCTCACGTGCCCAGGCCGATCGCCATCAGGTCGAGTTCGAGAAATCCCGTTACCATCACCGCATTGACCCCCCAGGCCACCACCAGGCTGCGCATGAGGACACAGGATTGCGGCTTCATCTGCCCCGCGCAGCGCCACACGGCCACCAGGGTCCACCCGTTATGGACGGCAAAGCCTATCAACAGCCACTGCTGCAGCCCATGCCGGCCCGCCTCGCCGGCAAGCAGGTACATTATGCCGATGCCGAGACTCATCACTACGCCGTAGAGCCAGACGACGCGCATCAGCGAGGCCCGGCCCCGCCAGGCGCACATCTCGGGTTCGAACAACAGCAACCCGAAGCCGACCACATACCTCAAGCCGTTCGCCAGCATGGCTCGCTCCCAGCGTCGCGCGACCGCAAATCTACAACTCAACGAAGCAGATTTTCATTGATTTCACCACGTTTCAGTCTGCAACGCTGAGGACGGCGCGTGCCGTGCTCGGCGCTCTCGTCCGGGCGCAACCGATGCCGGCTTGCCCGGCGCCGCACCCTGTTCGACGCGCATCACTGGCCGTTGCGGGGGCGCTCTTCATGGCGCCGCCTCCTCTGCGCAGGCCACGCCACCGCCGTTGCCGCGGCCAGCAGCGAGTCACGAGCGACCATGCCGGCCGGGGCTGCGGCCGCGCCGATATCGGCGGCATGGGCCCCATCGCGATCCGGCCGGCGAGCCGGGCGGGGATGGCGGCGCGATTCAGGCCCTGGGTCAGCTGCCCGTTTGACGTCCCCTGAAGCGCTTTGCAGCCACGGATGCATCCCGCGCCGCCGGGTCAATCCTCGACCGGGGTCCAGCCATTGGCGAGGTAGCAGGCACGGCGTTCCTGGTTGCGGGGGCGGAGGTTGTCGTCGATCACCGTCATCTGCGGCGGTTCGTACCAGCCGCCGAACCAGGTGCAGCGGCCGCGGTTGTCGCAGCTGCGCACCGGGGGTACGAAGTGACCGGGGAAGAGCATCTCCTGGCGCAGCAGGGGCGGCCAGCGGTCATGGGCGTATGCGTCGCAATGTGCCTGCATGGCGCGGAACTCGGCGTCATCGGCGCCCGGCTTGGCCCAGCGTTCGGCGCAGCCGGCCAGCAGCAGCAGGAAGGCGAGCAGGAGCGGGCGGGTCATGCCGCCTCGTCCAGCACCACATGCCGGCGTACGCCCGCGCGGGCCGGGATGGCGGCGTACATGTCCTTGGCGGCCTCGGTGATGGTCACGCCGGCGAGGCGGGGCAGGAAGCGCCGCCCGCCGCGCTCCCAAAGCTTCGCGCCGCGCTGCAACAGGCGCAGGTTGGTGGGCGGCAGGAATAGCGCGGTGTCCCGTCGTTCCACCCGGAACATGGCCGCGGCCATCAGCCGGCCGACCTGGCCGGGGGAATACGGCGTGCCGTGGCCGAAGGGCGTGCTTTCGACATGCGCCCACATGCCGCTGCGATTGGGCGTCACCACCAGCAGGCGCCCGTCATCCTTCAACACCCGCCAGACCTCGCGCAGCAGCCGCCGCGCGTTCTCTGCCGCCTCCAGCCCATGCACCAGCAGCACGCGGTCGAAGCACAGGTCGGGGAACGGCAGCGCGTCCTCCTCGGCGGTGCAGGACAGGTTGGCGCTGCCGATCGGCCAGCGCGCCGCACCGATCTGAGCCGGGACGAGCGCGATGCAGCGCCCGGCCTCCTGCCGCCAGAGCCGCAAATACGGCGCGGCATAGCCGAGGCCCAGCACCGCCTGGCCGGGCAGGCGCGGCCAAGCCAGCACCAGGCGCTCGCGCAGCAAACGGGCCGCCAAGGCGCCGAGGCGGGTGCCATAGAACTCGGCGGATTCGTGGGCGTCGCATGCCATTGCTAAATTATAGCAGAACGCGCGCCGGCGGGGCCGGAAGGCGGCGCGGGAAGGGGGTTCTTTTTTGGGAAATGAACCAATAACCGTTCACACATGCCCCTCTATGCCGCAGCGCCACTCCAACAGGCGGGGCGATCGTGTTACAAGCAATTGACCCGTTGTCCGCGCGACCCATTGCGGCGACCACCTCGCATGCCTATAACGGCGCCTCGCCGCGGGACAGGAGAGGTGCCGGAGCGGTCGATCGGGACGGTCTCGAAAACCGTTGTACGTTTATGCGTACCGTGGGTTCGAATCCCACCCTCTCCGCCAACTTTTTACTATTATCAATAGTTTATTTCATGGATTTCCAATCCACCCGCGAATCTATCCATGATTCCGCAGGCCATCGGATGTCGTGACCGACGGTTTTAAAAATTAGACAATCCTCTTCGCTGATGGGGTTGTCGAGTGGGATCTTGCTTAGGTACACGGGGGGGATTCAACATTTTCAGTCGGTTCGCAGCAGGTGCGAGAGTTTCTATACACAGTATGAGATTCAAGCCTCATGTATGAAAAAAATTGATTCAACAATAATATTATGAAAATAACAAGAGACTTACTCAACAATGTCTTGTGTGTATACAATGCAGTATTGTATCAACTATTAAAATATTAATTAATAAATTTCCTCACCGGATCATGTTTTTGTGAATTATTCCTATGATTTTTCCGCGTGCCGGGCACGCATTGGAAGTGTCCTGCTCACCACCCATCGGTTTCATCCGGTTTCCCAGACTGGCGGGATAGGCAGACCGACCCGGGCCAATCCGAGGATGCGCCCGACACCTCGTGTGAACCAGGACAGCCTGCCGCGGCTCAGCTTTGCGGGCTGCCGTGGGGGGTTATTTCGTCAACGGTGGGATTGGTTGCGGCATCCCATGGTCCGGTGGCGACGGCGAAATAGGGCGCCAGGCTCATCACCAGCAGCAGCCGGACGAGGCGTTCCGGGGTGGGCAATCGGCCCTGTTTGCGGCCGAAGCCGCGGGACTTGAAGTCCGAGAACATCGGCCCGATACCCCGGCGCGCCGGTATAGTCGA
>JADLHF010000052.1 GCA_020848935.1 Acetobacteraceae bacterium
CCCACGATAGGGAGCACCCGCCATGGACCTGACCTTCACCCCCGAAGAACTCGCGTTCCGCGACGAATGCCGAAAATTCTTCCGCGAGGAGTTCCCGGAGGCCATCCGCCGCAAGGTGCTCGACGGCCAGCATCTCTCCAAGGAGGAGATCGTCACCTCCCAGCGTATCCTGAACGCCAAGGGCTGGGCGGTGCCGAACTGGCCCGTCGAATACGGCGGCAAGGACTGGTCGCCGGTGCAGATCTATTTCTACCAGGACGAGATGCAGCAGGCCGGCGTGCCCTCGCCGCTCGCCTTCAACACCTCCATGGTCGGCCCGGTCATCGCCCAGTTCGGCAGCGAGGCGATGAAGAAGCGCTTCCTCCCCGCCGCCGCCAACCTCGATGTCTGGTGGTGCCAGGGCTTCTCCGAACCCGGTGCCGGTTCCGACCTAGCCTCACTCCGCACCAAGGCGGAGAAAAAGGGCAACACCTGGGTCATCAACGGCCAGAAGACCTGGACCACCCTGGCCCAGCACGCCGATTGGATCTTCGTGCTCTGCCGCACCGACCCCAACGCCAAGAAGCAGGAGGGCATCTCCTTCATCCTGGCCGACATGAAGACCCCCGGCATCACCCGCCGCCCGATCCAGACCATCGACGGCGGCCACGAGGTCAACGAAATCTTCTTCGACGATGTCGTCGTTCCCGAGGAAAACCTGGTCGGCGAGGTCAACAAGGGCTGGGACTACGCCAAGTTCCTGCTCGGCAACGAACGCACCGGCATCGCCCGCGTCGGCTTCTCCAAGGCCCGGCTGAAGCGCATCCGCGAACTCGCCGCCCTTGAGCGCGTCGGCGAGCAGCGCGTGATCGACAATCCCAAGTTCCTGGAAAAGCTCACGGCCACCGAAATCGAGCTGAAGGCGCTGGAAATGACCCAGCTCCGCGTCGTCGCCAATGACCGCGGCCGCGGCGGCCGGCCCGACCCCGCCAGTTCCATCCTCAAGCTCAAAGGCTCGGAAATCCAGCAAGCCTCCACCGAACTGCTGATGGAAGTGGTTGGCCCCTACATCATGCCCTTCGCCACCAGCGATGAAGGCAGCGGCCGCAACGAAGCCGGCTGGGGTCCGGAATACGCCGCCCAGGCCGCACCCGCCTACTTCAACAACCGCAAGGTCTCGATCTATGGCGGCTCCAATGAGATCCAGCGCAATATCATCGCCAAGGCAATCCTAGGATTCTAAGGGAGAAAGTGTTCTTTTTTGAAAAAAAGAACCAAAAAACTTTTATTCATTTAGCGTCGGGGCACGCTGCCAGCCCCGCCGAGAAATTGGATAGAAGTCTTTTTGCTTCTTTTTCTTCAGAAAAAGAAGACCCTTCCTTGCCTTTCCCTTCCTGCCTCACCCAGGACGCACGCACATGGACTTCGACCTCAGCGACGACCAACGCCTTCTCAAGGACAGCGTCGATCGCCTGATTGCCGATCGTTACGCTTTCGACGCCCGCAAGAAGGCGATGGCCGAGCCCTCCGGCTGGTCGCGCGAGATGTGGGCGCAGTTCGCCGAGCTCGGCCTGCTCGGCCTGCCCTTCCCCGAGGCGATGGGCGGCTTCGGCGGCGGCCCGGTCGAGACCATGCTGGTGATGGAGGCGTTCGGCCGCGGCCTGGTGCTGGAACCGTTCCTGGCCACCGTCATCCTCGGCGGCGGGCTGGTCCAGGCCGCCGGATCGCCCGAGCAGCACAAGGCGATCCTGCCGCAGATCGCCGCCGGCAAGAAGCTGCTCGCCTTCGCCCACGTCGAGCGTTCCTCGCGCTACAACCTCGCCGACGTCCAGGCCACCGCCAGGAAGGACGGCGACACCTGGATCATCAACGGCGAAAAATCCGTGGTCATCCACGGCGACAGCGCCGACACGCTGATCGTCACCGCCCGCACCGCCGGCGGCCGCTTCGACCGCGCAGGGATCGGCCTGTTCCTGGTCGATGCCAAGGCCCAGGGCGTCAGCATCCAGGGCTACCCCACGCAAGACGGCACACGCGCCGCCGAAATCAGCTTCGCCAACGTGCGCGCTTCCGGTGTCCTCGGCGACCCCGCCGGCGGCCTCGCCCCGGCCGAAATAGTGATGGATCAGGCCATCGCCGCCATCTGCGCCGAAGCCGTCGGCCTGATGGGCGAAATGCACACCACCACCGTTGACTACATGAAGCAGCGCAAGCAGTTCGGCCGCGCCATCAGCGAGTTCCAGGTGCTGCAACACCGTTCGGTGGACATGTTCGTCTCGCTGGAACAGGCCCGCAGCATGTCGATGTTCGCCACTTTCTCCGCTGCCGACCCCGACGCCAAATCCCGCAGCCGCGCCATCTCGGCCGCCAAGGTGCAGATCGGCAAGTCCGGCAAGCACATCGGCCAGGAAGCCGTCCAGCTCCACGGCGGCATCGCCATGACCATGGAATACAAGGTCGGCCACTACTTCAAGCGCATGACCGTGCTGGAACAACTCTTCGGCGACACCGACACCCACGCCGCCCGCGTCGCCGCTGGCGGCAGTCTGTTCTGAGGGCGAGGGGCGCCGCCCCAGGCCCTCTTTTTGAAAGGCGTTCTGCGTGACCAATCTCTCGGCCGCGAACAAGCTGCGTTACGATCTGGCGGGACGGGCTGCGCTGGTCACCGGGGCCGCGTCCGGCATCGGCCTTGCCACGGCCACCATGCTGGCGCGGAACGGCTGCGCGGTGGCGCTGAACTTCCTCGCCGACGACCCGCGCGGGGCCGAGGCGGTGGCCAACCTGCGCCAGGAAGGTCTGAACGTCATTGCCGCACCGGGGAATGTCGGCATGTCCGGCGAATGCGAAGCAATGGTGGAAGCCGCCTGCCGCCAGCTCGGCCGGCTCGACCTGCTGGTCAACAACGCCGGCACCCCAGGCGTGCGCCAGGCCGTGCCGCCGGCGCGCATCGACCTGATCACCGAGGAACTGTGGCAAGCCCTGGTGCAGGTGAACCTGATCGGCGTGTTCCGCTGCTCCAAGGCCGCCGCCCCTTTCCTGGCCGAAACCCGCGGTGCCATCGTCTCCACCGCCTCGATCGCCGGCCTCGATTATGTCGGCTCCTCGATGGCCTACGGCGCCACCAAGGCCGGCGTGATCAGCCTCACCAAGAACCTCGCCCGCGGGCTGGCCCCGGTGCGCGTGAACGCCGTCGCCCCCGGCGCAGTGAATTCGGCCTGGCAGATCGAATGGACCGAGCAAGCCCGCAAACACTCCATCGAAAGTGCCCTGCTCAAACGCCGCTGCGAGCCGGAAGACCTCGCCGAAGTCATCATCTTCCTCGGCTTCGGCGCCTCGATGGTCACCGGCCAAACCATCGTCGTGGATGGCGGCCTGACACTCTAGCGCGAGAGGGCTGCTATCAGACTTCCATTCCCACTATGCGCCAAGCCTTGTGCTCACGGAACCCAAGGGAACGAAGTTTTTTGGTTCTTTTTTTCAAAAAAGAACGCCCTTCCTTTCACCCTAAGCCCCAGGATACGGCGGCAGAAACAAGCCCGCGGGACTGAGGGTGAATATCTCGCACCCCTCCTCGGTCACCCCGATCATATGCTCGAACTGCGCCGACAGGCTGCGGTCGCGCGTCACCGCCGTCCAGCCGTCGTCCAGCACCTTTACGTCCGGCCGTCCGGCGTTCACCATCGGCTCGATGGTGAAGAACATGCCGGGCCGCAGCATCTCGCCATCGGTCGCGCGGCCGAAATGCAGCACATTGGGTGGCGCGTGGAAGGTACGGCCGATGCCATGGCCGCAAAAATCGCGCACCACGCTGAAGCGCTGGCTCTCAACGTAGCTCTGGATGGCGTGCCCGATGGCGCCAAAGCGCGCGCCCGGCTTCACCGCAGCCAGCCCGCGCATCAGCGACTCATGCGTCACCTCGATCAGGTTGCGTGCCTTGGTACTCGGCACGCCGGCGCAGTACATGCGCGAACTGTCGCCGAACCAGCCGTCCAGAATCACGGTCACGTCGATGTTGAGGACATCGCCGTCCTCCAGCCGCCGCTCGCCGGGAATGCCATGGCAGACCACGTGGTTGATCGAGGTGCAGATCGACTTCGGATATCCGCGGTAGTTCAGCGGCGCTGGGGTGGCGCGATGGGCCAGAATGTAATCGTGGCACAGCCGGTCCAGCGCCTCGGTGGTCACCCCGGGGCGGACATGCTCAGTGATCATGTCCAGCGTCTCGGCAGCCAGCCGCCCGGCTGCGCGCATTCCGGTGAAATCCCCGGGTGCATGGATGGTGATGCGTCGCGCCTCGTGCCTGCCGTCCATCGAACTCTCCCTGTCGCCGGCCGCGGGCCGCGCCAAGTCCCAAGATGCGCAACCTCGGGTCCGGTCGCAAGGGTTGCGGGCGCAGTGATCAGCGGCTGGCGACTTGCCCGGCCTCGGCGCGGATCAGCATGCAGGGCTGCTTACGCCGGGCCAGCGCGGTGCAGGTTGACTGGGCGTCGGCCCGGCTCAACCCGATCACCTGGGCGCGGTAAGAGGCTTTGCGGTTGGCCACGACTGGCGCAACCCTGGATTCGCCGCCATCGGCGATGCGGCGGGCCTCGGCGGCGGCCCGACGGGCGGCGGCTTCGCGGCTGAAGGCACCGACCTGCACCCCCCAACTGGCCACACGCCGCGTGGTGGCTGGCCCCGGGGTGGAGATTTTTTCGGCAACCATCGCCGATGCAGCATGGGCGGCGGACACCAGTGTCGGCAGACGGCTGGCGGGTGGGCGCGGCGTCAGCGGCACGTCCAGCTTCTCGTAGCCTTGGTCCAAGAGCGCCATCATGTGCAGGTCGCGCTCGCCACCGCGGGCCGCACCCATCACCACGCCGATCAGCCGCACGTTGCCGCGCACCGCCGAGCCCACCAGGTTGTAGCCGGAGGCGTCGATATACCCGGTCTTGATCCCATCGGCGCCGGGATAGGCTTCCAGCAGATGGTTGTGGTTGCGCAGCACCTGGCCGCGAAAGCGGTAGGAGGTGGTGGCGAAGTATTTGTACTGCTGCGGAAAATCGGATTGCAACCGGCGCGCCAGGGTGGCCATGTCGCGCGCCGTGGTCACCTGATCGCCATCCGGCAGGCCTGAGGCATTGCGGAACACCGTCTGCCGCATGCCCAGCGCGCGCGCGCGCAACGTCATGATCCGGGCAAACCGCGTCTCGTCCCCGCCCAGCATCTCGCCCAACGCCGCGGCGGCATCATTGGCCGACCGGGTCACCAGCCCCATGATCGCCTCTTCCACCGTCAGGCGCCCGCCCGGCGGCACGCCAAGCTTGGTAGGCGGCATCGAGGCGGCGTAGGCCGACACCCGCACCCGCTGCTGCAGTGCCACTCGGCGGTCGCGCAGCGCCTCGAACACCATATACAGCGTCATCATTTTGGTCAGGCTGGCAGGATGGCGCAGCTCGTCGGGGTTGACCGCCGAGATCACCCGCCCAGTGCGCGCCTCCATCACAAACGAACTGTAGCGGTCAGAGCCGATCTGCGCGGCCGCCGGGAGCGGCAGGGCCAGAAATACCGCCGTCAACAACGCGACAACGCCGCTGATGGACCACGTCATGCAACGTGGTGGACGCAGACAAACGGGCATTGCAGAGCGGCCTCCCGGCGACGTTCGTTGTTTCTACCGGGGCATGGTCGCCCCTGTCCAGTCCAAACCCATCGTCGAAACGCATCAAATTGAAGGTCTTGCCAGGCGAAGCTGTGGATTTCTGCAACACTGGCGTACCGCGTTTCCGCGCGTTATTTTTTTGTGCGCCGCACAAATTTCCCTTGACCCACCAATCCCCACCCGCCTATAAGACGACATGTTGCAGCGCAGCATAGCGATATCAGATAGCAACGATCCGATCGGCGCCAATCACTTCTGGCGCCCGGACGCTGCCGGAGAGGGAGACCCGCCATGGCCAGGAAGCCGACCGCCGCCGTCCGTGCCAACGATGCTGTCACGACAGCGATCCCGGCGGCCGCCGCTTCGGCGCGAGCGCTGGATGCGATGAACAAGGATGGAATGACCGACGACGGCGTGCCGAAAGACGGGGCAGCGGACACAGCGATCGCGGCCACCGTCGCCGCAGTGAACGACAGCGTGGCCGGCGTTGTTGCCGGCTTTGACAAAACCCAGAACGAGGTAAAAGAGACCATGAACAAGGCAGTGAAGACCGCTGAGGATTTCGTTTCCTTCAGCCAGGGCAATTTCGAAGCGATGATGAAGGCTGGTCAAATCTGGATCGCCGGCGTGCAGGACATGCACAAGGCCGCCGCCGCCAGCGCCCAGGCGCAGGTCGAGGCCGCGATGGGCAGCTTCAAGGCGCTCTCAGGCGTGAAGTCGATGAAGGAAGCGATGGACCTGCAGACCAGTGTCGCCCGCACCTCGCTCGAGACCGCGATGGCCGAGACCGGCAAGCTGACCGACGCGTCGGTGAAGTTGGCCGAGCAGGCGATGGCGCCGATCACTGAGCGCGTCACGCTGGCGGTGGAAAAGTTCGGCCGCGTCGCCTGAAGCACGAACCGGCAGCCGCGTCCCTGACGCGGCTGCCAACAGACGGGCCCGCCGGCAGCCTCCCTGCTGCGCTGGGCTAGGCGACGAGGCCCGGACGCCCCCCCGTCCGGGCCTCGTTTGCGTTTGCGCCGGCCCCCACGGCGGCGACGTTTCCTTGAGGCGGCGGTTTGCGATATGCTAACTCATGCGGGCGCAGCATGCCCCACGGCGTCCATCCTCACTGGTCGCCGCAAATGCCCGGCCACACGACAGGCCGGGCAAGGATTTTGACGGGCCGATGGGCGATGGCTGGCCGACAATGATGGTGGTGGCACAGGATGAGCGACGAAGACAAACGTGACGGCGGCGGTCGCGACGACACCACCCGCAAGGGGGGCGAGACGCCCAATACCGGCGTGGTGGTCAAGGCGCGGCCCAAGACGCGCAAGCCTGCCATGTATAAAGTCTTGATGCTGAACGACGACTACACGCCGATGGAATTCGTCGTCCACGTGCTGGAACGCTTCTTCCAGAAATCGCGTGAGGAATCCACCCGCATCATGCTCCATGTCCATCGTCGAGGCGTTGGCGTCTGCGGCGTCTTCACCTACGAGGTCGCCGAGACTAAGGTAACCCAGGTAATGGACTTGGCTCGCCAGAACCAGCATCCTCTGCAATGCACCATCGAGAAGGATTGATCGGCCGGGCGGTACTGTCGTTTTCCCGGTACGCTTGCCTCGCCTGTCTGGTCGCCGGCCGCCGCATGGCTGGCTACCATTTGCAGCTTCGCTGGGCGCCACCATGTGTATCGGGCGCCGGCACAAGTCGTGACACGGCATGCCTGAGGCTGATTCCTGGTCCGGCCCCACCGCCCGAATATGGCGGCCGAACCCTCGGGCCAAAAGAAAACGCTGGTGCGATCGCTCGATGACCGCGAATGATTGCCTTTCGGGGCCGTGCCGTTCAGCGTTGCCCCGCCGTCGGGCCACTTTACCGTCGGTGCCGTGCCATCACTGGGTCTCGGGGGTCCTCCCCCCTGACCGCCTCTGACCTGAGGAGCGTTGAATTCCATGCTGTCCCGCAATCTTGAACAGACGCTCCACCGCGCGCTTGGCTTGGCCACCGAGCGCAAGCATGAATACGCCACCCTCGAACACCTCCTGCTCGGCCTCACCGACGATAGCGACGCCGCCACCGTGCTGCGCGCCTGTGGTGTCGATCTGGACAAACTGCGCGGCGAACTCACCGAGTTCCTCGACAAGGATCTCGCCGGCCTCGCCACCGACCGCCCCGGCGATCCCAAGCCCACCGCGGGGTTCCAGCGCGTGGTCCAGCGCGCCGCCATCCACGTCCAGTCCTCCGGTCGCGAGGAAGTGACCGGCGCCAACGTGCTGGTCGCCCTGTTCAGCGAACGCGAGAGCCACGCCGTCTATTTCCTGCAAACCCAGGACATGACCCGGCTCGACGCGGTGAACTTCATCAGCCACGGCATCGCCAAGGCCCCCGGCCGCTCTGCACCGCGTCCGGTCCAAGGCTCCAGCAACCAGGAGGGTGGGCCCGAGGTGGAACGCGAGGAAAAACCCAAGGGCCGCGGCCAGGACGCGCTCGGCACCTACTGCGTCAACCTCAACAAGAAGGCGCAGGCCGGCAAGATCGACCCGCTGATCGGTCGCGAGCTCGAAATCGAGCGCACCATCCAGATTCTGTGCCGCCGCACCAAGAACAATCCGCTCTATGTTGGTGACCCCGGCGTCGGCAAGACCGCCATCGCCGAAGGCCTGGCCAAGCGCGTCATCGAGGGCGATGTGCCCGAAGTGCTGCTGAAGTCCACCATCTTCTCGCTCGACATGGGCGCACTCCTCGCCGGCACCCGCTACCGCGGCGACTTCGAGGAGCGGCTGAAGGCCGTCATCGCCGAGATCGAAGCCCACCCCAACGCCATCCTGTTCATCGACGAAATCCATACCGTGATCGGCGCCGGCGCCACCTCCGGCGGTGCGATGGACGCCTCCAACCTGCTGAAACCCGCGCTGGCCAGCGGCAACCTGCGCTGCATCGGCAGCACCACCTACAAGGAATTCCGCAACCACTTCGAAAAAGACCGTGCCCTGGTCCGCCGCTTCCAGAAGATCGACGTCAACGAGCCCAGCATCGAGGACTCGGTCAAGATCCTGCGTGGCCTCAAGTCCAACTACGAAAAGCATCACAAGGTCCGCTACACCGAGGAAGCCATCCGCGCCGCTGTCGAGCTTGCGGCCAAGTACATCCACGACCGCAAGCTGCCCGACAAGGCGATCGACGTGATCGACGAAGTCGGCGCCAGCCGCATGCTCCTGCCCGAAAACAAGCGCCGCAAGACCGTCACCCTGAAGGACATCGAGGACATCGTCGCCAAGATCGCCCGCATCCCGGCCAAGTCGGTCTCCACGGACGACAAGGAAACCCTGCGCAACCTCGAACGCGACCTCAAATCCATGGTCTTCGGCCAGGACAAGGCCATCGAGGCCCTGGCCGCCGCCATCAAGCTCGCCCGCGCCGGCCTGCGCGAGCCGGAAAAGCCGATCGGCAACTACCTCTTCTCCGGCCCCACCGGCGTTGGCAAGACCGAGGTCGCCCGCCAGCTCGCCGCCACCATGGGCATCGAGCTGATCCGCTTCGACATGTCCGAATATATGGAGCGCCACAGCGTCTCCCGCCTGATCGGCGCCCCCCCCGGCTATGTCGGCTTCGACCAGGGCGGCATGCTGACCGACGCCATCGACCAGCACCCGCATTGCGTGCTGCTGCTCGACGAAATCGAAAAGGCCCACCCCGACCTGTTCAACATCCTGCTGCAGGTGATGGACCACGGCAAACTCACCGACCACAACGGCAAGACGGTGGATTTCCGTAACGTCATCCTGATCATGACCACCAACGCCGGCGCGTCCGACATGGCCCGCGAAGCCATCGGCTTCGCCCGCGACGAAGGCCGCAAGGGCGAGGATGATGAAGCGATCAAGCGCATGTTCACCCCCGAATTCCGCAACCGGCTGGACGCCGTCGTCGGCTTCGCCGCGCTGACCCCGGAAATCGTCGGCCGCGTGGTGGAAAAATTCGTCATGCAGCTCGAAGCCCAGCTCGCCGATCGCAACGTGACGATCGAACTCTCCAGTGCCGCCAAGGAATGGCTCGCCGAACGCGGCTACGATCGCCTCTACGGTGCGAGGCCCCTGGCCCGCGTCATCCAGGAGCACATCAAGAAGGCGCTGGCCGAAGAACTCCTGTTCGGCAAGCTGGTCAAAGGCGGCGCCGTCAAGGTGACCATGAAAGACAAGAAACTCGACTTCGAATTCATCGAAGCCGCTGTCCCCGCCCTCCCCAAGCCCGAAGGCGACAGCGACGAGGGCGGCACCGAAAAAGAACCGGAAGCCGCCGACTGAATCGTGCCTACCCCTGCTCCTGGCCCAGGAGCAGGGGGGCGCTTGCACGGGAACCAAACGCTGCCAGTGCAAGTTGGCAGCACTTTTCCTTGGGGGGCACCGATGCAAGAATCGCCAGAGCGGCGTCCAATAGGCACCAAGGTGTCCCCGGTTAAGGGTATCTGGCGTGGTGTCGTTGTATTCGTTTGGGATTTGCGGGCCGACTTAGGCAAGCTGACGCTGACCGACATGGCGCTCTAGGCCTGTGGCGGATCGCATCACCTCGGGCGGGTACTGTTTGGGCTGAGGCACCGGATGCGGCTGCCCCCCCAATACGTCAAGCCGTTCGTCAACCGCGGCAGGAGCGACGGCAACGATACCGTGGCGATCTGCGGGGCGGTCCGGCACGGCCAGCGCGCCGATCAAGACCGCCCAGCGTCAGGCTGATGCGATGGTCGTGAGAGTGCATAAACTGCTGTTGCGCCAGCGCTCCCACATGATCAATGCCCTGCGCGGCCATGCGGCGGCGTTCGGGGTGGTAGCGGCCAAGGGGGCCTGGACTGCCGAGGCGTTGATGCGGCATGTGATGTCGTCGCAGGCCGGGCAGCAAGACGGCGTCGGCCTGGCTGCTGAAATGGCTGGAACGCCGACCGACAAGCGGCCATCCGCCGCCTGATCCCGCCGCACGCGGTGTCACCGGCAGAGAGGGGCCGAATATGACGATCGGTCGGACCGACGAATGCCGCAATCCGCTGAGCGACGGGCTTTGGAAGTTGCTTCGCTGTTTGGCCGGCGTTCGCGCAACCCACCTGGGCCAGCGGGCAGGCGTAGTGGCAAGCAGGTCGGACACATGAACGCTTCCGGCCCTACGTCAGAAAGCGCATGCCTGTTCTTGACCTGGGAGGGGCCGTCCACACAGGCGCTCAGGATGACGGTGGGAGTAAAGGATGAAGTATTTTTTGTTTATAGCTGTTTATTATCGGAGGGGTCCTGCTTTGACTGAAGAAGTCCAGGAGCGCTGCCCCTGGACCTTCCTGTCAGCGGTTAGGAGTTCGGCCCGCGCTCCATCGAGATCGGCTGCCAGCGGCGGCGGTCGAGTTTCGGCAGGACGGTGGGGTTGACGCAGGACATCGGCCAGCGGCCGGTCAGCGCGAGCGCCAGTTCCTGGCCGACGCGGCGCAGGCGGGCCGGGTCGAAGCGCGCGGAGGCCGAGGCGGTGTGGGCGGAGAGGATGACGTTCTTCATTTGCAGCAGCGGGTTGTCCTGGCGGGGCGGTTCCTGGACCAGGACGTCGAGCCCGGCGCCGGCCATCAGGCCTTCCTGGAGCGCCTTGATGAGGGCGGCTTCATCGACGGTGGCGCCGCGGCCGACATTGAGGAAGAAGGCGGTCTTCTTCATCTTGCGGAAGTGGGCCTCCTTGATCATGGCCTGGGCTTCCGGCGTGGCGGGAGCGTGCATGGAGACGAAGTCGCAGCCCATGACTTCATCCAGGGTGGCGGGCAGGACGCCGTGCTCGATCATGACCAGTTCCTCGATGAACGGGTCGTAGGCCTTGACGATCAGGCCGAAGGGCTTGGCGCGCTTTGCCACCGCGCGGGCGACGTGGCCGAAGGCGATGAGGCCGAGGGTGAGGCCCATCAGGCGGGGCATGGCGAGGAGCGGGGTGCGGCCTTCGCGCCAGCGGCCGTCACGAACCAGCTGGTCTTGCCCGGTGACGTCGCGGTGGCAGCCGAGCAGGAGCATCATGCAGTGGTCGGCGACTTCCTCGATGAAGGTGTCGGGGCAGTTGGTGACGGGGATGCCTTTTGCTGTGGCGGCGGCGACATCGACGCTATCGACGCCGACCGATCCGAGGGAGATGGTCTGGCATTTGGTGAGGCTGTCGATGATCTTCTTGGTGATCGGCATGCCCTTGGCGTAGAGCGCGTCGCAATCCTTGGCGACTTCGATGAAGCCGTCTTCGGTCATCGGGCCTTCGACGATTTCGTAGTCGATGCCGGAGAGGTTGAGGGCCTCCATCTCGTAGTCGTACTTGACCGGGGCGGTGGTGAAGCTGGCGCCCTTTGGGGTGGCGATCTTGAATTTGGCCATGCCGTTCTCTCCTGTTGCTCAGTTCTTCGGCGGGCGCGCGCGCACGGCCGCTTCGTTGACGTCGATGCCCCAACCGGGGCCGGTGGGCAAGACCAGTTCGCCGTTCTCGATGGTGGGAACCATGGTGAAGAACTCATCGCGCCAGGCGACGCTGTCGATGTCGATCTCCATGACGCGGAAGTTGGGCACGATGGCGCAGAGGCTGGCCGAGATGATCGAGCAGAGGTGGCCGTAGAAATTGTGCGGGGCGACGTTCATTTCGTAGACATCGGCCATGGAGGCGATCTTGAGGGATTCGCCGAGGCCGTTCCACACCACGTCGATGATCGGCACGTCCATCGCGTAGGCCTCGAAGAACGGCTTGAAGTCGCGCCGGCCGAGGAGGGTTTCGCAGGAGGCGATGGGGCAGGGGGCGATGGCCCGGATGGAGGCGAGGGACTGGGCATCGTGCTGGTCGATTTCGAGCCAGGTGAGGTCGTATGGGGCGACGGTGTCGGCGATGCGGCGGAAGCCTTCGGTCTTGAAGTGGAAGTTGGTGTCCAGGTGCAGGTTGATGTCGGGGCCGGCGCCGGCGCGGACGGCGGCCAGGGTGTCGCGCGTGTAGCGCAGGGCTTCGGGGGACCAGTTCAGTTCGGGCCAGCCCTTGTTGCGGCCGAAGCCGCCGCCGAAGGAGGAGAGTTTTTCGCCGTCCCAGGCCATGACGTTGGTCTTCATGCCGCGGAAGCCGAGTTTCCTGATCTCCTCGGCGTGGCGGCTGACGTCGTCGTAGGTTTTCAGGGGCGGCACGCCCATCTGGGCGGCGTTGCGGATGCGGTAGGTGGACATGTGCGACCAGTAGGTTTCGATGCGGGTGCGCACGGGGCCGCCGAACATGGCGTAGACGGGGATGCCGAGGTCCTTGGCCTTCACGTCGAGCAGGGCGTTCTCGATGGCTGCGATGGCCTGTTGGTTCAGGCCGCCGCGGGACTGGCGGGTGAGGACATGGAGGTTTGCCACAATCTGTTCCGTTGGCCTGGGATCGCGCCCGATCAGGATTTCGCACAAGGCGTCGATGACGTTCTTCAGGCCGGCGCTGCCGAAACTCTCGTTGAACTCGGACCAGCCGATGATCCCGGTGTCGGTGGTGATCTTGAGGAAGGAGAACATCCGCCAGCCGGCATCGGCGCGCAGGGTATCAATCGCGGTGATTTTCATGTTTCCTCCTGGGGCATCGCACAAGTGCAACACGGGACGGCGGGCGCGACAACCCATCCGGACCGACAAGGGAGAGAGACATGCAGAACTTGAAGGGCAAGATCGCCTGGGTGACCGGGGCGGGCAGCGGCATCGGCGAGGGCGCGGCGGTGGCGCTGGCGGAGGCGGGGGCGACGGTGGTGCTGACCGGTCGCAGGGTGCCCAAGCTGGAGGCGGTGGCGGCGCGGATCGGCCAGCACGCGCATGTCCAGCCGGGCGACATGACGGTGGTGGCGGACGTGAACCGCGTGGCGGCGTGGATCCGCGAGAAGTTCGGGCGGCTGGACATCTTCGTGGCCAATGCCGGGGCCAACATTCCCAAGCGCAGCTGGGCCGACATGGAGCCGAGCGGGGCGGACATGGTGATCGCGGCGAACCTGAACAGCGCGTTCTACGGCGTGCTGGCGGTGCTGCCGATGATGCGGGCGCAGAAGGATGGGGTGATCATCGTGACCGCCTCGATGGCCGGGCGGTTCATCGGCGGGCTGAGCGGCGCGGCCTATACCGCGTCCAAGCATGGCGCAGTGGCGATGAGCCACAGCATCAACATGCAGGAATGCGTCAACGGCATCCGCTGCACGGCGCTGCTGCCGGGGGAGGTGGCGACCGAGATCCTGGACAAGCGGCCGGTGCCGGTGAGTGCGGAGGACCGGGCGAAGATGGTGCAGAGCCCGGAGGTGGGCGACCTGATTCGCTACATCGCCTGCCTGCCGCCGCATGTGACGATCAACGAGGTGATGATCACGCCGACGTGGAACCGGGGGTATGTGAACGCGCTGCGGGCACCCAAGCTGTAGAGCGCAAGGACATCCAGGAGTCCGGCTCGGCAGAAGACGTGATTCAGGCTCGTCTTCCGGCAGCGTGGGATGTTGCCGGTTCGGTTGATGTTGAAGGACCGGCAATGGGAGTGGATGCATCCCGATTTGCCGGGCAAGGCGGGTGACCCGGGCCGGACAGGCGCGGGTAATCGGTCATATGTGGAGGTGATCCTGCGGCTCGCCTGAACCGGCGTCCCCTGGCGCGACCTGCCCGCCGGGCGTGTCCAGGGCGACAACGGTCACGATGCAGAGTCGCTGCGCGATGCCATCACCGAACAGGGTGCCGCTACCGTGATCCCACCCGTAACCACCTCGTCCCAGGCCCGTTATGACTTCGCGCTCTGCTGCCAGGAAAATCTGATCGAACGTTCCTTCCTGAAACTCAAACACGTCAGGCGCATCGCGACGCGCTACGAGCAGACCGCACATGCCTACATGACCATGCTGTCCGTCGTAGCCGCATTCATCTGAACACGCTGAATGTCACCCCGCTCTAGCCCGCCACCAGGTGGTTCGCCCACTCGGTACGCAGCGCCAGCTTCTGTACCTTGCCGGTGGCAGTGTGGGGGAGTTCGCTGACAAAGACGACGTCATCGGGGATCCACCACTTGGCGACCTTGCCTTCGTAGAACGACAGCAGCGCCGCCTTGTCGATCGTGCGTCCCTCGCGCGGCACGACGATGAGCAGCGGACGTTCGTCCCATTTCTCGTGCCTGGCCGCGATGATCGCCGCCTCGGCCACGTCGGGGTGGGACATGGCGAGGTTTTCGAGCTGGATCGAGCTGATCCATTCGCCGCCGGACTTGATCACGTCCTTGGACCGGTCGGTGATCTCCATGTAACCGTCGGCGTCGATGGTGGCGACATCGCCGGTGGCGAACCAGCCGTCCGGTGTCAGCGCGTCGCCGGCGGTGCCGCCGAAATAGGAGTTGCAGACCCAAAGGCCCCTGGATTGCAGGTGGCCGGAGACGGTGCCGTCCCACGGCAGTTCGCGCCCCTCGTCATCGACGATGCGCATGTCGACGCCGAAGATGCTGCGGCCCTGCTTCTCGCGAAGGCGCATCAGTTCTTCGCCGGCGAGATCGGCGTTGGCGGGTTTGGGCGCATTATAGGTACCCAACGGCGACAGCTCCGACATGCCCCAGGCGTGGTCGATGCGGATGCCGTACTCCTTGTCGAAGGCCTCGAACAACAGGCGCGGACAGGCAGAACCGCCGATGACGAAGCTCTTCACCGTATGCAGTCGCTCGCCGCTGGCCCGCAAATGGTTGAGCAGGCCGAGCCAGACGGTGGGCACGCCGGCCGACAGGGTGACACGCTCGTCGTTCATCAGCTTCGTCAGGCTGGCGCCATCGAGGTGGCGACCCGGCATGATCAGCGAGGCGCCGACCATCGGCGCGCTGTAGGGGGTGCCCCAGGCGTTGACGTGGAACATTGGCACCACCGGCAGCACCCGGTCGGCGGCGCGCAGGCCGATGACATCGGCCATGTTGCTGGCGAAGGCATGCAGCACGGTGGAGCGGTGGCTGTAGAGCACACCCTTGGGCTTGCCGGTGGTGCCGGAGGTATAGCAGAGGGCGGCGGCGGTGTGTTCGTCGAAGCTCGGCCAGGCATAATCCTCGTCGGCGGCCACCATCAGATCCTCGTAGCACAGCAGGTCCATGCCCATCGGCAGCGCGATGTCGGGCATGTGCGCGCGCTCGGTCATGAACACCACGGCGCGCAGGCTGGTGCGCACGTCCTTGGCCACCGCGGCGATCAGCGGCGCGAAGGTGGTGTCCAGGAACAGCACCACGTCTTCGGCGTGGTTGATGATGTAGGCAAGATCGGCCGGTGACAGGCGCGGATTGATGGTGTGGCAGATCGCCCCCATGCCGGAGATGCCGTAGTACAGTTCCAAATGGCGAAAACTGTTCCACGCCAGGGTGGCGACGCGGTCATCCGGTTGCACGCCGAGGCGTTGCAGCATGCGCGCCGCCCGCCGGCAGCGTGGCTCGATGTCGCGATAGGTGGTGCGGTGGAGGTCACCCTCGACGGTCTTAGAGACGATCTCGCCTTTGGGGTGGTGGCGCGCCGCGTGGGCGAGGATGGAACTGATCAGCAGCGGTTGGTCCTGCATCAGGCCAAGCATCGGTGTTTCTCCCTGGGCCGCGGCGCCGTGGTGCGCCGCGCGTCGTTGGTACGACCGATCTTATGGCTGCGGCGCGGTTCCGCCAACCGCGGCGTGCGGCGCGATCACGGGATTGGGCGTGGGCGGGCGGCGCATCAGCCGTGTTCGGCCATAAAGCCCTTGATACGCGGCGCAATCTGGGTGTTGAAGCGGCGGCCGTTGAACAGGCCGTAATGGCCGACCTCCGGCTGTTCCCAGTGGGCGCGCTTGCTCGACGCGAGGTTATGCGCCAATGCGTGTGCGGCGCGGGTCTGGCCGATACCGGAGATGTCGTCCCGTTCGCCCTCGATGGTGAGAATCGCAGTGCCGGTGATCGCGACGGGTTCCACAACCCGATCGCGGTGGCGGAACATGCCGCGCGGCAAATGGTGCTCCTGGAACACCCGCTGGATGGTTTGGAGATAGTATTCGGCAGGCAGGTCCATCACCGCGCGATATTCGTTATAGAACGCGCGTTTGGAGGCGAGCGGTTCCCCGTCGCCCTTGACCAGGTGCTCGAACATCTGCCAGTGGGCTTCCACGTGGCGGTCGAGATTCATTGCCATGAAGCCGGCAAGCTGGAGGAAGCCGGGATAGACCTCGCGCATGAAGCCGATGTTGTTTGTCGGCACGCGATGGATGACGTTGCGGTGGAACCAGTCGAGGTTGCGGCTGGTAGCGAAATTGTTCACCGCCGTTGGGCCCTCGCGCGTGTCGATCGGGCCACCGATCAGGGTCATGGTGCGTGGCGCTGCCTGCGGCGTGTCGGCGCTTATCAATGAAACCGCGGCGAGCACCGGCACGGCGGGCTGGCAGACGGCCATGACGTGGCAATCCGGCCCGAGATGGTGGATGAAGGCGATCACGTCGTCCACGTAGTCGTCCAGGTCAAAGCCCGGGCCGAACACCGGCATGTCCCGCGCGTCGCGCCAATCGGTGATGTACACGTCGTGGTCGGGCAGGAATGCCTTCACCGTGCCGCGCAGCAGCGTGGCGTAGTGGCCGGACATCGGCGCCACCATCAACACGCGCTTGTCCCGCGGCCGATCGGTCGCGCGGCGGAAGTGCAGCAGGTCGCACCACGTTCGGCGGGCGACCACCTCCTCGTGCACCGCCACCTCCTCGCCATCGATGGTGGTGGTGGTCAGGCCGAAGGCGGGTTTGCCGAAGGATCGAGTGGTGTGTTCGAAGCTATCGAGCGCCGCGGCGGAAAAACGGCCCAACGGCGTCTCGCGTAGCGGGTTGAAGGGAAGGTCCAGGACCGAAAGGGCCCCGCTCGCTGCCATGCGCATGGGGCCAAGCGCCGCACGCTGCATTTCGTAAACCTGATAGAGCATTTGATAGAGCATTCGATCCCTTCGGCATTCCTGCACTGGCTCCTACCGGGAGAGCGCCCGGCTGTCGCATGTCACCCTGTTATGTGCCCTAGCACCTGCAAACGGTGTTGCCGGGTGCTGCGGCAGCCATGGCGTGGGGTCGCCGGCGGTATCCAACCCTTGATGGGTTAACCGTTATTCCATAAGAACGCGTGAACAGACAAGCCGCGCCGGTTGCTTGCGACATTCGCGGCTGGCGCGCATGGAAGGCAAGACGCTCCCGGCCGCCCAACACCCATTGCCGCAAGAGGAAAGTCCCATGACCGATGTCTTCATCGTATCCGGTGTTCGTACCGCCGTCGGCACCTTCGGCGGATCGCTGAAGGACATCACGCCCTCGGTCCTGGTCGCTGCGGTGGCCAAGGAAGCCGTGGCGCGCGCTGGCGTCGATCCGGAACAGATCGGTCTGGCCGTGTTCGGGCAGATCGTCCACACCGACCCGCGCGACATGTACATCTCCCGCATCGCGGTGATCGAAGGTGGGCTGCCGCAGCACATCCCTGCGGTGACGGTGAACCGGCTGTGCGGCAGCGGGCTGCAATCGATCCTGACCGCCGCCAACGCCATCAAGGCCGGCGACTGCGACGTGGCGCTGGCCGGCGGGGTGGAGAACATGAGCCGCGCGCCCTATCAGGTGTCCGCGGCGCGGTGGGGCCAGAAGATGGGCGACACCACCATGAAGGACACGCTGGACGGCGCGCTGAACGACCCGTTCCACCGCATCCTGATGGGGGTCACCGCCGAGAACCTGGCCGCCAGCCACGGCATCAACCGCGACCAGCAGGACGCGCTGGCGCTGGAAAGCCATCGCCGCGCCAGCCAGGCGACGCGGGAGGGCCGGTTCAAGGAGCAGATCCTGCCAATCGAGGTGAAGACCCGCAAAGGCGTGGTGGCCTTCGACAGCGACGAGCACATCCGCCACGACGCCAAGCCCGAGGATTTCGCCGCGCTGCGCACGGTGTTCAAGAAGGACGGCACGGTCACCGCGGGCAACGCCAGCGGCATCAACGACGGTGCCGCCGCCGTGATGCTGGCCAGCGGGGAAGCGGTGAAGCGCCTGGGCCTGACGCCGATGGCGCGCATCGTCTCGGCCGGGCATGCCGGCGTCGATCCCGCCTACATGGGCATCGGCCCGGTCCCGGCCAGCCGCCGCGCGCTGGAGCGGGCCGGCATGAAGGTGTCCGACATGGACGTGATCGAGGCCAACGAGGCCTTCGCCGCCCAGGCCTGCGCGGTGGCCAAGGACCTGGAGTTCGACATGGCACGGGTCAACCCGAACGGCTCGGGCATCTCGCTCGGCCATCCCGTCGGCGCCACAGGCACCATCGTCACGGTGAAGGCGATGTACGAAATGCGGCGCACCGGCGGCAAGCACGCCCTGGTCACCATGTGCATCGGCGGCGGCCAGGGCATCGCCGCGGTGCTGGAGCGGGTCTGAACCCCCGAGTCGCAATATCCGAGTCGCCTCATCCTGCCAGCCACGCCGCGGCCCCCCGCCCGGCGGCGTGGCCGGTGGCAAGGCAGGCGGTGAGGAGGTAGCCGCCGGTCGGTGCCTCCCAATCCAGCATCTCCCCGGCGGCGAACAGGCCGGGGAGGCGCTTCAGCATCAACCGGTCATCGAGTTCGTCCAACCCGATGCCGCCAGCGGTCGAGATCGCGCGGAGCAGGCCGAACGGTGCCGTCAGCGTGACCGGCACCGCCTTGATCAGGGCGGGCAAAGGGGTGGTCGCGCCCTGGTGGAGCGCTTCCTGAAGCAACCCGACGGCCACCGGCGGCAGGCCGGCGTGGCGCTTGAGGTGGCCGGACAGCGAGGCGCTGCCGCGCGGCGCGCCGAGCCGCCGGGCGAGTTCCGCCTGCGTGAGGTCCGGCCGCAGGTCGATCTCCAGCATGGCCAGGCCTTCGCGGGCGATGGCATCGCGCAGCGCCGCCGACAGGGCGTAGATCGCACCGCCTTCCAGCCCGGCCCCGGTCACCATCGCCTCGCCGCGCAGGCTGCGCCCGCCATGGCGCAGGGCAATGCGCTTCAGCGGGGTGCCGGCGTGGCGGTCGCGGAAATGGCTGGACCAGTCCACCGCGAAGCCGCAATTCGCCGGCCGCAGCGGCGTGATGGCGATGCCCGGCAGGCTGCCGGCCCAGCTGCCATCGCCGCCCAGACGCGGCCAGGATGCGCCGCCTAGGGCAAGAATGGCGGCATCGGGGCGATGCGCGGCGCCGTCGGCGAAATGCAGGGTGCCATCGGCATCGCGGCCGATCCAATGGGCACGGGTGACCAGCCGAACGCCGAGGCCGTCGAGCCGCGCCAGCCAGGCACGCAGCAAGGGGCTCGCCTTCATCGCCTTGGGAAACACCCGGCCACTGCTGCCGATGAAGCTGGGCTGGCCGAGGCCCTCGCACCAGGCGGTGACGGCTTCGGGCGGGAACGCGGCGAGGATCGGTGCCAGCCAGCCAGCGGCCTCGGCATAGCGGGCAAGGAACTGCGCGAACTTCTCGCTGTGGGTGAGGTTGAGCCCGCCGCGGCCGGCCATCAGCAGCTTGCGGCCGGGGCTCGGCATGCGTTCGAACACGGTCACGTGATGGCCGGCCAGTGCGACGATCTCGGCGGCCATCAGCCCGGCGGGGCCGCCGCCGATGACGGCGACGGCGGTCGGGTGCGATGTGGGAGTGGTCATCGCCCCTTATGGCGCGGTGCCGGTCAGATGGCGAGGCGCATCGGCCGGGCGCACAGGCCGGCGACCAGCGCGGCAAGCTCGCGGCGGTAGATGGCCAGCAGCACCGCAGCGGACAGCCAGCTCCAGCAGGCTTCCTTGAACAGCGCGCCGCCGTCGCCGTACGGGTCGATGCCAAGCGGGCTCACGGTGTGGAAGAAGATCGCGCCGGACATGATGCCGAGCGTCAGCAGCGCGCCCAGCAGGCGAGTGCGCGGCACCAGCAGCAGGCCGGCGGCGACCAGTTCGGCAATCGCCACCGACAGGCGAAACGGCTTTTCATAGCCGGAGATCCACAACCAGTCGGCCAGGATGTTGAACAGCATCACCGAGCCCTCGGCGCCGGTCAGCTTGAATTGCTCGTACCACAGCATGATGTGCGCGGCGTAGAGCGCCGGGATCCATCCGAGCCACTTCAGGACACGATCGCGATCGATGGTCGCCATGGGGAGCCTCCAGCAGGTTTCGCATGGCGGAATGACCCGCTTGGCACGGCGACGTTACAGGGGCGGGGATGCGGGCTATAGACGGCGATATGTCGCCCCGAAGGGATCGCCGGATGCCGGCCGTTGGAGTGTCCGCCCGCGCGGGTGCGGGCTTGCCGTGACCGAAGGCGCGGCACACTACGACCTGCTGGTGATCGGTGGCGGCATCAACGGCGCAGGGATCGCGCGCGACGCCGCCGGGCGCGGCTGGTCCGTCTGTCTTTGCGAGCAGGACGACCTGGCCAGCGCCACGTCGTCCGCCTCCACCAAGCTGATCCATGGCGGGTTGCGCTACCTGGAGCACTACGAGTTCCGCCTGGTGCGCGAGGCGCTGATGGAGCGCGAGGTGTTGTGGGGCATCGCGCCGCATATCGTCTGGCCGCTGCGCTTCGTGCTGCCGCATCACCGCGGCTTGCGGCCAGCCTGGATGCTGCGGCTGGGACTGTTTCTCTACGATCATATCGGCGGCCGGCGGGCCTTGCCGCCGACTCGGATGCTCGATCTGCGGCAGGACGTGGCCGGGGCACCGCTGCGGCCGGATTTCCTGCGCGGGTTCGAGTATTCGGATTGCTGGGTGGAGGACTCGCGGCTGGTGGTGCTGAACGCGCGCGATGCCGCGAACCGTGGCGCGGTGGTGCACACGCGCGCACGCTGCCTGGCGGCCGAACGGGCGGGCGACTTCTGGGCGGTGACGGTGGCGGTCGGCGGTGCCCGGCAAGTGGTGCGGGCGCGGGCGCTGGTGAACGCCGCCGGCCCCTGGGTGGCCGAGGTGCTGCGCGACGTGGTGCGCGCCGAGGCCCCGGCGAAGGTGCGCCTGGTGCAGGGCAGCCACATCGTGGTGCGCCGCAAATACGATCACGACCGCTGCTACATCTTCCAGAACGCCGACGGCCGCATCTTCTTCGCCATTCCCTATGAGCGCGATTTCACCCTGATCGGCACGACCGACCGGGACTGGACCGGCCCGCCGGGCGACGTGCGGATTTCCCCCGATGAGGTCGCCTATCTCTGTGCCGGCGCGAGCGCCTATTTCGATGCGCCGGTCACGCCGGCCGACGTGGTGTGGAGCTACTCCGGCGTCCGGCCGCTGTATGACGATGGCGCGAGTGCCGCGCAGGAGGCGACGCGGGATTATGTGCTGACGCTGGACGCACCGGCGGGGCAGGGTGCGCTGCTGAGCGTGTTCGGCGGCAAGATCACCACCTATCGCAGGCTCGCCGAGGCGGCATTGGCCAAGCTCGCACCGCATTTGCCGCCGCCGCGCGGTGCCGCGGCGGGCTGGACCGGCAAGGCGGCGCTACCCGGTGGCGATTTCCCCAAGGACGGCTTCGAAGCAGTACTGCGGGAGACAAGCCGGCGAGCGCCCTTCCTGGCCGAGGCAACCGCGCGCCGGCTGGTGCGGGCATACGGCACCCAGGCCTCCGTGCTGCTCGACGGCGCCCGGGCGATGGGCGATCTTGGTGCCACGCTCGGCGCCGACCTGACCGAGGCCGAGCTGCGCTGGCTGCGCGACCGCGAATTCGCGCGCACCGCCGAGGACGTGGTGTGGCGGCGCAGCAAGCTCGGCCTGCGGATGTCGGCGGACGAGATCGCGGCGGTGGGGAGGGTTTTGGAATGAGCGAGGACGCAAGCCAGGTGCATGTGGTGCAGCCGGGTGACGGGCGAAGCTTCTGGCAGCCAGTGCCGGCGAACGGCTTCATCGACGTGCTGATGGCGCCCGACATGGTGGCGATGGAGACGAAGCTCGGCTTCGGCCGCCAGACCGTGGCGCCGGGCTGTTACGTGCGCGAGCACGCGCACGACCGCAACGAGGAACTGATCCATGTCGTCGCCGGCCGCGGGCGGGCGGTGATCGAGGGCGTGGACCATGTGATGCAGCCCGGCAGCACCTTCTTCCTCGGCCGCAACCGGCGGCACATGTTCGTCAACGAGGGCGCCGACGAACTGGTGTTCCTGTGGCTGATCCTGCCGAACGGCCTGGAGACGTTCTTCGCCGCGATCGGGCGGGAAAAACGCGATGGCGCGCCCGATCCCACCCCGTTCCCGCGCCCGGCGGACGTGCTGGCGATCGAGGCACGCACCGTGTTCGCCCCACCGCCGCCCGATGGCGGGCGCAAGCCGTGAACGACGCAGCCGTTCTGATGGCGGGCGACGTCGCGCCGGCCAATGCGACCGAGACGGCAATCCTGTCGCGCCGGTCGGTGCGCGGCTTTCTGCCAACGCCGATCGGGCGGATGACGGTTGAACACCTTCTGGATGTCGCCGCGCGGGCGCCGAGCGGCACCAACATGCAACCATGGCGCGCCATCGCGCTGGCCGGCACGAAGCTGGACGCGTTTCGCGATGCGCTGGCCGCGACCTTCCTGGCCGGCGGGGAGACCGGGAAGCGCGACTACCAGTATTATCCCGATCCGTTCTTCGAGCCCTACCAGTCGCGCCGGCGCAAGGTCGGCTGGGACCTTTACGGCCATCTCGGCATCGCGCGCGGCGAGACCGAAAAGATGCGCCAGCAGGTGGCGCATAATCTGCGCTTCTTCGGCGCCCCCGTCGGGCTGGTCTGCGTGATCGACCGGCGGCTGGAAATCGGCTCCTGGCTCGACTACGGCATGTTCCTGGAGAACATCGCCGTCGCGGCGCGGGCGCGCGGGCTGGATACCTGCCACATGGCGGTGTTCGCGCAGTTTGCCGGCGCAATCCGGCGCCTGCTGGACCTCGACGACAACGCCGTGGTGGTGTGCGGGGTGGCGATCGGCCACGAAGACCCGCACGCGCCGGCGAATCGCCTGCGCACCGAGCGGGTGCCGGCGGCCGGCTTCACCGATTTCCGCGGCTTCTGAGTTCGCATCATCAAACCAACGGAACCCCCCGCCATGGACCAGGCCTTCTCCAACGTCCGCATCCTCGACTTCACCCGCGTGCTGGCCGGGCCCTTCGCGTCGTTCCAACTGGCGCTCCAGGGCGCCGACGTCGTCAAGATCGAACACCCCGAGGGCGAGGATACCCGCAAGATCGCCCGCTCGCGCGAATGGGCCGACCGCCAGATGGCGCCGATCTGGATGGCGGTGAACGCCAACAAGCGCAGCCTGACGCTCGACCTTCAGAAACCCGAGGCAGTCGCCGTGGTCCACCGCCTGGTGCGCGATGCCGACATGGTGGTGGAGAATTTCCGCCCCGGCGTAATGGAGCGCCTGGGCATCGGCTGGCCGCAACTGTCCAAGATCAACCCGCGCCTGATCTACACCGCCATCTCCGGTTTCGGCCAGAAGGGACCGGAGAGCCGCACGCCGAGCTATGACGGCATGATCCAGGCGATGAGCGGCCTGATGGCCATGACCGGCACCACCGATGGCGGGCCCACGCGGGCCGGGTTCGCCGCGGCGGACATGATCACCGGGCTGTCGGCGGCCTATGCGATGTCCACCGCCCTGTTCCAACGCACCCATACCGGGCGCGGCCAGTTCGTCGATGTCGCCATGCTCGACGCCGTCCTGAACCTGCTGGCGCAGCAGGTCGCGGAATACACCGTCACGGGCGACGTGGCCGGGCGCGTGGGCAACCTGTCGCCCTCCCGCAAGCCGACCGCCGACCTGTTCCAGGGCCGCGACGGCTTCATCCTGCTGGCGGTGCTGACCGAAAAGCAATACCGGCAATTGTTCATCACGCTGGAACGGACACAGGTGTTCGACGACCCGCGCTTCGCCGACTGGTTCCTGCGCATGGAGAATGGCCCGGCGCTGAAGGCGGAAATCGAGGCGGCGTTGCAGACCGACAGCACGGCCAACTGGGAGCAACGGCTGAAGGCGGCGGACATCCCCAGCGCGCGGGTATGGGGGATCGGCGAGATCACCACCCACCCGCAACTGGCCCACCGTTCGATCCTGCAAACCGTGGACAGCGAATTCGGGCCGTTGACCTTGGCCGGCCCGGCATTCCGCATGGCCGAGGGCGAGGGCGGCATCACCCGCCCGCCGCCCCGCGTCGGCCAGCACAGCGCGGAAATCCTCGCCGCCGCCGGATATTCGGCCAACGAAATCGCCGCCCTGCGCGCGGCGGGGGCGACGGGGTAGAAGGCAGAATGTTCTTTTTACGAAATTAGAACGATTCAACCTTTATGCGGGCTGATATGATGAACACAATCCGCGCCGCGGCGATGCGCCCGCGCATGCCCTCCGGCGTGGCAATGCGCGAGGCGCCGTGGTCTCCGCCGGACCGGATGCAGGAACCGGCCGAGCCCCCCGCCGTGGCGTCTACCCCGCAGTGTTCGTCACGTTGCGGCTGCGCGGCGGAATTCCGGTCTCCTCGAAGCAGACCTTGGCGAACTTCGCCACCCCCTCGCGGATATTCTCCTTGCTGTTCAGCGCGAAGCACAGCCGCAGATGGGATTTCGCGCCATCGCCAAGCAGAGACCATTCCGGTCCAGGATTGAACACGATCCCCGCCTTCGCCGCTGGCGCAATGAGCTTGCGAACATCCACCGCGTCGGGAAGCTTCATCCACAGGAAGATGCCGCCCTTCGGCTTGAACAGCGTCATATGGGTGCCGAACTCGGCCTCCACCGCCTCCACCATGCAGTCCAGCTTGTCCTTCAGCACCGCCGTCAGGCTCTCGACGTGTTCATCGAAATAGGTGGTGAAATATTCGCTGGCGATCATCTGGTCCAGCGCCCCGGTGCCACCGTCGCTCTTCAGCGCCGCCATCCGCCCGATGATTTCCCAATCGCCGGTCGCATACCCAAGCCGCAGCGCAGGGGCCAGCGTCTTGGAGAAGCTGCCGATATGCACCACCCGGTCCGGCGCCAGCGAGTACAGCGCCGGCGGCCCGCCCCCGGCCCAGATCAGGTCGGCGTAGCACTCGTCCTCGAAGATGATGGTGTCGAACTGCCGTGCCAGTTCCACCATGCGGTGCCGCCGGTCCATCGGCAGGATCGAGCCGGTCGGGTTCTGGATGGTGGGGATGGTGTAGATCATCTTCACCGGCGCCCCTTTGGCCTTCTGCTCGGCCAGGATCCGCGCCAGGTCGTCCATCACGATCCCGTCGTCGTCCAGCTTCACCGGCACGATCACCGCACCGGATTTCTTGAAGCGCGAGATGGAGCTGGAATAGCAATGCTCTTCCAGCACCACGACATCGCCGGGGTTCAGCATTGCCGCCACCACCAGGTCGATGCCCTGGTTCGACCCGGTGGTGATCAGGATGTTCGCGGCATCCGCGGTCACGCCGCGATGGCGCTGCATCTTGTCGGCCACGAACTTGCGCAGCGGCGGGTAGCCCAACGGGCCCAGCCCCATGTTGTAGATCGCGATCAGGTGGCCGTCGCGTTTGATCACCGTCTCCGCGGCCTTCGCCAGCATCTCGGTGGGGATCTGCGTGGGATCGTTGTTGCCGCCGATGAAGTAGTATTCGGCGAACCCGGTGAAGCGCGCGGCCGGCGGCGGCGCACCCTTGGCCATGTGGCTGGCGAAGGCAGAAACCTGGCTGTCCATCGGGCGCTCTCCTCGGCGGCATTGTTGCGCGACGCCGCGTTCGCCGGCAGCGCCTGGCCCGTTCGGGCATGCCTGACTGTAGCCTGTGCATCGCGCCGCGCAACCTCCGCGGCGCATTGTTTGCTGCATCGCGGCAGACTACCCTGTCGCCCGGCCGGAGGATGAGATGCGCCTGAGAGTAGTCGTCTTCGCCGTGCTCGGCGCGCTGGTGCTGGCCGTGCTCGGCATCGTGGTGGCCGTGGCGACGATGGACCTCGGCCGGTTCAAGGGCCCGCTCGCCGCCCAGGTCACCCGCGCCACCGGCCGCGCCCTGACCTTCCAGGGCGAGGTTTCGCTGCGCCTGTTCCCGCGGCCGTCGCTGTCGGTGCGCGATGCCGTCCTGGCCAACGCGCCCTGGGGCAGCCGGCCCGACATGCTGCGCATCGGCGCCCTGGTCGCCGAGGTGCAGCTGCGCCCGCTGCTGTTCGAACGCGTGCTGCACGTCACCCGCCTGGAACTGCGCAACGCCGACCTGCTGCTGGAAACCGACGCCCAGGGCCGCCACAACTGGGATTTCGGCCGCGCCGAGGCCCAGGCGCGCAACGCCGCCCCCGCCCCCGCGCCGGGCGAGATGCAGACCGATGCCGGCGGGCTGCCGCTGATCGACGAGATCGTGCTGGAAGACGTCGCCATCACCCGCCACGACGCTCGCGCCGACCGCCAGCCGCAATCGGTGCTGCTCAAGACGCTGCGCATCAACGCCCGGCCCGACGGGCGGCTCGACCTCGCGGGCGAGGCGATCTATCGCGCGCAATCCATCGCCTTCACCGGCGACCTCGACCTGCCCACCGGATTCCAGTCCCCAGGTGGGCCGTTCGTCGCCAACATGGTGGTCACCCTGCCGGGCGCCGTGGTCAAGCTGGCCGGCGGGCTGGCCGACGCGCGCGCCGGCCACGGGCTTGACCTCAGCCTGTCGGCCGAGGCCGAGCCGCTGAAGTCGCTCGACGAGCTGGTGGACGCCACCCTGCCCGACGTGAAGGCGCATTTCTCCGCCCGGCTGCAGGGCGATCTCGGCGCCACGTTGCGGGCCAGCGAGATCAACCTGCGGCTCGGCGGCTCGGACCTGGCGGGCAGCGCCAGCTTCGACCTCGCCGCCGGCCGCCCGCATGTCATCGCCGAGCTCGACTCCAACCGTCTCGACCTGGTCGAGGCGCTGCCGCCGCAGCCCGACGACGAGCCGGCCACCGGCGCGGTGCCCGGCATCGGCGCCGGCACCGCGGCGGACACCGCCACGCCGGATGGCCGTCTTTTCAGCGCCGCGCCGTTCGACCTCGCCGCGCTGCGCACGCTGGACGCCGACCTGACCTTGCGCATCGGCGTGCTGGCCACCGGTGCGGTGCCGCTGCAACGCGTGGTGTTGCGCGTGGTGCTGGCCGATGGCGACCTTGCGCTGCGGCCCTATGCCTTCAGCCTGGCCGGCAGCGACGTGGCCGGCGATGCCCGGCTGGATATCCGAACCGCCCCCCCGTCGCTGATGCTGGATGCCGCCGCCCAGCAGCTGGACATGGCCCGCCTGCTGGCGTTGGCCGGCGCGCCGCCGCTGCTGAACGCCCGCGGCGACCTGGTGCTCGCCCTGCGCGGCCGCGGCGCCAGCCCGCGGGAGATGGCCGCGTCGCTGGACGGCAATGCCAGCCTGGTGGTGGGGCAGGGCACGCTGCACGGCAATTACATCGAAGCCCTGGGCCTGGGTGCATTGCGCAACCTGGTGCCGCAGTTGCAGCGCCTGTCGGATTCGCGCCTGAACTGCGCCATCGCCCGCTTCGACATCGCCCGCGGCGTGGCCACCGCCCGGCTGCTGGCCGCCGATGCCGGCGACCTGTCGATGGTCGGCACCGGCACCGTCAACCTGGGTGCCGAAACGATCGCGCTCGACCTGGCGCCGCGCGTCAAGCTCGGCGGACTTGGCGGGCTGGTGGTGCCGGTCCAGGTGCGCGGCAGCCTGTTGTCGCCCAGCGTCACGGTGCTCAGCGGGCGCGGCGCGCGCGGCAACCCGCTATCCGCCCTCGGCACCATCGTGCTGGACCCCGGCGCCTCGCGCACCAATCCCTGCGGCGGGCTGGCCGAGGTGCCGGCCCGCTTGCCAAACCCGCCCAGCGCGGAGCCGGGCCAGCCAGGCTTCCCGAACTTGCCGGGGTTGCCGAACCTGCTGCGCCTGCTGCCGCGCTGAGCCTTCCTTTCGCCGCCCGTCCCGCGATGCTATAGGCGCCCCGCTTCAAGGCACGCGCCCCAGCCAACCGGAAACCCATGACCGACGATCCGCCGCCCCATCCGGCCCTGTTGCCCGCCGGCCTGCGCGACCTGCTGCCGCCCGACGCCGAGACCGAGGCGGCGGCGGTGCAGGGGCTGATGGACGCCTTCGCCGCGCATGGCTACCAGCGGGTGAAGCCGCCGCTGATCGAGTTCGAGGATTCCCTGCTGGCCGGCTCCGGCGCGGCGGTGGCCGACCAGACCTTCCGCCTGATGGACCCCGAGACCCGCCGCATGATGGGCCTGCGGGCCGACATCACGCCGCAGGTCGCCCGCATCGCCACCACCCGCCTGGCCCAGGCACCGCGCCCGCTGCGTCTGTCCTATGCCGGCCAGTGCCTGCGCGTGCAGGGCAGCCAAATAGCGCCGGACCGCCAGGTGGCGCAGGCAGGGATCGAGCTGATCGGCCATGACAGCCCCGAGGCCGATGCCGAGATCGTGCTGGTCGCCGCCGAGGCGCTGGCCGGGCTCGGCCTGTCCCGGCTGAGCTACGACCTGACCATGCCGCCGCTGATGCCCACCCTGCTGGACGAGGCCGGCATCGCGGCCGAGCAGCGGGCCTCGCTCGCCCGGGCGCTGGACCGCAAGGACACCGCCGCCGTGCAGGCCCGCGCCGGCGCCCTGGCCGGCACGCTGACCGACCTGCTGCTGGCCGCCGGCCCCGCCCGCCGCGCGCTCGACGCCCTGGCCGCCGCCGCGCTGCCCCCGGCGGCACGGCGCCTCGCCGAACGCCTGTCCGCCACGGTGGCGGCCATCCAGGCGCGCGCGCCCGACCTGAAGCTGACCGTCGATCCCGTGGAGTTCCGCGGCTTCCGCTACCACACCGGCGTCAGCCTGACGGTCTATGCCCCCGGGCGGCACGAGGAGCTCGGCCGCGGCGGGCGCTATGTCTGCGGCGAGGCCGAACCGGCAACCGGCGTGACCTTGTATCCCGACGCCGTTCTGCGCGCCCTGCCGCCCCGCCCCGCCCGGCCCCGCGTGTATCTGCCGGTGGGCACCGACCCGGCGCGGGCGGCTGCCCTGCGTGCCGCCGGCTTTGCCACCGTCGCCGGCTTCGATGCCGGCGACCCCGAGGCCGCGGCCCGTCTCGCCGGCTGCAGCCATGTCTTCAGGGACGGCTCGGCCGTCCAGCTCACGGAGTAGCGATATGGCCAATGTCACCGTCATCGGCGCGCAATGGGGCGACGAGGGCAAGGGCAAGGTGGTGGACTGGCTGTCCAGCCGCGCCGATGTCGTGGTCCGCTTCCAGGGCGGGCACAATGCCGGGCATACGCTGGTGGTGGGCAATCAAACCTATAAACTCAGCCTGTTGCCGTCCGGCCTCGTGCGCGGCAAACTCGGCGTGATCGGCAACGGCGTGGTGATCGACCCCGAGGCGCTGCTGGCCGAGATCGCCCGCGTGCGGGCCCAGGGCCTGACGGTCACGCCCGAGACCCTGCGCATCGCCGACAACGCGGTGCTGATCCTGCCGGTGCACGGCGCCATCGACCGGGCGCGCGAGGCGGCCCGCGGCGCGCACAGGATCGGCACCACCGGGCGCGGCATCGGCCCGGCCTATGAGGACAAGGTGGCGCGCCGCGCCATCCGCGTCTGCGACCTGGCGGAGCCGGAGACGCTGTCCCACAAGCTCGACGAGCTGCTGCTGCACCACAACACGCTGCTGCACGGGCTGGGCGCGGAGACCTTCGAGAAGCAGGCGCTGCTGGACCGGCTGCTGGCACTGGCGCCGGACATCCTGCCCTATGCCGAGCCGGTATGGGAGCGGCTGGACGATCTGCGCCGCGCCGGCAAGCGCATCCTGTTCGAGGGCGCGCAGGCGGTGATGCTGGATGTCGACCACGGCACCTATCCGTTCGTGACCAGCAGCAACACGGTCGCCGCCACGGCGGCCAGCGGGGCCGGGATCGCGCCCTCGGCGATCGGCTTCGTGCTCGGCATCGCCAAGGCCTACACCACGCGGGTCGGCTCCGGCCCGTTTCCCACCGAGTTGACCGACGACATCGGCAAGTTGTTGGGTGAGCGCGGCCACGAGTTCGGCACCGTCACCGGCCGGCCGCGCCGCTGCGGCTGGTTCGACGCGGTGCTGGTGCGCCAGGCGGTGAAGGTGGGCGGCGTGCAGGGCCTGGTGCTGACCAAGCTGGACGTGCTTGACGGTTTGGCCGAGTTGAAGGTCTGCACCGGCTACCGCATCGATGGCGAGCTGGTGAAGCGCCTGCCGGCCGCGATGGGCGCACAGGCGCGGGCCGAGCCGGTGTACGAGGTGATGGAGGGCTGGTCCGGCTCCACCCGCGGCGCCCGCAGTTGGGCCGAGCTGCCGGCCCAGGCGGTGAAATACGTCAAGCGCGTGGAGGAGCTGGTGGAGGCGCAAGTGACCCTGCTGTCCACCAGCCCGGAGCGCGACGACACCATCCTGGTGCATGATCCGTTCGAGGGGTAAGCCACGTGGGGCGAGTCGCGTTCGCATTTGGGTAATCACTGGCGCCTAGGGTGATGTCGGTTTTCACGCCGACAGGACCAGGATGGCCCTCACCCCGTTCGAGAGCAGCCGGCTGATCGCCGGCCAGTTCGCCGTCGATCTCGCCCGGCCGATGCCGGGCTGGGGGGCGGGGCTGGACTGCTTCGCGGCCACCGACACCAAGAGCGGGCGGGCCGACCACATGGCCCTGCTGGTGCGGCGTGACGCGCCGCTGCGCGTCCATGCGGTGAATTCGTTGGCGGCGATGCCGATCGACGGCATCCTGACTCCGGTGGCCCACGGCCCGGCGCCGGGCCCCGGCGGGGTGCCGGGATGGTTCGTGGTGGCGCCGGCACCGCCGGGACCGCCGCTGGCCGTCGGCGTGGCCTGGCGCGACCACGACCTGTTGCAGAACCTGCTGCGCCCGGTGGCACATGCGCTGGAACGGTTGCAGGCGCGGCATGTGACCCATCGCGGCATCCGGCCAGCCAATCTGTTTCGCTTTCGCACTGACGAGCCGGTCACGCTGGGCTGCGCCTGGGCGGCACCGGCGGCCAGCATGCAACCTGCCATCTTTGAGCCGCCCTATGTCGCCATGTGCGTGCCCGGCGGGCGCGGCGAGGGCAGCATTGCCGACGACGTCTATGCGCTCGGCGTGACGCTGCTGGTGCTGGCCACCGGGCGGATGCCGATGGCAGGCATGGACGACGCCACCATCATCCGCCGCAAGCTGGAGATGGGCAGCTTCGCCGCCCTGGCCGAGGGCGAGCGGCTGAGCCCGGCGATCGGCGACCTGATCCGCGGCATGCTGGCCGAGGAGCCCGACCATCGCCCGCCGCCGGTGCTGCTGGCCGATCCCGCCGCCGCCCGCGCCCGCCGCGTGGCCGCCCGCCCGCCGCCGCGCACCCAGCGGGCGGTGCAGCTGGGCGCGATCGCTGCGACCAATATGCGCATGCTCTCGCTTGCCATCGCCACGGCGCCGCAGGACGGCGTGCGCCTGTTGCGCAGCGGCGCGGTGGACCAATGGGTGCGCCGCAGCCTGGGCGACTCCACCACGGCGGCGCACCTGGAGGAGCTGTTGCGCAAGCGCGCCACGGACCTGCCGGTCGACGAGCCGACGGCGGATGCGTTGCTGGCGTGCCAGGCGATTGCGCTGCTGGACCCGCTGGCGCCGGTGTGCTGGGACGGCCTGGCGCTGTTCCCCGATGGGCTGGGTGGTGCCCTGGCCGATCTGACCGGCGGCGATGGCCGTCAGCCGCCAAACGACCGGAAACTCGCCGCGATGGTGGCCGCCGAGGCGGTGGCGGCCTGGGCGCGCATGCGGCCGGAGCGCTGCGACCCCGTGCTGCTGCGGGTGGAGGCGCACGAGCACCGCCAGTTGCTGCGCATGCGCGACGGTGGCGGCATCGCGCGGCTGCGCTACGGGCTGAACCCCGCCCTGCCGTGCCGCAGCGCGCTGCTGGGCACCGCCCTGGTGGCGCGGCTGTCCGACGTGCTGCCGGCGCTGGAGGACGTCGCCGCGGTGGAGGCGGTGCGGATCGGCGTGCCGCTCGACGCCGAGATCGCAGCGTTCCTCGCGGCGCGCAGCGATGCGCCGCTGGCCGGCGAGCTCGCGCGGATGCAGGAGGAGGCGGACCCGGCCCAGGCGGCGCTCATCGCCCTGCGCCTGCTGGTCTGGCTGCAGGAGCGGCAGCGGATTCCCGCGCTGCGCAACCTGGCCGCATGGCTGGGGGGCATGGTCTCGCCGTTGCTGGAGGGTTGGCGCAATCGCAAGCAGCGGGCTCGCCTGGCCGAGGCGCTGGCGACGCATGTTTCCGCCGGCGCGCTGCCGCGCATGCTCCGTCTGCTGGACGACCACGTGGCGCGCGAGCGTGATGCCAGCGAGGCGGCCGATGCGGCGCGACTGGTGGTGCGCATCGATGAGGAGCTGGCGCAGCTGGCCCAGGCGGCACCCGGCCGCGCGGCGGTTGCCTTCTCGGTGGGCCATGAGCTGGTGCTGGGGGCCGGGATGACGGCGCTGACGCTCAGCCTGATCGCCACGCTGGTGATGTGATGGCTGCACCTTCAGCGGGCGGGCCGCCGGTGACGCGGTCGTGGTTCTGGGCCCAGGGGTTGGCCTGTGGCCTGCTGGTGGCCACCGCCGCCCCGCTGGCGATGGTGCTGGCGGTCCTGTTCGCGCCGGCGGCGCTGGTGGCGCTGATGTCTCCGCCCGCCACGGCAGCCCACCGGCAGATGGGCGGCATCCTGTTGGTGTACGGCATGGCCGCGGCGCTGCCGTGGCTTCAGCAGCTCTGGGCGGGCGCGCAGAGCTGGCCGGTCAGCCTGGACCTGCTGTCGGCGATGCGGCTGTTGCCTTCGTGCTGGGGGGCCCAGGCAGCCGCCTGGCTGGCGGGCGAGCTGGTACCCTTCGTCGCCCGCCAGATTCTGGAGGCGCGGGTGCGGCTGCGCGTCAACCGGCTGCGCGACGCGCGCAGCCGGCTGGTGGCCGAGTGGGGGTTGGAGGAAGAGGCGGAATAACGGCTCAGGCGGCCGCGCGGGCGGCGGCGGCACGGCGCTGTTCGGCGACCTCGTTGTGCATCGCCTTTTGCAGCTTCTCGAAGGCACGAACCTCGATCTGGCGCACCCGCTCGCGCGAGATCGCATATTGCTGCGACAGTTCCTCCAGCGTGGTCGGATTGTCCTTCAGTCGCCGCTCGATCAGGATATGACGCTCGCGCTCGTTCAGCGTTTTCAGCGCATTGGCCAGCAGCGCCTTGCGCCCGGTCAGCTCCTGATGTTCGGCGATGGTGTCTTCCTGGCTCTCGCTGTCATCGACCAGCCAATCCTGCCACTCGCCCTCGCTGTCGGCACGGACCGGGGCGTTGAGGCTGTGGTCCGGGGCCGCGAGGCGGCGGTTCATGTTGATCACGTCCTGCTCGGGCACGGCGAGCGCATGGGCGATCTTGGCCACCTGCTCCGGCTGCAGGTCGCCGTCATCGATCGCCTGCATCTGGCCCTTCAGCCGGCGCAGGTTGAAGAACAGCTTCTTCTGCGCCGCGGTGGTGCCCATCTTCACCAGCGACCAGGAATGCAGGATGTACTCTTGGATCGCGGCGCGGATCCACCACATGGCGTAGGTGGCCAGGCGGAAGCCACGATCGGGGTCGAAGCGCTTGACCGCCTGCATCATGCCGACATTGCCTTCGCTGATCAGTTCGCCGATCGGCAGGCCATAGCCGCGGTAGCCCATGGCGATCTTGGCGACCAGGCGAAGATGCGAGGTGACCAGCTTGTGGGCGGCCTCGATGTCCTCGCCGTCGCGCCAGCGCTTGGACAGCGCCAGTTCCTCCTCGGCGGTCAGCATCGGGAACTTGCGGATGTCCTGGAGGTACCGTGAGAGGTTTCCTTCAGGGGCCATGTTGACCACAGCAGCAACCATATCAGGCTCCTTCCACGGGCATGGCGGTGGCGCAACGTGTTGCGATGCGGCCGGGCATGCACCGGGTCATGGGCGCCGCATGATGCGGCGCGGGTTCAGCACTTTCTGCCGCTATGGCGCGGTTGCCCCGGGTGGGCACAACCTCTCCCCAACGGCGCCGGCCCCCTGTCGGGGCGTCCGGCATCGGCCTCTCTTGCTGTCGTGAGCGAATCAGCTTCATTGCGACCGTGACCAGTTTCATAGCGCCGCAGACTGCCAGGGTCAAGATACCGGACCAATGAAGTCAGGATTAACTCGCGGCAAGGTTGTCCGCCGCGGTGCCGCGGTCCAGACCCAGCCGGTCCAGCAGCGCCTGCATGTCCGCCGGCGGCTTGGTGGTGAAGCTGAGCGCGGCCCCGCTGCGCGGGTGGCGGAAGCCGAGGCGCGCGGCGTGCAGCGCCTGGCGTGGGAAATCCAGCAGCATGGCGCGGATTTCGGCGTCCAGCAGCTTCGCCGCACCGGGCACGCGGCGCAGATAGACGGGGTCGCCGACGATCGGGTGCCCACGATGGGCCAGGTGGACGCGGATCTGGTGCGTGCGCCCGGTGTCCAGCCGGCACTCCAGCAGGCTGGCGGCCAGGGCATGGTGGGCCAGGGTGCGGTAGCGGGTCAGGGCCGCCTTGCCGCGCCGGCTGTCGGGCAGCACCGCCATGCGCTTGCGGTCGCGCGGGTCCCGCGCGATGGCCCCCTCGATCGCGCCGGCGGCCGGGTTCGGCAGGCCCCAGCACAAGGCGAGGTAGAAGCGGTCGAGGTCGCGCGCGGCAAAGGCCTGGGTCAGGGCGGCGCTGGCCAGCTCGGTCTTGGCCACCACCATCACCCCGGAGGTGTCCTTGTCCAGCCGGTGGACGATGCCCGGCCGCCGCTCGCCGCCGATGCCGGTCAGGCTGTCGCCGCAATGCGCCAACAGGGCGTTGACCAGCGTGCCGTCCTCGTTGCCCGGGGCAGGGTGGACCACCAGGCCGGCGGGCTTGTCCAACACCAGAAGGTCGCGGTCCTCGAACAGGATGGGGAAGGGGATGTGCTGCGCCTGTGGCACGGCGGGCGTGGCGGCGGGGCGGTGCAGGCTGTAGGTGGCGCCGGCGCGCACGGGCTCGGCCGGCTGGGTGACCGGGACGCCATCGCGGCGCAGCCGGCGCTCCTCGATGAGGGATTTCACCCGCGAGCGCGACAGCCCGGCGATCGCCTCGGCCAGGAAGCGATCCACGCGGATGCCCGCGTCGCCGGCGGTGGCGATGCGGGTGAAGGTGGTTGCGTCGGTGGGCAATTCGGCGGACATGGCCCTGGATAGCGCGAAGCCCGCCAGGCCGGAAATCGCTGCGCGCGGGACAGGGGGACGGGATGCAGGCGCTGAAGGTGCTGGTGGCGGTGATGGGGGTGATGATCGTCGCCGGGGTGGTGACCCTGGGGGTGGTGGTGACCCGGCGGCTCTCGGCGGTCCCGGCGGGCCTGGGCAATGTGACGCTGGACGAGCCGCCCGGCACGCGCATCGCCGGCGCGGTGCCCGGCGGCGAGGTGATCGTGCTGCGCCTGGAGGGCGGCGGACCGGACCGGGTGGCCGTGGTGGAGACGCGCACCGGGCGCGTGGTGGGGCGGATCGGGCTTGCAAAATAGCGCGGGACGCAGGCAGGAATCCGGCACTGGCGACTTGAAGTCCCCGGCCATTCGGCCTAGAAGGCCCGCCTGCCGCGATGCCTCGCTGTCCCGTTCGTCTAGAGGCCTAGGACACCGCCCTCTCACGGCGG
>JADLHF010000053.1 GCA_020848935.1 Acetobacteraceae bacterium
AAACCAGCCCAAGAAACCAGAGCCTAAACCCCAGTAACCCCAAACCAACAACCATCATGTCCTAAAACACGACCATGGAGCGCCGCCAACGTATCCCTTCCTAAACCAGATGAAATTGTGAAAGAGCGGTCCCGAAGCTTCCGAACCGCTGGGGTTCGTCGTCGTCGGGAGCGGCGTTCTACTCGGGGCCCCCTCGGGTGTCAACGCAATTGCGCCGGCTCGTCGGCGTCGCCAAGATTGCCAAGTTGCCTGCTGGTATCTAGAGATATTCCAGATCAGCGGCATATCTGACGGAATATCGGGCAAGTTTCCGACCGAAGCAGCCAAGCCATGCGTCCGGCGCATGCGGTTTGAGGGCCGCCCGCGCGCCCATCTTGCCGCCTCCCGGCCGGGGCGGCACCATTCCGCCATGACCGTGACCCTGCGCGACAGCCAAGCCGACGACATCACCGCCATTGCCGCCATCTACGGCCATGCCGTGCGGACCGGCCTGGCCAGCTTCGAATACGAGCCGCCAGACGCCGCCGAGATGGCGCGCCGGCGGGACGGCATCATCGCTGCGGGCTACCCCTACATCGTCGCCACCGACGCGGATGGCAGCGTGCTGGGCTATGCCTATGTCAGTGCCTACCGCCCCCGCATCGCCTATCGCTTCACGGTGGAGAATTCGATCTACGTGGCACAGCCCGCCCATGGCCGCGGTGTGGGCCGCATGTTGCTGCGCGCGCTGATCGCGCGCTGCACGGACCAGGGGTTTCGCCTGATGGTGGCGGTGATCGGGGACAGCGCCAACACCGCGAGCATCCGGCTGCACGCCGCCCATGGCTTCCGCCCGGTCGGAACGCTGCCCGATGTCGGCTGGAAGTTCGGCCGCTGGGTGGATTCCGTGCTGATGACGCTGGCGCTGGGCGAAGGGGCCACAACACCGCCCGTGGAGTAGCGGGCGTCGTGACCCCTTCCTTGGGCGCTGGCTATGCCGCCTCGGCCATCCCCGCTCCGATCTCCAGCCCATCCAACCCGACGGTCACCTGCACGGTCTCGCCGTCCTTCACCCGGCCTTCCAGGATGGCGCTGGCCAGCGGGTTCTGCAGGCTGCGCTGGATCACCCGCTTCAGCGGCCGGGCGCCATAGACGGGGTCGTAGCCCTCGTTGGCCAGCCAATCCATCGCCATGCCGTCCAGCTCCAGGCCGATCTTGCGGTCGGCGAGCAGCTTGCGCAGATGCACCAGCTGGATATCGACGATCGCGGCCATGTCGCTGCGCTGCAGGCGGCGGAACAGCACGGTTTCGTCCAGCCGGTTGAGGAACTCGGGCCGGAAATGGCCGCGCACGATATCCATCACCGCCTTGTAGGCCAGTGACAGGTCGGCCCCGTCCGGCTGGGCGGCGAGGATCTCGCTGCCGAGGTTGGAGGTCAGCACGATGATGGTGTTCTTGAAATCAACCGTGCGGCCTTGGCCATCGGTCAGGCGACCGTCGTCCAGCACTTGCAGCAACACGTTGAACACGTCCTCGTGCGCCTTCTCGACCTCGTCGAACAGGATCACCTGGTATGGCCGCCGGCGCACCGCCTCCGTCAGCATGCCGCCCTCGTCGTAGCCGACATAGCCCGGCGGCGCCCCGATCAGGCGCGACACGGCGTGCTTCTCCATGAATTCGCTCATGTCGATGCGCACCATCGCGCGGTCGTCGTCGAACAGGAACGCCGCCAGAGCCTTGGTCAGCTCGGTCTTGCCCACGCCGGTGGGTCCGAGGAACAGGAAGCTGCCGATCGGCCGGTTCGGGTCCTGCAAGCCGGCGCGGGCACGGCGCACGGCGTCGGAGACGGCACGCAGCGCGTCCTCCTGGCCAACAACCCGGCGGCGCAGCTCGTCCTCCATGCGCAGCAGCTTGGCGCGCTCGCCCTCCAGCATCTTGTCCACCGGCACGCCGGTCCAGCGCGAGACGATGGCGGCGATGCCCTCCTCGGTAACGCTTTCGTTGACCAGGCGGCCGCCGTCCTGGTTGGTGGCGATCTGCTTCTCCAACTCCGGGATTTCGCCGTAAAGCAACTGGGAGGCGCGGGCCAGGTCGCCGCGGCGCTGGGCGACTTCCACTTCGTTGCGGGCGGCGTCCAACCGCTCCTTCAGCTTCTGGCCGCCGGCCAGCTTCTCCTTCTCGGCCTTCCAGGTGGCCGACATGGCGTCGGATTTTTCCTGGAGCCCGGCGAGCTCCTGCTCCAGCTTGCCCAGCCGGTCGCGGCTGGCCGGATCGGTTTCCCGCTTCAGGGCCTCGCGCTCGATCTTCAACTGCATCAGACGCCGGTCCAGCTCATCGAGTTCCTCCGGCTTGCTGTCCACCTGCATGCGCAGGCGGCTGGCGGCCTCGTCCATCAGGTCGATCGCCTTGTCCGGCAGGAAGCGGTCGGTGATGTAGCGGTTGGACAGGGTGGCGGCGGCGACCAGCGCGCCATCGGTGATGCGCACGCCGTGATGAAGCTCGTACTTCTCCTTGATCCCGCGCAGGATCGAGATGGTGTCCTCCACGCTGGGCTCGCCGACGAAAACCGGCTGGAAGCGGCGTGCCAGGGCGGCGTCCTTCTCCACGTGCTTGCGGTATTCGTCGAGCGTGGTGGCGCCGACGCAGTGCAGCGCGCCGCGGGCCAGTTCCGGCTTGATCAGGTTGGAGGCGTCCATCGCGCCATCGGCCTTGCCGGCGCCGACCAGGGTGTGCATCTCGTCGATGAACAGGATGATCTCGCCGGCGGCGGCCTCGATCTCCTTCAACACCGCCTTCAGCCGTTCCTCGAACTCGCCGCGATACTTGGCGCCGGCCACCATGGCGCCGAGGTCCAGCGCCATCAGCTTCTTGTTCTTCAGCGCCTCCGGCACGTCGCCGTTGACGATCCGCAAGGCGAGGCCCTCGACAATGGCGGTCTTGCCGACGCCGGGCTCGCCGATCAGCACAGGGTTGTTCTTGGTGCGGCGGGCGAGCACCTGGATGGAGCGGCGGATTTCCTCGTCGCGGCCGATCACCGGGTCGAGTTTTCCGTCGCGCGCCAGGGCGGTAACGTCGCGGGCGTATTTGTTCAGCGCGTCGAAGTTGGCCTCGGCAGTCGGGCTATCGACCTTGCGCCCTTTGCGGATATCGGCCACGGCCTTTTCCAGCGTCTGCGGCGTGGCGCCGGCGGTGCGCAGGGCACGGGCGGCCGGGGTGTCGCTGGCGGCGAGCGCCACCAGCAGCCGGTCCTGGGCAACATATTCGTCGCCGGCCTTGGTGGCCGCCTGTTGCGCGCCATCGAGCACCCGGACCATGGCCGGGGTGATCTGCGGCTGCGACGTGGCCCCGCTGCCCTGCACCTTGGGTAGCTTGGCGAGTTCGGCTTCGACAGCGACCTGCGCTGCGCGATCGTCCCCGCCGGCGGCGCGGATCAGGCCGGCCGCCGCTCCCTCCTCATCATCCAGCAGCGCCTTCAGCAGGTGCTCGGGCGTGAGCTGCTGGTGGAATTCGCGCATGGCGATGGTGCTGGCGGCCTGCAGGAAGCCGCGCGCGCGTTCGGTGAATTTCTCGATGTCCATGTCTTTTCCTTGTCCCTCATCAGGCGACAAACCGTGCAGGCGCCCATCGTTGGGCCACCCGCGCCAGCGCCCCTCGTGGAGGCAACGCCAACGCTATCCTTGGCACAGCAAATGGGGAATGATTCAGGTCAACTCAAGGGCGCGCACATGCCGCCCGCCGCGCGAAAAGGAAGCCTCGCCATGCGTATCGAGCGCCTCTACCGCTACCCCGTGAAGGGCCTGACCGCCGAGGCGCTGGACCAGGCCCACGTCACCGCCGGCGGCGCCATCCCGTGGGACCGCGCCTTCGCCCTCGCGCAGGGCGATGCGCCGTTCGACCCGGCCGCCCCCGTCTTCCTTGCCAAGACGAATTTCATGTGCCTCAAAGCCAACGCCGCCATCGCCCGCCTGCGCGCCAGCTTCGATGCCCGCACCGGCCGCCTGGCCATCCTCGCGCCGGACGGCACTTCGGTCGAGGCGATCGCCATCACCGAGGCCGGGCGGGCCGAGATTGCCACCTTCCTCACCCGCTTCCTGGGCGAGGAGGCACGTGGCACGCCGCGCTTCCACCACGTCCCCGGTCATGTCTTCGGCGACCAGCGCAGCCCGGCGGTGAGCTTGATCAACCAGGCCAGCCTCGACGATTTCGAAGCCCGCACCGGCGCCCGCCGCCACCGCCGCCGCTTCCGCGCCAATATATGGTTCTCCGGCGCCCCCGCCTGGGCAGAGTTCGACTGGATCGGCCGTACCCTGCAACTCGGCGGCGCCACTTTGCGGGTTACCAAACGCATCGTCCGCTGCGCCGCCACCGAGGTGAACCCGCTCTCGGCCGAACGCGACGCCGATCCGATCGGCGAACTGCGTGCCCTTTATGGGCATTCCAACCTCGGCATCCACGCCGAAGTCATCGAGGGCGGCCATTTCGCACCCGGAGATGCGATCGCCCTGCTACCCGAATGAGGCGGCAAGCCTAGAAGGATTAGAAAAAGAAGATGTTCTTTTTTGAAATAAAGAACCAAAAAACTTTACCCATTGAAACATTATAGCATAAAATGCCATATGAAGGATAATGAATGAAGTTTTTTTGCTTCTTTTTGTTCACAAAAAGAAGATCTTTTTCCTTGCCCCTGATCTGACTTGCTGACACATCCTAAGCCGCGGGCCGCATCCGGTCGCGCAGCGAAGCGGCTCGCGCCACCATCTGCCCGCGCAGCTTGCCGAGCCGCCCCACCCCGGCCAGGCGGCGATCGAGGAAGGCGGCGGTGGCGGCGGCATCGTCGCTGGCATCGCGAAGCCAGAACAGCAGGGTGGCCGAATAGACCCCGGCCAGGATGGCGCGCTTGGTGTACCAGCTGAAATCGGCCGAATCGTCGCCGGTCAGGTGCCAGATTTCGTCCACCGTGCGGGCCAGCGCCGCCGCTCCGGCGCGGCCGTGGCCGGGGCAGGCCAGCACGGCCAGGGCGCGGCGCACCGCCACGCGATGCGGCGCCAGCGCGGCCAACCGACCCAGCACCAGCGCGCGGACCCGCCCGGTGGTGCCCAGGGCGGCGAATTCAGGTGTGGCGGCTATTGCGGCCATGTCACGGTCGCAGCGGTCGATGAACGTCTCCACCATGTCCAACGCGCCCCCCGGAAACAGCAATTCGGCATCCAGCCGTGCCACATCGCCCGGCTGGCCGGCCGCGCGCAGGGAAGCGGCCAGGGCTGGCCAGCCCCAGCCCAGTGCCGGCACATGCGGCAGGGCCAATGCCAGCGCGGCGTCGCGCTCCGCCGAGCGCTCGGGTGCGGCCCTCATGGCCGGGCCTGGGCGGCAGCCTGCTGTGCCGCCACGCGCGCAAGTTCCTCGTTGAAACCGAACAGCGAGAAGTCGGTCATCCGCATGGGATACAGAATACCGTCCAGGTGGTCGAACTCATGCTGCACCACGCCGGCATGGAAGCCGGTGACCTCACCGCCCACCGGCTGGCCGTCGGTATCCACACCGCGGTAGCGGATGCGCCAGGCGCGCGGCACGGCGGCGCGCAGGCCGGGGATCGACAGGCACCCCTCCCAGCGCAGCCGGACATCCTCGCCCAGCAGCTCGATCTCGGGGTTGATCACCACGGCGTTGGGCAGCACCGCGGTGTCGCCGGCATCGCCGCTGGCGCGATCGGGATTCACCCGGAAGACGAACAGGCGCAGCGGCACATGAACCTGGGGGGCGGCCAGCCCGGCGCCGCTGGCATCCTCCATGGTTTCGACCATGTCGCGCACCAGGCGCTTGATCTCCGGCGCCGTCGGGTCGGCCACGGGCTCGGCCCGCGCCAGCAGTACCGGGTGGCCCATGCGGGCGATCTTGAGGATGGCCATGCGTCGTATCCCTTGCCGGGTTGATCCAAGGGGCGGTGAAAACGGTTTGCCAGCCCGCCCCCCCGTGATATAGCGCGCACCTCCTGGGGCAGGCCACTGCCCGAGGACCCTTTTTGCCGTACCGATGGTCGGGCCGGCAGCCACCGAGAGGAGAGAGCGGCCAAGTGCAGGTTCTCGTTCGTGACAACAATGTCGATCAGGCGCTGAAGGCGCTCAAGAAGAAGATGCAGCGGGAAGGAATCTTTCGCGAGATGAAGCTGCGCCGCCACTTCGAGAAGCCGTCCGAGCGCCGCGCCCGCGAGGCCGCCGAGGCCGTTCGCCGCGCCCGCAAGATGGAGCGCAAGCGCCTGGAGCGCGAAGGCTTCTGAGTCCGCGCGGGCGCCACCTCGCCCGCGTCCCGACTTCTTCGGCGTTTGGGGCTTTCCGCGACGGCTGCCATGGGAAGATGGAGGGGCTTGTTCTTTTTTTGAAAAAAAGAACCAAAAAACCTCCATGACTCACCCCTGCGGCGCCCCAAGAAAGCGAACTGAAGTCTTTTTTCTTCGTTTTCTTCAGAAAAAGAAGGCCTGTTTCCTACCCTTCGCCAGCCAGCGTCGCCGCCACCAAGGCCGCCGTGTCATGCTGGCCCTGCGCCTGCAGCCCCGCCACCACGCCGGCGCGATCGGCAGCGCTGCGGTTCTGGCTCATCTTCCATTGCGCCTCGATCCGCGCCGCGCGCAGCCGGAAGCCGCGGATGCCGCGCACCATGCCGTCGCGGTACTGCGGGTCCAGCGCATCCAGGTCGAAATGCGGGTCGTGCACCGACAGCGTGCGCAGCATGGCATGCAGGGACGGCGCATCGTCCACCGCGTCCAGCACCCCATGGACATGCACAGCGGCATAGTCCCAGGTCGGCACCGCCGGCTGGGTGGCATACCAGGATGGCGAGACATAGGCGTGCGGCCCGCCGAAGATCGCCAACCCCTGCCCGCCCGCCAGTTGCGCGCTTTGCGGGTTGGCGC
>JADLHF010000054.1 GCA_020848935.1 Acetobacteraceae bacterium
CATCCCGTCATCCAGCAAAACCAGCGCGTTCGCACGAAGCGCAAGCCGATGCGCAACAGACCCCTCTCGCGCAAGGGCGATTAGGGAAGCGCGGGAAGCCCTGTCCAGGAAACCGCCACGGATCATCGGCCAACAGGAATCCATCTGTCGGCCGTTTCGCAACCAAAAAAGCGGATTCCCACGGAGTCGGGGTATTCACAAAAAGAAGACGCCTTCCTTGCTTTGCGCCGGCCGGGGCCGACCTTGCCCCGGGACGCTGACGGGGCGACACTCCGGGGGCTGAATTGGAGGCTCCATGTCGCTCCCCCCCATGCGTTTCGTCGCCACCGGCGATGCATTCATCACCCGGCGGTTGGCGTCCACGCCGGCGTTGTGGTCGTTGGCCGATGTCGTGCGGGATGCCGATGCGCGGTTCACCAATTTCGAGGTGCTGACGCCGGGGGATGCATTTCCCAGTGCGGTGAGTGGCGGGACCTGGGCGAAGGCGCCGGAGGGAGTGATCGGCGATTTGCAGACGCTGGGCTTCAACATGCTGAGCTGGGCGAACAACCATACGCTGGACTACGCGTATGACGGGCTGGCGAATACGGCGGCCGCGCTGGACCGTTCGGGGATGGTGCATGCCGGGGTGGGGCGCAACCTGGCCGAGGCGGCGGCGCCGCGGTATCTGGAGACGGTGCAGGGGCGGGTGGCGTTGATCGGCATCTGCTCGACCTTCCACGAGACGGCGATGGCCGGGCAGCAGCGACCGGACATGGCGGGAAGGCCGGGGATCAACCCGTTGCGGTTCACCACCACCTATACCCTGCCCCGCGCGGAACTGGCGGCGCTGGCGGCGATGGCGGAGGCCAGCGGGGTGAATGACGGGCACAAGATGCGGGTGAAGGCGGGGTTCGGCAAGGATGAGCCGGGGGTGGTGCTGTTCGGCGGCCACCGGTTCAAGGAGGGTCCGGCGGGCGTGGCCACCGAGGCGAACAAGGCCGATGTGGCGCGCACCATGGCGGGGATTTCCGAGGCGCGGCGGCAGGGGGACTATGTGCTGGTCAGCCTGCATGCGCACGAGGCGCTGGGGACGGACAAGGCGGTGCCGGCAGGGTTCCTGGTGGATTTCGCGCGGGCGTGCATCGATGCCGGGGCACATGCGGTGATCGGGCATGGGCCGCATGTGCTGCGCGGGATCGAGATGTACCAGAAGCGGCCGATCTTCCATTCGCTGGGGAACTTCATTTTCCACAACGAGACGATTCCGCACCTGCCGCAGGATTTCTACGACAAGTTCCAGATGGGGCTGACGGAGAACGTGGCCGATGCGATCGACAAGCGCTCGGACAGCAACACCAAGGGGTTTGCCGCCGATCCCTGGGCGTGGAAATCGGTGCTGGCGCGGTGGAACATGGAAGGGGACGAGACCAACCTGGTGGAGTTGATCCCGGTGGAGCTGGGGTTTGGGGTGGCGCGGTCGCGGCGGGGGACGCCGCGGCTGTCGGAGGATGAGGAGATCCTGCCGCACCTGGCCAGGCTGTCGGCGGCGATGGGCACGGTGATCGAGATCGACGGCAATATCGGAAGGGTGAAGCTGTGAGCGGGCATAACTCCGAACAGGTCTGGGAGCTGGTGGATCGGCACGGGGAGGAATTCATCGGGCTGGCCGACCGCATCTGGGAGATGCCGGAACTGGGCTACCAGGAGCATCGCTCGGCGGGCGAACATGCCGCGATGCTGGCGGCGCAGGGGTTCCGGGTGACGACGGGGATTGCCGGGATTCCGACGGCGGTGGTGGGCGAGGCGGGCGAGGAAGGGCCGGTGATCGCCATCCTGGGCGAATTCGATGCGCTTCCGGGGCTATCGCAGGAGGCCGGGGTGGCGACCAAGCAGCCGCGGCCGGGGGAGGCGGCGGGACATGCCTGCGGGCATAACCTGCTGGGCTCGGCGGCGATGCTGGCGGCCACCGCGGTGAAGGACTGGCTGGCGGCGCAGGGGATCAAGGGAAGGGTGCGCTACTATGGCTGCCCGGCGGAGGAGAGCGGGGCCGGGAAGCTGTTCATGGTGCGCGAGGGCGCGTTCAAGGATGTGGACATCGCGCTGTCCTGGCACCCCGCGCCGTTCTGCGCGGTGAACCCGGCGATGTCGCTGGCGCTGGTGTCGTATGATTTCAGCTTCACCGGGCGGGCGAGCCATGCCGCGGCGGCGCCGCATCTCGGGCGCAGCGCGCTGGATGCGGTGGAGTTGATGAATGTCGGCGTGAACTACATGCGCGAGCACATGCCGAGCGATGCGCGCATTCATTACGCGACGATCGATGCTGGCGGGATTGCGCCGAACGTGGTGCAGTCGAAGGCGGTGGTGCGCTACATCGTGCGCGCCCGCGAGTTGCCGGAACTGAACGGGCTGGTGGCGCGGGTGCAGAAGATCGCCCAGGGGGCCGCGCTGATGACCGAGACCAGCGTCGAGTGGCGGGCGATCAGCGGCATGTCGAACCTGTTGGGCAACGCGCCGCTGGAACAGGCGATGTACGACAACCTGGTGCATCTCGGCCCGCCGCAATGGGACGACGCCGACCGCAAGCTGGCCGGGGAAATCCGCGCCACGCTGCGGCCGGACGACATCGTGGGTGCCCATCTGCGCTTCGGCCTGGCGCCGGACATGGACACGCCGCTGTGCGAGCGGATCGTGCCGCTGGGCAGCAATGGCGGCGGCAAGGGGATCGGCTCGACCGATGTGGGCGACGTGTCCTGGGTGGTGCCGACGGCGCAGATCCGCGGGGCGACCTATGCCATCGGCACGCCGGGGCATTCGTGGCAGCTGACGGCGCAGGGCAAGAGCGGGATCGCCCACAAGGGCATGGTGCATGCCGCCAAGGTGATGGCGGCGACCGCGGTGGATGCGATCCGCGATCCCGCGCTGCTGGCCCGCGCCCGCGCCGAGCATGCCGCGCGCATCGCGGCGACGCCGTATGTCTGCCCGCTGCCGGACGATGTGAAGCCGGCGCTGGGCATGGCGCTGGGGGCCTGAGCACGGCGCGAGGGAGCGGGGATGGTGACCTTCGCGTGAGGAGGGGGGCGTTTCGGCCGCCGCGGCGAGGGTAATGCTTCGCGCATGGCGCGGTCTTCGGTAAGCTGTCGCATGTGGGGGATGAAGCGATGGCGACGCGCAGGACCATGATCGGCGATACGACGAATCAGCTTCCCTGGTGCCAGCCCAGTAGCCGGAACGGCTGAGGCGGTGGGCCTGACGCTCTCCGTTCTGCGCTGCCCCGACGCGGTGCCGCCCGAGACGCGGCATGTGCCGGGGGGTGAGTTCAGCATCGGCCGCGGCACCGACAATGACTGGACGCTGGCCGATCCCGACCGCACGCTGTCGCGGCGGCATTGCGTGCTGGCGTTCCGCTCCGGCGGGTGGCAACTGGCCGATGTCAGTGCCAACGGCACGTTCCTGAACCGCGAGGCGACGCCGGTGGGGGATGGCGGGCCGCGCGATCTGCGTGACGGCGACCGGCTGCGGCTGGGCGCCTACGAGATCGAGATCCGCATCAGCGCGGAGGCGGCATGGCAGGGCGGCGCGCCGGCCGCGGGACAGATGGGGGGCGATCCGTTCGGCGATGACCCGTTCGCGCCGGGGCGGAAGGCGGGCGGCGCGCCGGAGGGGCAGGGCTTCGGCCAGGACCCGTTGCTGGGCGATGGCGGCTTCGGCCCACCGAGCGTGACGCTGCCGGATGATTTCGGCGGGCTGACGCCGCGTGCCGATGAGTCCGGGTTTCGCCATGCCACCCAGCCTGACCATACGCCGGCGCTGGAGCAGTCGTTCCGGGTGCCGACGCCGCCGGACAGGATCGATTTCGACGACTGGGACCTGGATGTCGGCAAGGTGGCGGCGGGCGTGCCATTGTCATCGGCCGGAGGGCCGCCGACCGGAGCGCCGCCAGCTGGAGCGCCGCAGCCGGGGACGCCGCCGGCCGCCACGGCCAATGCGCTGGACGACTGGGATATCGATCTGTCGCCTGCTGCGCCGGCGCAACCGGCACCGCCCGTTGCCAGAGCGGCGCCGGCGCCGGCCGCGGCCCCACCCGAGCCGCCGGGTGCGCAGCACGATCCGTTTGCCGAGCCGGAGCGGGACCATGCGGCCTCGGAGGCGATGCCGCCGGCGCGCGCGGTGCGTCCGCCGCCGGCCACCCCTGCCGGCGCCGCCAGCGGTGCGCCTGCGGCGGGGGCGGTGCCGGCATCGGGTGACCTGTTGGCGGCGTTCCTGCGCGGGGCGGGGATGGAGGATGCCCGTCCGGCCGATGCTGAAGTTGCGATGGAGCGGCTGGGGGCGGCGTTCCGCGCTGTGGTGACGGGGCTGCGCCAGACCCTGATCGCGCGCGCCACGATCAAGGGGGAGTTCCGCATCGAGCAGACGATGATCCGCGCACGGGGCAACAACCCGCTGAAGTTCTCCGCCGGCGACGACGATGCCCTGGCCGCCCTGCTGGGTGCGGGGCGGCGCACCGATATGGCGCCGGCCGAGGCGGTGAGTGAGGCGCTGGACGATATCCGGCTGCACGAATTGGCCGCGATGGCGGCGATGCAGGCGGCGGTGCGCGCGCTGGTGGCGCGTTTCGACCCCGCGCCGCTGCGCGCCGAGGGCGACAAGTCCGGCGGCGTGCTGGGGGCGCAGAAGCGGGCGCGGGCGTTCGAGCTGTTCGAGAAGCTGCATGGCGAGATCACCGAAGCGCTGGCCGATGATTTCGACAGCGTGTTCGGCAAGGCCTTTGCCCGCGCCTATGAACAGGCATTGCGCGAAGTGAGCGAGCGGAACCGTGGCTGATGCAGGAGTGATGATGTTTGGCGTGATATCGAACGGGGGCTGGAACAGGCGCCGATGACGTGGACCAACCGGGTAGTCTGGCAGGAAGGCATGTTCCTGCGCGCCCAGCATTTCCAGCAGCAGGACCGCTGGCTGGAGGCGCTGTCGCGCGAGCGCACGGCGTCGCTGCGGCCGCATCCCTGGGGGCTGACCGAGATGGCGGTCAACCGCGACCTGCTGGCCACCGGGCGGTTCGCGCTGTCGCAGGCGGCGGGGGTGTTCGAGGATGGCACGCCGTTCTCGCTGCCGGACCAGACCGACCACCCGCCGCCGCTGGACCTGCCGGAGGCGGCGCGCAACGTGCTGGTGTACCTGGCGCTGCCGGTGGGCCAGCCCGGCGCGGTGGAGATCGCCGGCGATGACGGCAGCGATGGGCGCTACGGGCTGAAACCGTTCGAGGCGTTCGATACCCATTCCGCCTCGCCCCAGCCGGCGGATTTGCAGGTGGGGCGGCTGCGGCTGCGCTATCTGCTGGAATCCGACGAGCGGGCGGGGTTCCTGTGCATCGGCCTGGCGCGGGTGGTGGAGGTGTCGGCGGACAAGCGGGTGACGCTGGACCGGAACTGGATCGCGCCCGCACTGGTCTGTGCCGCCGCCCCGCCGCTGGCCGGGCTGCTGGCCGACCTGGCCGGGCTGTTCAACCAGCGGGCCGAGGCGCTGGCGTCGCGCATGGTGGCGGGCGGCGCGCGCGGCTCGGCGGAGATCCAGGACTATCTTATGCTGGAATGCGTCAACCGCTGGCATCCGCTGCTGGCGCACTGGGCCGATGGCGGCAATCTGCATCCCGAGGACATGTATCGGGCGCTGTTGCAGATGGCCGGCGAACTGGCGACCTATACCGATACCGCGACGCGGCGGCCGGGCACCTATCCGGCGTATCGGCATGACGATCTGCAGCGCAGCTTCGCGCCGGTGGTGGCGGATTTGCGGCGCGCGCTTTCGACCGCCATCGAGGAGACGGCGGTGCCGATCAAGCTGGAGGAGCGGCGCCACGGGTTGCGGATCGGGCCGATCAGCGACCGCAACATCCTGCGCGCCACCAGCTTCGTGCTGTCGGTGCAGGCCGAGATGCCGGCCGAGCAGTTGCGGCGGCTGTTTCCCAGCCAGGTCAAGATCGCGGCGGTGGAACATATCCGCGACCACGTGATGAGCCAGTTGCCGGGGATCGCGGTGCGGCCGCTGCCGGTGGCGCCGCGGCAACTGCCGTTCTACGCCGGGGCAAGCTATTTCGAGCTGGACCGCAACTCGGCGCATTGGAAGCAGATGCAGAGCAGCGGCGGTTTCGCCATCCATGTCTCGGGCGAATATCCGGGATTGCAGATGGAACTCTGGGCGATCCGCGGATAGGCGCGATGGCCGTGGTCGTCGGGGCCGGGAGGATGGGTGGATGAGCGTCGACAATCCCTTCGAGGAAGACAGCGACCGCACCGTGATCCGCCCGGCACCGGGGGGGCGCCGCCCCGCCGCGCCTGCGGCACCCGGCCCCGCCGGCACGTTTGCGCCGGCATCGTCGTTTCCGGCGGCGAGCGGCACGCCGGCCGCGGCACCCGTGGTGATGGGGGAGGGGGCGGAGAAGCTGACCTTCGGCGGCAGTGCGCTGCTGGCCGCCGCGGCGCCGCTGCTGCAATTGCTGGCCCGGCTGCGCAACACCGCCAACCAGCCCGATGCCGCCGATCTGCGCGAGCGTGCCACGCGCGAGCTGCGCGCTTTCGAGACCGCGGCACGCGATGCCGGGGTGGCGATGGAACAGCTTCGCCCGGCGCATTACGCGCTGTGCGCCAGCCTGGACGATGTGGTGCTCAACACGCCGTGGGGCAGCACCGGGGTGTGGGACCAGCGCTCCCTGGTGTCGACCTTCCACCAGGAGGTGCGGGCGGGCGAGCGGTTCTTCGCGCTGCTGGACCAGATGAAGGCCAGCCCCGGCAGTTTCCTGCCGGTGTTGGAGCTGATGTATCTGTGCCTGTCGCTGGGCTTCATGGGCCGCTACCGGCTGGCCCCGCGCGGGCCGGGGGATTTGGAGAAGCTGCGCGAGGATCTGTACACGGTCATCACGCGCCAGCGCCAGGCCGCCGAGACGGGATTGTCGCCGCAATGGATGGGGGCGACGGCCCCGTACAAGCCGGCGCGCGCGTCGCTGCCGGTGTGGGTGGCGGGCGTGATGGGGCTGACGGTGGTGGCCGGGATGTTCGTGTGGTTCTCGACCAGCCTGAATGCGGCGTCCGACGCGTTGATGGAGCGGATGATGGCGTCCGCGCCGCAGAAGATGCCGGCGATCATTCGTACCGCCATCGTGGTGCCGCCGCCACCGCCGCCCCCGCCACCCGAGCCCGGGGTGCTGGACAAGCTGCGCGCCTTCCTCAAGCCCGAGATCGATGCCGGCATGGTGGTGGTGCTGGGCGACGAGAACACGCCGATCGTGCGCATCCGCAACAAGGGCCTGGGCGCCGGAGCGCCGGCGATGTTCGGCTCCGGCAGTGCGACGGTGCAGCAGGCCTTCGTGCCGCTGTTGCAGCGGATCGGCGAGGCGCTGAAGGCGGAGCAGGGCAGCATCCAGGTGCTGGGCCATTCCGACAACCAGCCGATCCATACGGTGCAGTTCCCGTCCAACTTCCATCTGTCCGCCGCGCGGGCCGAGGCAGCGCGGGCGATCATCCTGCGCACGCTGGGCGAGCCCGGCCGGATCAAGGCCGAGGGCCGCGCCGATGCCGAGCCGGTGGCCGACAATGCCACCGCCGCGGGGCGCGATGCCAACCGCCGCATCGAAGTCGTGCTGCGGCGGCAGGGGTAGGGGCATCAGATGGGTGCGGTGATTGCGTTCCTGAGCTCGCGCTGGTTCCTGACCGGGATCGGGGCGGCGCTGCTGGCGGTGCTGGTGTGGTTCCTCGGGCCGTTGCTGTCGCTCCTGGAGGACTGGCCGGTGCGGCTGGGGATCGTGCTGGCGATCGCACTGGTGTGGTTCGGGGTGAATTTCTGGATCATGCGCCGCCGGGCAAGGGCGGATGCGGCGCTGGTGGAGGGGGCGGCCGGCGGGGCGGCGGCGGCGGATGCGTCGGCCGAGGAAGTGGCGGCGATGCGCGAGAAGCTCACGACCGCGCTCGATCTGCTGCGCCGGGCGCGGGGGACGCGCGGCTATCTGTATGAACAGCCGTGGTATGTGATCATCGGCCCGCCGGGCGCGGGCAAGACCACCGCGCTGCTGAATGCCGGGCTGCAATTTCCGCTGGCCGCCGAGATGGGGCAGGGGGCGGTGGCCGGCGTGGGCGGCACGCGGATGTGCGACTGGTGGTTCACCGAGAACGCCGTGCTGATCGACACCGCCGGGCGCTACACCACGCAGGATTCCGATGCCGGGGTGGATCGCGCGGGCTGGGAGGGGTTTCTCGACCTGCTGAAGCGCACCCGGCCGCGCCAGCCGCTGAACGGGGTGCTGGTGGCGATCGCGATCACCGATATCGCGACCGCCAGCCCGACCGAGCGCAGCGGCCACGCGCGGGCGATCCGCAAGCGCATCAAGGAGGTGACCGACCGGCTGGGGGTGCGGGTGCCGGTCTATGCGATTGTCACCAAGGCCGACCTGCTGGCGGGGTTCAGCGAGTATTTCGACGACCTGGACCGGGAGAAGCGGGCGCAGGTGTGGGGCCATACCTTTGACGTGAAGCTGCGCGATGGCGAGGGGCTGGCCGGATTTGGCGAGGCGTTCCGCGCCATCGTCGCCCGGCTGGACGGGCGGCTGATCGACCGGTTGCAGGCCGAGCGCAGCCCGGAGCGGCGGGCGGCGCTGGCGGGGTTCCCGGCCCAGGTGGCCAGCCTGGAGGCGCCGCTGACGAGCTTTCTCCAGGAGGCGTTCGGCGGCTCCAAGCTTGATCCGGCGCCGTTCCTGCGCGGGGTGTATTTCGCCTCCGGCACTCAGGAGGGCACGCCGATCGACCGGCTGACCGGGGCGCTGTCGCGCGCCTTCGGGCTGGACCAGAAGCGCGCCCCCAGCCTGCGCCCGGAACAGGGACGCAGCTACTTCCTCGGCCGGCTGTTGCGCGACGTGGTGTTCGGCGAGGCGATGCTGGTCAGCGAGAAGCCCGGCGCGGCGCGGCGGCGCTGGCTGATCCGCGGCGGGGCCTTCGCGGCGATCGGGCTGCTGACGCTGGGGCTGGCCGGCATGACGCTGCGCGCGCAGAGCCGGGCGCAGGCGGAGATCGATGCCAGCGCCCAGGCGATCGCCGCCTATGAGGCGACGGCCGCGAAGCTGACGCTGGACCCGGTCAACGATGCCGACATGCCGACCTTCCTGGCGCTGCTGGAACAGGCGCGGGCGCTGCCGTACGGCTATGGGCGGGGCGGGGTATCCGAGGGCTGGTCGCTGGGGCTGGGGCAGGCGGAGAAGCTGTCGTTGGCGGCGAACACGGTGTATCGCCATGCGCTGGACCGGGTGCTGCTGCCGCGGCTGATCTGGCGGCTGGAGTCGCAGATCCGCGGCAACATCAACCGGCCGGATTTCGTCTATGAGGCCACCCGCATCTACCTGATGCTGGGCACGCTGGGGCCGCTGGACCGGCCGCTGGTGAAGGAGTGGCTGAACCTGGACTGGGGCCAGACCTGGCCGGGGCCGGGGGCGGAACCGTTCCGCGAGGCGATGGCGCGCCACGCCGATGCGCTGCTGGAGAACCCGCTGCCGGCGCTGCCGCTGGACGGCGCGCTGGTGGAGGAGGCGCGGCGCACGTTCAGCCGGGTGACCCTGGCCGAGCGGGTCTATTCGCGCATCCGCCCGCTGGCCACCGCCGCCGGGGTGCGCCCGTGGCGGCCGGCCGATGCCGCCGGGGCGTCGGGTGCGCGGGTGTTCGTGCGCGGCTCCGGCAAGCCGCTGACCGAGGGGATCGCCGGGTTCTACACGGTGGATGGCTTCCACCGCGTGGTGCTGCCGTCGCTGCCCAAGGCGGCGCGCGAGGTGGCCAGCGAGAGCTGGGTGCTGGGCACGCGTTCGGAGATCGATCCCAGCAGCCCGCAGATGCTGACCCTGCAACAGGACGTGGTGAAGCTCTACACCGACGAATACGCCAAGCAGTGGGACGCGCTGCTGGCCGATATCAACGTGGTGCCGATGCGCAGCATGAACCAGGCGGTGCAGGATCTGTACCTGCTGTCGTCGCCGCAATCGCCGATGCGCGACCTGCTGGCCGGCATCGCCCGGCAGTTGACGCTGTCGGTGCCGCCGCCACCGCCGGCGGGGGGCGCGGCCGGGGCTGCCGCGGCGGCGCAGGGTGCCGCGGCGACGGCGGCGGCCGCGGCGGCGGCGCAATCGGCGGCGGGGCGGCTGGCCGCGGTGATCGGCCAGGGGGCCGCCGCCGGCCCGCCGCCGGAGCCGCCGGGCAAGGCGATCGACGACCGCTACAAGGCGTTGCGTGATTTCGTCGGCACCGGGCCGGGTGCGCCGATCGACATGGTGCTGAAGCTGCTGAACGACTTGCAGCAACAGCTCAGCCGCATCGCCTCCGCCCCGGTGGGCGGCGCGCCGCCGGTGCCGACCGGGGACGATCCGGCGCGGCTGCTGCTGGCCGAGGCGAGCCGCCAGCCGCAGCCGGTGGCGCGCTGGCTGCAGGGCCTGGCCTCGGGCGGCAGTTCGCTGCGCGGCGGCGGGGCCAAGGCGCAGGTGGCCGCGGCGGCGGCGGGGCCGGGCGGCCCGGCCTCGCTGTGCGGCCCGGCGGTGAACGGACGCTACCCGTTCTTCCGCAATGCCAGCGAGGACACGCCGCTGGACGATTTCGCCCGGTTGTTCGCGCCGGCCGGCCTGCTGGATGCGTTTTTCACCACCCAGCTGCGCCAGTACGTGGACATCACCGGCCGCAACTGGCGGCCGCAAGCGATGGACGGGGTCGAGCCGCCGGTCTCGGCCAGTGATGTGGCACAGTTCCAGCGCGCCGCGGTGATCCGCGACCTGTTCTTTTCCGCCGGCGGCAACACCCCCTCCGTGCGCTTCGACATTACCCCGATGTCGATCGATCCCGGCGCGAAGAAGGTATCGATCGATTTCGACGGCGTGGTGGTGAGCTACGAGGGGGGGCCGACCCGCTCCACCCAGATCAACTGGCCCGGCGCGAACCGGATGACCAACGTCAAGCTCACCTTCGACCCGCCGCCCACCATCGGCACCGGCGTGCTGTCGGCCAACGGGCCGTGGGCGCTGTTCCGCCTGTTCAACCAGGGCCAGCTGGTGCAGGCCGGCTCGGCCGAGCGGTATCGGCTGACCTTCCGCCAGGGTGAGCGCCAGGCGGTGTTCGAGGTGCGGGCGGGGTCGGTGCTGAACCCCTTCGCGCCCGGCGTGTTGCAGGAATTCCGGTGCCCGGCGCTGCGGTGATGGCCGCGGTGCCGGCGGCGGCGGGGTTCTTCGGCAAGATCCCCGCGCGGGGCGACTTCGTGCGCGCCGGGCTGCCACGCGGCTTCGTCGATCCTTGGGACGAATGGCTGCAACGCGTGATCGCCGGCAGCCGCGCAGTGCTGGGCCCGCGCTGGCTGGCGGCCTGGATGGAAGCGCCGATCTGGCACTTCGCCCTGCCGGAGGGCCAGTGCGGCCCGGCCCCGGTGCTGGGGCTGTGGATGCCCAGCGTGGATGCGGCCGGGCGGCATTTCCCGCTGACGCTGGCGCGCGTCGGCACCTTGCCGGCGGACCCGGAGCGGTGGCTGGCAGCCGCGGAGGCGATCGGGCTGGACGCGTTGCAGGACGACCTGGCGCCCGAGGAGATCGCCCGCCGGTTGGCGGCCCTGCCCGATGATGCCGGCGCGAGACCGGCGCCATCGATGGCGCAGTGGTGGAGCGACGGCTCGCCGTTCGTTGCCGCCGCGCGCCACGCGCTGTGCGAACTGCCCGATGCCGCGGCATTCGCCGCGATGCTGCACGACATGCCGGACTGCGACGCCGCGGATCAACCCAATTGCCCGCCCGGCGCGGGGGGAGTTCGGGAACCATGAGATTCCAGTCCTGGGCTGCCTCCCACCCCGGCGCGGTGCGCAGCCATAATGAGGACAGTTTCGTTGATCGCTCCGATATCGGCCTGTGGGCGGTGGCCGATGGGGCCGGCGGGCATGATGCGGGCGAGGTTGCCTCCGGCCTGCTGAAGCAGGCGTTGGACGCGATTCCTCCGGCGCTTTCCGCCTCGGAACTGCTGGCCCAGGTGCGGCTGCGCGTCGGCGAGGTGCATCAGGCGCTGCGTGAGGAGGCGCAGAAGCGCAGCTCGCGCACCGTGATCGCTTCCACCCTGGTGGTGCTGCTGGCGCGCGATGGCCATTTCGCCTGCCTGTGGGCGGGCGACAGCCGGGTGTATCTGTTGCGTGACGGGGCGCTGTCCCAGGTGACGCGCGATCACTCCCTGGTCCAGGAGCTGGTGGATGCCGGTACGATCACCGCAGAGGAGGCCGATGGCCATCCGCGCGCCAACGTCATCACCCGCGCCGTGGGTGCGGCGGAGACGATGGAGTTGGACAAGGTGAGCAACCGGCTGGTGGCCGGCGACCGCTTCCTGTTGTGCAGCGACGGGTTGAGCAAGACGCTGGCCGATGCCGAGCTGGCGGAGTTGCTCGCCGATCCCGGCCCGGCCGAGCGGTTGATCGCTGAGGCGCTGGCACGGCGCGCCAGCGACAACATCACCGTGGTGGCCGTGGAGGCGTTCTGACGGCGGCCGGCGACGGATCACGTTCGCAAGCAGGCAGTCCAACGACAGATGCACTGCGTGGGGCGTTCGACCACGGGTCGGCATCAGCAATGCGCCAGCGCGACAGCGGGCTGATCGGCACGCTCGATGCCGCGTCCGAGGCCCTGGCCCCGGGGCGCGGCACGTTCGACCGCCGCGCTACAGGAACATCGCGTTCAACTGCGCCGAGCTCATTGCCGCGATCTGAGTGGAGGAGAACGCCGCCACCTGGGTGCTCGACAGTGCGACGATGTCCTGGGTCTCCATCGCCGCCACCTGCGCGGTGGAGAATGCGGCGATCTGGGCCGTGCGCAGTCCGGTCATCTGGGCCGTGGTCAATGCCACCGTCTGTGCCGTGGTCAGGGCCACGAGCTGCGCCGTACCCAGGCTGGATATCTGCGCGGTGTCGAACGCCTGAAGCTGCGCGGTGGTCAGCGCCGCAATGTCGGCCGTCTCCATCGCCGCGATCTGGGCGGTGGCGAGCGCCTTGATTTGCGCGGTGGAGAACCCCGGTATCTGCGCGGTTGTGAGGGCTGCGAGCTGGGCGGTCGTGATGCCCTTGACGGCGGCGGTTGCGATGCCGGCGAGCTGGGCGGTGGAGAACTGCCCGAGCTGTGCGGTGGTCATGCCGGCGATCTGGG
>JADLHF010000055.1 GCA_020848935.1 Acetobacteraceae bacterium
CCAAGGTCTTCCCGACCCGCAGCCACACGGTGGCCGCCCAGGGCGGCATCGGCGCCGCACTCGGCAACATGGGCGAGGACGATTGGCGCTGGCACATGTACGACACCGTCAAGGGGTCGGACTGGCTCGGCGACCAGGACGCCATCGAATACATGTGCCGCGAAGCCATCCCGGCCATCTACGAGCTGGAGCATTTCGGCGTGCCGTTCAGCCGCACCGAGGACGGGAAAATCTATCAGCGCCCGTTCGGCGGCCACATGACCGAATACGGCAAGGCCCCGGCAATGCGCGCCTGTGCCGCCGCCGACCGCACCGGCCACGCCATCCTGCACACGCTGTACCAGCAGAGCCTGAAGCACGAGGTGGAGTTCTTCGTCGAGTATTTCGCCCTCGACCTGATCATGGACGAGGACGGCGCCTGTCGCGGCGTGATGGCGTGGAACCTGGAAGACGGAAGCTTGCACCGCTTCCGCGCCCAATCCGTGGTGCTGGCCACCGGCGGCTATGGCCGGGCATTCCAGTCCTGCACCTCGGCGCACACCTGCACCGGGGACGGCACCGGCATGGTGCTGCGCGCCGGCCTGCCGGTGCAGGACATGGAGTTCGTGCAGTTCCACCCCACCGGCATCTTCCCCGCCGGCTGCCTGATCACCGAGGGCGCGCGCGGCGAGGGCGGCTACCTGACCAATTCCGAGGGCGAGCGCTTCATGGAGCGCTACGCGCCGAGCGCCAAGGACCTCGCCAGCCGCGACGTGGTCAGCCGGTCGATGACGCTGGAGATCAATGCCGGGCGCGGCTGCGGGCCGAACAAGGACTACATCCTGCTGCATCTGGAGCATCTGGGCGCCGATATCCTGCACGAGCGGCTGCCGGGCATTTCCGAGACGGCGCGGGTGTTTGCCGGTGTGGACGTGAACAAGAACGCCATCCCGGTGCTGCCGACGGTGCACTACAACATGGGCGGCGTGCCGACGAACTACCACGGCGAGGTGCTGCGGCCCACGAAGGACAATCCCGACGCCACCGTGCCCGGGCTGATGGCGGTCGGCGAGGCGGCCTGCGTGTCGGTGCATGGCGCCAACCGGCTGGGCACCAACTCGCTGCTCGACCTCGTGGTGTTCGGCCGCGCCGCGGCACACCGTACCGCCGAGCTGGTCAAGCCCGGCGCCAGCCAGGCGCCGTTGCCGGCCGGGGCGGGCGAGGCCTCGCTCGACCGGTTCGACCGCACGCGCCATGCCAAGGGCGGCACCAGGGTGGCCGAATTGCGCGACACCCTGCAGCGCTCCATGCAGGCCCATGCCGCGGTGTTCCGCAACTCCGCCAGCATGATCGAGGGCGTGGAAAAGATGCAGAAGGTCTGGAAGGGCATGGACGACATGTCGGTGGCCGACCGCAGCCTGATCTGGAATTCCGACCTGATGGAAGCGCTCGAACTGCAGAACCTGATGGGCAACGCCATGACCACCATGGTCGGCGCCGAAGCCCGCAAGGAAAGCCGCGGCGCGCAGGCGCATGACGATTTCCCGGAGCGCGACGACGAGAACTGGATGAAGCACACGCTGGCCTGGTGCGACGATAACGGGGCGGTGAAGCTGGACTATCGCGGGGTGAAGATGCAGACCCTGACCAACGAGGTTTCGGTGTTTCCGCCGAAGAAGCGCGTGTACTGAAAGAAGAGGCAGACCCGAGATGGCCGAGTTCACGCTTCCGCCCAATAGCCGCGTCCAGCCCGGCGCCACCCACAAGGCGCCCGCCGAGGCCAAGAACGTGCGGTCGTTCCACATCTATCGCTGGAACGCCGATGACGGGCAGAACCCGCGCACCGACACCTATGAGATCGACCTCGATGCCTGCGGGCCGATGGTTCTGGATGCCTTGATAAAGATCAAGAACGAAGTTGACCCGACGCTGACGTTCCGCCGCTCCTGCCGCGAGGGCATTTGCGGCTCCTGCTCGATGAACATCGACGGCACCAATACCCTGGCCTGCCTGAAGCCGATCGAGGACATGACGGGCGACGTGAAGATCAACCCGCTGCCGCACCTACCGGTGGTGAAGGACCTGGTGCCCGACCTCTCCCACCTCTACGCGCAACTGCGCTCGATCGAGCCGTGGCTGAAATCCGACACCGCGCCGCCGCCGGACGCCGAGCGGCTGCAGAGCAAGGAGGAGCGGGCCAAGCTGGATGGCATGTGGGAATGCATCCTGTGCTTCTGCTGCACGTCGGGCTGCCCGAGCCACTGGTGGAACGGCGACCGCTACCTCGGCCCGGCCGTGCTGCTGGCCGCCTATCGCTGGATCGTGGACAGCCGTGACGAGGCGACCGGCGACCGGCTGGACGCGTTGCAGGACCCGTTCAAGCTGTACCGCTGCCACACCATCATGAACTGCACCCAGACCTGTCCGAAGGGCCTGAACCCCGCCAAGGCGATTGCCGAGATCAAGACGCTGATCTTCGAGCGGGAAGGGTAAGGGGAAGCAAGGTCTTCTTTTTGTGAACAAAAAGAAGCAAAAAAACTTTGCCCGTTTAGATGTTGTACGCAGCACCGCGATTCAGGACATGACGCACCCTGCCTCTCAGCACGCGAGTGAACGAAGTTTTTTTGCTTCTTTTTGTTCACAAAAAGAAGTGCTTTCCACGTCCTTGCCATGAAATTCGACGGCCACCCGGCCGCCGCCTGGGTCAATTCGCTGTTCATCGACCATGCGATCCTGCGCATGGCCTGGACGAACTTCGCCGAGATCATACCGGGCCGCTGGTACCGCGCCAACCATCCCACGCCGGCGCGGATCGCCCGGCTGGCGGCGCGGCATGGCATTCGCACCATCGTCAACCTGCGGGGGCCGCGGGACTGCGGATCGGATGCGTTGTCGCGCGAGGCGGCCGCGCGGCTGGGGCTGACGCATGTCTACATGGCATTCGAAAGCCGCGGGGCGCCGCATCGGGCGCGGATCCTGCGGTTCCACGAGATCTGGCGGACGGTGCAGACGCCGGTGCTGATGCATTGCAAGTCCGGTGCCGACCGGGCGGGGCTGGCGGCGGGGCTGGTGCTGCTGTTCGAGGGTGGCACGGCGGCGGAGGCGGGGGCGCAGTTGACGTTGCGGCGCGGGCATTTCCGGCGCTCGGGGTCGGGGATCCTGGATGCGTTCTTCCTGCGCTACCAGGCCGAGGGCGAGGGGCGGATCGGGTTCCTCGACTGGGTACGGGACGAGTACGACGAGGACGCGCTGCGGCGGGATTTCAAGGCGAGCGGAATATCGTCGTTCCTCAACGACCAGGTGCTGCGGCGGGAATAGTCCGAAGGCGATAGGCGGGGTTCTCAAAGACCGTCGGCAGGTCGGCGAGCAGCGGCGCGGCGGGGTGCCATTTCTCCTCGATGACATAGGCCGGGCGGTAGCGGGCGATGGTGGCGCGGAGGCTGTCGGCGGTGAGGTGCTCGGGCGGGCTGACGCTGGGGCGGCTGGCGAACAGGGCGAAGATGCGCGGGTTGTCGGCGAGGAAGAGCGTGCCGGGCGGGGTGGCTTGCATGCGGGCGACGAGGTCGGTGAAGTCCGGGCTGTCGGCGGTGAGCGGGGCCTGGGCGCGCGGGTCGTGGGTGGCATAGTACGGCGCGTAGAGGATGGCGAAGGCGGAAAGCGCCACGATGGGGTGCAGGCGCGGGGCGGCGGGTTCCAGCGCCAGCAGCAGCAGCAGCGGCAGGATCGGCAGGGCGTAGCGCGTCGGTTCCAGGTGGACCGGGTAGGCGATGAGGGTGGCGGCGTAGAGCAGGACGAACCAGGTGACGGCATCCGGTCCGCGGCGCAGGCGGGCGAGCAGGCCGATGGCGATCAGGGCGGCCAGGGCCAGCAGCACGGGCCAGTTGGCCAGGCGGCCGAAGCTGAGGCCGAAGAGCTCGACCAGGGCGAAGGCATAGGCCGGGAGGGCGCCGATCAGGCCGGACAGGCTGAGGCGGGCGAAGTAGCCGGCGTAGGTTGCGTTGTCGACGCGCAGCCAGAGCGTGGCGACCAGGGCCGCGGCGGTGGCGGCGAGCAGGGCGGGCAGCAGGCGGCGGCGGGCGGGGCCGGGGCGGAAGGCCAGGTCGAGGGCGATGGCGACGGCCAGCACGATGCCGACCGAGCGGGTCAGGATCGCCATGGCCACGCCGATGGCCAGCAGGGCCGGGCGGCCACGGGCGCCGAGCAGGGCGAGCAGGCACCAGGCGGTGAACACCATGTCCGAGCCGATGGCGTCGCGGCGCATCAGGATGGCGGGCGAGAGGCCGGCGGCGAGGACCAGCACGGCGCTCCAACGCGGGCCGAGGCTGGGCAGGGCGAGGCGGTGCAGCAGCCAGAGGGTGGCGAGCAGGCTGGCCAGCATGACCAGCCGGATGGCGGAGAGGTCGAGGCCGAACAGGGCGATGACGGGGGCCAGCAGCAGCGGCAGGCCGGGCGGGTAGGCGGCGGGGGACATGATGGCGTTGGCGGGGTTGTAGACGAAGAAGGTGGCATCGTAGGGCTGGAGGGTGGCGATGGCGCGGGCGTGGGCCAGGTAGAGCGCGAAGTCGCCGCCGCCCATGACGGAATAGCCGGGGCGGAACAGGACGAGGTACAGCGCGGCCAGGGCGGCGATGGCCGCGGCGGACCAGCGGTCAGCTGCCATTGGCCGGGGCCGAGAGCGGGAACAGGTGGGCGCGCCAGACCAGGGCGATGGCGCCGGTGGCGAGCAGGCCGAACAGGCAATAGGCGGTGGCGGTGGTGGCGAAGCCGAACTGGCGCACCAGCCAGCCGGCCAGCAGCAGGCCAAGCGGCATGCCGTAGACGGCCAGCATGCGCACGCCCATCACCCGGCCGCGGAAGCGGGGTTCGGCGCTGCGCAGCAGCATCACGGCCATCGGCACCATGCTCAGGCTCTGCATGAAGCCGGCCAGGACGAGGAGCGGGACGCCGAGGGCGGGGATGCTGACGTTGGCATAGGCGAGCAGCATGGCATACCAGACGAAGGTGAAGCTGATCATGATCCGCCCCGCGGGGATGCCGCGCGCCGCGGTGCTGAGCAGCAGCGAGCCGGCCAGGCCGCCGGAGGCGAAGCCGGCGGACAGCAGGCCGAGGCCGGCCTGGCCCATGCCGTAGATGTCGCGGGCGACATAGGGCAGCAGGCCGCCGGAGAGCGGGAAGGCGCAGAAATTGACCAGGAAGGCGAGCACCATGGCGGCGAGCAGGCGGGGGGTGGTCCAGACATAGCCGAGGCCCTCGCCGACTTCCCGCCACGGCGAGGCGGGCGGGGTTGGGGTGCGGGGCGGGCGGGCGATGCCCAGGGTGAGGGCGAGGCTGGCGAGGTAGAAGGCGGTGACCAGGAGATAGGCCGGGCCCATGCCGAGCAGGGCGAAGACGCCGGCGCCGGCCAGGGCGCCCATGATGCGGGCGGAATCCTGGGTGGTGCGGGAGATGCCCATGGCGCCCATCAGCCGGTCGGGCGCCATCAGGCTGCCGATCAGGGTGTTGCGCACGGCGAGGTCGGAGGGGCGGACCAGGCCCATGACGGTGGCGACGCAGACGACATAGATGGGTGTGATCACGCCGGTCAGGGCGAGGGTGGCCAGGATGGAGGCCAGGGTGGCGTAGGTTGCGCGCATCAGGGACAGCAGGTTGCGCAGGCCGATGCGGTCGCCGGCGACGCCGAACAGGGGCGAGATCAGGGTGCCGAGGAATTGCAGCGAGCCGAAGACGGTGAGCCAGACGACGGACTGGGTCTCGACCAGGATGTACCAGCCGAGGATCAGGGTCTCCATCTCGAAGGCCCAGGAGGTCAGCAGGTCGGCCGGCCACATGAAGCGGTAGGAGCGGTTGGCGAAGGGCGCCAGGAAGGGTGGGCGCGGTTGGGGCGCCGTCATCTCGGCCGGGTGGTCATGCCGTGCGTTTCCTCGGGTTGCTGGCGTCGCGGGAACGCTAGCAGAGGGGGCGGGAGCGGCAAGGGTGGGCGATGCGGGGCTGCGTTGAGGGGCAGATTTTTATTTCGCTATCGTAATATTCAGCATATGCCTGTGCGACGCCACCTGGGCGTGGACATGGCGGACGGGAGGGCGGACGGGAGGGCAGACGGGACGGCGGGGGGGAGCGCGCGCGGCTCGGGCGGGAGGGGGCGGCGGCGGCACCGCGGCCGGCCATGGGCCGGGGCGGTGGCGGGGCGGGCATGGCCGCGCGGCCATGGCGCGAGGGGGGATGGCGCGAGGGGGGATGGCGCGAGCGGGGATGGCGGGGGCATGGCGCCGCGGCGCGGGCGAGCGCGCGAATGGCCGCGGGACGGCGCGAGCGGGAGGCACGCCGGCGGGACCCGCGCCGGTGCGGGGCGGCGGACTGGGGCCTTCCGGCTGCTGCCGGGGCGCGGGTGGGGGGCGGGGGGAGCTGGCCGGATTGCCAGAGTTCGATCATCTGCTCCAGCCGGGTGAACAGGCGGGCGAGGATGGCGGTGATGAGGGCGTGCAGTGCCGCGGGCATCAGGAACGGCGCCGCGCTCGCCGTGGTGGCGGTGCGCAGGCTGGCGATCCCGGCGGCCAGTGGAGTTGGTGTGATTAACATA
>JADLHF010000056.1 GCA_020848935.1 Acetobacteraceae bacterium
CAAGGACGAAGGGGCCGACTTCTCTGGCCGGCTGCTGCGCATCTTCGGCATCGGCCATGCACTGGAGGATCTGGCCGTCGCCTGGCTGCGCGGCGCCGGGTTCGACATCTATACCCGCAAGGGCGGCCGCGCCGATGGCGAGCAGTTCGGCTTCTCCGTCGCGGGCGGGCGCATCCGTGGCCATGTCGACGGCATCATCGCCGGCGGTCCGCCCGTGCCCGGCATGGCGTTCCCCGCGCTGTGGGAATGCAAGACCATGAACGCCAAATCCTGGCGCGAGACCGCCAGCAAGGGCGTGGCAGTATCCAAGCCGGTCTACGCCGCCCAGATCGCCGTCTACCAAGCCTACATGGACGCCGCCGTGCCGGGGATCGCCGAGAACCCGGCCCTGTTCACCGCCATCAACAAGGACACCGCCGACCTGCACCACGAGCTGGTGCCGTTCGACGCCGCCTTGGCACAGCGCATGTCCGACCGTGCCGTGCGCGTCCTGCGCGCCACCGACGCAGGCGAATTGCTTCCCCGCGTTGCCAACCAGCCAGACCATTTCGAGTGCCGCATGTGCCCATGGGCGCGGCGGTGCTGGAACCTGCCTGCATGAACGCCTGGCGCGACTTCAATGATGCGGCGGCACTGCCGAACGACGATGGGCCGACGGACCCTCGTGTCGATATGCCCACCGCTGGGCAAGTCGCGGTCGACCCCGGCGCGATCGCCACGTTTCTGGACGTCGTCTTCGGCTATTGCGACGGGGTGATCCCCGTCCGCGGTTTCGTCGACCAAGGCCAGGGGTTCGACGCCCGCCCGCACAACATCTGGATCCCGGCCGACGCCAAGGCGGCAGACCTGCTGGCCACCTACGCCAACTGGGCGGCGCGCGAAGGCACCGCCGTCTATGTGATCCCCGGCACCGTGGCCGAGCATGGCGAGGCCCGCGCCGAGCATGTGCGGCAGATGCAGGCCGTCGTCGTCGATCTCGACACCGGCGACGTTGCCGCCAAGCTGACCCACCTCGAGCAGCACCTCGGCCCACCCACCCTGCTGGTGGAAAGCGGCGGCCGCACCGCCGAAGGCCAGGCCAAGCTGCATGTCTGGTGGCGGCTCAGCGAGCCGGCGGACGGGGAGGACCTCGCCCGGCTCTGCGCCTTGCGCGGCGCCATTGCCGACAAGGTCGGCGGCGACACGCATTTCCGTTCCGCCCACCAACCCATTCGCGTGCCGGGCACCATCTACCGCAAGCACGGCGTGGAGCGGCTGGTTGCGATCCGAAGCGATGCTGCCGGCCACGAGGTCAACCTCGGGGAATTCGCCGAGGCGGTGGCCGCCATGCCCACGCTGCCAGGGCTACCAGCGCCGACCAGCCATCCCGCAGGCGGGCGTCCCGGCATCGACGCCGTGCTGACCACGCCGGTACACGAGGGCGGCCAGGACGCCTGGACCCGCTTCCAGGGCGCCAGTGCCGCCATCGGCCACTATGTCCGCCTGGTCCACGATGGACGCATTACCGGCGACGAAGGCTGGGAGGCGATCTGCCAATACAACGCCGCCATGCTGCGGCCGGCCTGGCCGATCGACCGGCTCAAGGCGGAAGCCGACCGCATCTGGCGGCTGCACGAGGAACGCCATGGGCCGGCGCTGCAACGCGTCTCTGCGCCGCCGCCAGCCATGGCCGCACTGCCCGCCTTCAGCCTCGGTGCGCTGCTCGACGACACCAGCCCGATGCCGGACGACATCATCGGGCCCCGCCTGCTGACCCCCGGTGGGATGCTGGTGTTGGGCGGCGCGCCCAAGGTCGGCAAGTCCGATTTCCTCATCAACCTGCTGGTGCACGCCGCGGCCGGTGTCCCGTTCCTGCGCTTCACGCCATCCCGGCCGCTGCGGGTGTTCTATCTGCAGGCAGAGATCCAGTACCATTACCTGCGCGAGCGGCTGCAAAGCCTCCGCCTTGATCCCGACATTCTGCGCCTCGCCCGCGACAATCTCGTCGCCACCCCCAAGCTGCGCATACTGCTCGACGAGAACGGCGTGGCGCTCAGCATCGCCGCCATCCAGGCGCACTTCCCGACCGAGCCACCCGACATCATTTGCCTCGATCCGATCCGCAACCTGTTCGATGGCGGTCCGGATGGCGACGGCGAGAACGACAACACCGCCATGCTGTTCTTCCTGCAGGGCCGGGTCGAGGCGCTGCGTGAGGCTGTGGCACCCGATGCCGGGCTCATCCTCTGCCACCACACCAAGAAGCTGTCGAAGAAGGCGCTGCTCGAAGACCCGTTCATGGCGCTATCCGGCGCCAGCGCACTGCGCAGTTTCTACACGTCCGGAATGCTGATGTTTCGTCCCGACGAGGAACAGCCCGAGCGCCGCCTTGAGATCGAACTGCGCAACGGCCCGGCGCTCGACTCCATGTTGATCGACAAGCGTGGTGGGCGATGGATCGAGGTCAGCACCACCCAACAACGGCTGGTCCGCCAAACCGCCGGCGCGAAGCTCGATGCCGAACGTGAGCGCAAGCGCGATGCCATTGTGGAACTCGTGTTCAACGAGGCCGCGGTTGGCAAGCTTTATTCAGCCAAGCTGTTCTCCGAGACGTTCGAGAACCACGCCGGGCTTGGAGGCGCCGATACGATCAGGGACCGCATCAGCGTTCTCGCCACCAAGGGCCACATCAAGTTCGTCCGCGACGCATCCCATCTTGGGGTCGGCTATACCCGCTCGAAGTTCGGCTACCTCTGCGTCGAAGGCATGCGGTTTCCGGTCGAGGGGGAAGCCATCGATCCCGACACCGGCGAGGTTCTCCCGGCCACCGCTCCGGTCCTGCCAAGCCACTTCAAGTGCCCGCACACGGGGGCCAGCCTGCCGGTCGAGAACCCTGAAAAATGGGTCTACCCAGCCGGGGAAGACGCGCCATGAACCCCCGCCTCGACCCCCTCGCGGGCGTTCCCAACTGCTCCCATTCTGTACAGTTGGGATTCCCAACTGCTCCCGTTTCCCAACTGCCCAACTGCTTTTCCCGTTCTAGATCAATGCCTTGCGGCAAAAAGCAGTTGGGAATTTCCCAACTGTCCCAACTGCTTTCCCAACTGCTTTTTGCCCAATTCAATCAATGGGTTGGAGCAGTTGGGCAGTTGGGAAAACAGATGCCCCCCTACGGGGGGTGTGCGTGCGCGTCTGAACGACGCGCGCACACCCGCTCGGGAAGTGCCAATCCGGCAACTGGTCCACCAGCGGAGACGCCCCCCCTACCGCCCACGGCGGACGACGACGGCGAGCTCCGCCAAGACCTGCGCCGTCGTCGCCCTGACCACGCTGTTCCCCCTCTCAGGAGATCACCATGGCTTTCGCGACTCTGGCCGTGCCCACGGCTCTGGCAAGTCCCGCCATCGCCCTGCCCGCATCACCGCCTGTCCTGGTCGGCACGCCTGCCGTGCTCGCCCTCGATCTCGGCACCGCCACGGGATGGGCCCTGCGCACCCGCGACGACCACATCACCTCCGGCACGCTGGAGTTCCGAAACGATCGCTGGGAGGGCGGAGGCATGCGCTTCCTGCGCTTCCGCCAGTGGCTCACCGAGACCAAGCACATCGCGAGCGGCCTCGATCATGTCGTCTACGAGCAGGTGCGCCGCCATGCTGGTGTCGACGCAGCTCACGCCTACGGCGGCTGGCTCGGCATTCTCACCGCCTGGTGCGAGCACCACACCATCCCGTACGAGGGCGTCCCGGTCGGCACGATCAAGCGCTTCGCCACCGGCCGCGGCAACGCCGACAAGGCAGCCGTCATCGCCGCGATGCAGGCCCGCGGCTTCCACCCCGCCGACGACAACGAAGCCGATGCCCTGGCCTTGCTGCTGTGGGCCACGTCCAGCACCAGGGGGCGAGCATGAGTCTCCCCGGTGCACCGCAGCCGCCACGGTCCTGTCTGGACCGGGCACGCAGCCCGACCACGACGACCGAAATCGAAGCCATGCGCGCCCGAGCCTGGCACGAGCACCGCATCGTCGCACTGCCGGTGGAAGACATCACCGATCCCTGGTTGCGCCAGGCGATCACCAACGAAGCCACGCGGCGCTGGGGACGGCGCCAGGGAGGACATGGGCATGGCCGCTAGGAAGAACCGCAGGGACGGGCTGGTCGTCTTGGAAGATCTGTCGAAGCCATCGCAGTGGCGGAAGCAGCACGGCGGGTTCGACCCGCCCAGCTACGACGCCGATCCGGACACCGGGATGGTGGTGACGCATCACCGTGCGGTCGACACCCTCGGCATGATGCTGTCGAACCGGACGATCTCGCAGGAGATGTATGACGCAGGCACGATGTTCCGCATGCTGTTCCGCAGCGCGCGGCTCGGTGCACTCGGAGTCTCGTCTCTGGCTCGTATGCCGGGCAAGTCGACGCGGGGCATGTCGAGCCATCACATGCGCGCCGGCATCAAGATTGCCGAAGCGATCGAAATTCTCGGCGGCTACGACAGTGCCGCCGGCTGTTGCGCCTGGCACGTGCTTGGCTGCGAGAGTTCGGTGCGGGAGTGGGCCATGCGGCAGGGCTGGGGCGGGCGGCCCGTCCCCCCGCCGCAGGCGCAGGGCGTGCTGGTCGCCACGCTCGGAGTGCTCGCAGCGCATTTCGGGCTGTTGGCCCGACCACGTGCCGCGTAATGCCCGACGCGTTGGGCAGAAAAAAATGCACGAATCGTAGTAGAGCGTAGAAGGGCGAAAGAATGTCGCGTTGCACCCCGAAACTCATACAGGGTATGGTGTGCAGGCATCAAAGAGGTGGCGCCGCGAAGCGGCTCACCAGCCACTGTGCCCCTTGAGCCACTGCATCGATCCCATGGTTCCTTCCCGGGCCGGATCGATGCGGGGGGCGAGCGCGCGATAGACCGCTAGCGACAAGTCTAAAATATGGTTCGCGGTGCGCACCTGGTGCGCTCTGTACCGCGGAACGCCGCCATTTCTGACCGCGCCGCCGCGCGCGTGGTTCGCACTCCCCACAATCCGGATGCTGCCGATGACCCTCCCCTGGATGGCCGCGAAGATTGTGCTGCGTCCGGTGGGGGAACTGCGCGCGCACGCCGGCAACGCCCGGCTGCACTCGGCCGAGCAGATCGAGCAGATCAAGGCCAGCATGCTCGCCTTCGGTTTCACCAACCCGCTGCTGGTGGACGAGGACGGCGTGCTGATCGCCGGGCATGGCCGCCTCGAGGCGGCGCAGGCGCTCGGCATCGCCAAGGTGCCGGTCATCGTGCTGAAGCATCTGTTGCCGGCGCAGAAAGAGGCACTGCGGCTTGCCGACAACCGCATCGCTGAGAACGCGACCTGGGATCAGGCGCTGCTGCGCGATGCGCTGGCCGGGTTGCAGCAGGCCAGCGAGGTCGACCTCCTGGCCATCGGGTTCTCGCAGGAGGAGATCGGCGCGATCCTGGCCGCCGCGGACGAGGCCGTCACCGATGGCGATGCGCGGGACGAGCCGGACGACGCCGATGCCGATGGCCAGGGCGAGCAAGCCGAGGCCGGCGAGGAGGTAGTAGCCGACGATCCCGCGGATGCCACTCCGGAGCCACCGCGCCAGGCCGTTGCCCGCGCCGGTGATGTCTGGTGCCTCGGAGACCATCGACTGGCCTGCGGCGACAGCACCGACCCAGCCACCGTCGCGCGGCTGATGCAAGGCGAGCGTGCGGCAATGCTGTTCACCTCCCCGCCCTATGGCAACCAGCGCGACTACACCACCGGCGGCGTCGCCGACTGGGATGTGCTGATGCAGGGCGTGTTCGCCCATCTCGACCAGGCGCTGGCGCAGGATGCGCAGGTGCTGGTGAACCTCGGCATGATCCACCGCGACAGCGAGTGGCAGCCGTACTGGAATGGCTGGCTCGACTGGATGCGCTCCCAGGGCTGGCGTCGCTTCGGGCTCTACGTCTGGGACCAGGGGCCGGGCCTGCCTGGGGACTGGAACGGCAGGCTGGCGCCGAGCTTCGAGTTCGTCTTCCACTTCAACCGCCAGGCGCGGCAGGCGAACAAGATCGTGCCCTGCAAATGGGCGGGCGACCCACTGCTGATGTCGGGGCTGCGCCGCGCGGACGGCACGATGAGCGGCAACTCGCACGAGGGCCGGCCGATCCAGGAGTTCCGCATTCCGGACAACGTGGTGCGCATCACCAGGCACAAGGAGCGCGGCATCGAGGTGGAGCACCCGGCGGTGTTCCCGGTGAAGCTGCCGGCCTTCGCCATGGAGACGTTCTCCCAGCCGGGCGACGTGGTGTTCGAGCCCTTCGCCGGGTCGGGCACCACCATCCTCGCAGGCCAGCGAACTGGCCGGTTCGTCCGAGCGATCGAACTGGCGCCCGCCTATGTCGATCTGGCGATCGCGCGCTGGCGGCAGAACCACCCGGACCTTACCGTGACCCTCGACGGCGACGGGAGGGATTACGACGCGGTGGCGGCGGAGCGCAGCCAGGTGATGGAGGCGGCAGATGCAGCCTGAGATCGCCGTCGTGTCCGTGCCCCTGGCGTCGCTGATCCCCTACGCCGCCAACGCCCGCACCCATTCGGAGGCGCAGGTGGCGCAGATCGCGGCATCGATCGCCGAGTTCGGCTTCGTGAACCCGGTGCTGGTGGACGCAGCCGGCGTGCTCGTCGCAGGCCACGGTCGCGTGTTGGCGGCCAAGCGGCTGGGGCTGGCGTCGGTGCCGGCGATCCGACTGGCACATCTGACGGAAGCGCAGGCTCGGGCGCTGCGACTGGCCGACAATCAGATCGCGCTCAACTCCGGCTGGGACGAGGCACTGCTCGCAGCCGAGCTCGCCCGCATCCGCGATGAGGGCGTGGTCGACCTCGATGTCCTCGGGTTCTCCGGCCTCGAACTGGATCAGCTGCTTGCCGCGGCCGATGGCGGGGACGACGCCGCGCTGGATGAGGCGCCGCCACTGCCGGAGGTGCCGATCACCCGTCCCGGCGATCTCTGGATCTGTGGTCCGCATCGCGTTCTTTGCGGTGACGCCACCAAGCTGGAGGACGTGAAGCGCGCGCTGGGTGAGGGGCGCCTGGCGGACATGGCCTTCACGGACCCGCCCTACAATGTCGCGTACGAGGGCGGCACCGCGGCGAAGATGACGATCGCCAACGACGCGCTCGGCGGTGGCTTCCTCGACTTCATTCGCCCGGCGCTCGCCAACCTGCTCTCGGTCACCAAAGGCGCCAGCTACGTCTGCATGTCCTCGTCCGAGTGGCCGACGCTGCACCGGGCCTGGCAGGAGGCGGGCGGCAAGTGGTCCAGCACCATCATCTGGGCCAAGAACACCTTCGCGCTCGGCCGGGCCGACTACCATCAGCAGTTCGAGGCGATGCTCTACGGCTGGAAGGCCGGCAACCAGCACTACTGGTGTGGCGCCAGGGACCAAGGGAACGTCTGGAACTTCGACAAGCCGGCGCGCAACGACCTGCACCCGACGATGAAGCCGGTGGCGTTGGTGGAGCGCGCCATCCGCAACAGCAGCAAGCACCGCGACACGGTGCTCGATCCGTTTGGCGGCTCGGGAACAACGATGATCGCCGCAGAGCGGACGGATCGGCAGGCGGTGCTGCTGGAAATCGATCCCGCCTATGTCGACGTGATCGTGCGACGTTGGGAGGAAACCGGCGGTCAGCCGGCTGTCCTCGAAGGCGAAGATTGGACGTTCGACGACGTAGCGGCGATGCGTGTGGTTGCGGACACAACATCTTAGCCTGACCGCTCCACGGCTGTGGGGCAGTCAGGGTTTTGCCGAACACAAACTTCGACTAGGCTCAGGACTCATATTTTCAGCCAGAAAATGACGGTAGCTGCGATGGTTATGGCGGCCATGAAGATATCTGCACAGCGGTCGTATCTGGTTGCGACACGCCTCCAGTCCTTGAGCTTTGCG
>JADLHF010000057.1 GCA_020848935.1 Acetobacteraceae bacterium
ACCGGGGCGAAGATGACCGTTACGTCCTTGGCCGGCACCCCGGACTCGTTACGCCCGATATGCCCGTGGCCGGTATCGACATAACCCTCGCCCCTTGAAACCACCTTGGGCGTGCAGGTTGGATCGTCACGCTCGTAGAAGGTAACTTGACCCTCAATAACTGTGATCAAGACCGGACCCGGGTGCATGTGCCACCCGGTCGAGCTTCCCGGCACGTAGTCGTGGGTTCGCACGATGACATCGACGGGGCGTCTCGCCTCTGCCGAGAACTCCAGAACGCTATGGTTCGACTGTAGGCTGAAGGCGCTGTAGGTGGCCCGCCCAATCACGTTTGGAGTGACCCCAACAGGCGCCTCCGCGCGCGCTGCCACCGCGATCTCCAGGGAGAGCACGCACAGGAATACAGTTAGCTTTCTCACTGCCACCTCCGTGTGTCGAAAGTTCATCCGTTTCAGGACAGCCGCCTGTTTTTTGCAGGAGCTGTGTTTGGCGGGCTCGGCCTGCCAGTGCCACCGATGCATTCAGTCAAGCGCGTGGGATCGATGCATTTTCGGCCTCCCGGTTTGCGATCAGGGCAGGCTGCTTGCGGGCCGCCCTGGCGTCTGTCCGCAGGGCGCCAGGCCTGTCCACATCACGTCATTTTCCAACTGCAACGGTGGCGATCCTGTGTTACGAGAAGGGTGATGAACGGCCTTCCGACGCACGGCGTCGATGCCACCCTCGCGACACTGGCGCGTAGCGGATCGCGCGCGGTCCGTCTTGCCCTGGCCGCGCTCCGCGCGGCGCTGGAGGAGGACCCGGCGGCACAACCGACCCTTGCCGCGCTGGCCGCCGCCGCCGGCACCTCGCCGCGGTCGCTGCAGCGGGAGTTCGCGGCAACACTCGGGCTTTCACCGCTTGCGGTGGGCCGAAGGCTGCGCCTGGCCGCGGCGCGCCAGATGCTTGCGCGGGGCCAGGCCGCTTCGGTGCTGGAAGCAGCACTTCACCACGGCTTCGAGCATCCGGGCCGCTTCGCGATCGCCTACGCCAGGGCCTTTGACGAAAGCCCCTCGATCACGCTGCGTTCGGCGCCCCGGCCCGGCGGCGCGGCGCCGGCATCCGGCCCGCCCGTGCTGGCGACGATCGAGCTCCGCCGCCTGACCGCGACGGATGCGGGCTGCGCCCCCCGCGCCGGCCGCGCCACCAACGATCTGGCCATCGCCATCTGCCGCGCACAAGACCTTGCGCTGGCCGACCGGGAGAGTGCGCGCGCGCCCACGCTCCGCGATCGTTACCGGCTTTCCGGGAGTCTGGATCGCGACGAAGTCGTGCTCGAGCTCGCTCATCCATGGCGCGGCATCGTCGTATGGACCGCGCGCACGCGGATCGCCCGTCATGGCCGGATGCGCTGGGCCGATCACGCGGTCAGTGCGTTGCGCGCGGCGATCGAGGCCGAACTTCTCGCCCAGGCGCGACGCACACCCCTGCGGATCGCCGATGTGGATTCACTGGTGCGCCGCGCCCGGCCGGCGGCGATGACCCAGGAGCTCGGCAATGTCCGGATGGCGCTCGATCTGCTGAACGACGCGCTCTATCGTGACCCGGCCCATGCCCGTGCCCACGCGCTGAGCGGCTGGATCCATGCGACCACCACAGGCCACGGTTTCTGGAACGATCCGGATGGCGGTCGCGCGCGGGCGTTGGACCACGGGCACCGCGCGCTCACCCTGGCGCCGGATGACGCCGACGTGGTCGCGCTGGTGGGCAACGTGATGACGGTGACGCACCACCTTGACGAAGGCGAGCGCCTGCTCAACCGGGCCCTGGCGCTCAACCCGGCCCGGGCCGAGACGTGGCTGAGCCTTGGGGTCGTCCAGAATATCCGCGGCGACGGGCGCCGCGCGGCCGCATATCATCGGCGGTTTCTGGCACTCCGCCGCCCGGGCAATGACCCCGTTTCCCGGCTGCCCATATTCGGGATCACCGCCTTCATCAATGGCGACTATCCGGGTGCCGTCCGGCTGTTCACCCGTGCCCTGGAACAGCAGCCGGGGCGGCTTTGGCCGCATCGGCTCCTTGCGGCGGCGCTGGTTCAACTGGGCGAACGCAGCAGCGCGCGCCGATCGGTCGATGCGGTGCGGCACGGTTTTCCGGAATGTGGCCTGGAGCTTTTCGCCCGGTCGGCCTCGCTGCATCGCCAGACCGTTGCGCGCATCCTGGATGGGCTGGAGGCCGCCGGGATGCCGCCCTGACCGGCGCGGCGCATGGTCGCGGCGCTGTATCCATATCCGCGAGATGGCGTTCATCCGGGATGCCCCGGATAAACGGCCAATCGCCAACAACTCAATACCAACGCGCAAATGCTTTGACCGTTGGTATTGAGTCTTTGCTGGCCCTCGGGCGCCGGGCGGCTTCGCCGCCTCGGCATCAGTCAATGCGTCATGCCGGGCGTATCAGTTCGCCGTCGCAGGTTGCAGGAAGCGCGCGACGGCACGCTCGCCGATCCTGCGGCCGTATTCGGTGCCTTCCTCGATCGATTTGCGGAAGTGGAACCCAATGAGAATGCGCGAATACGCATTCTCGTCCGCCGCCTGCGAGAAGGTGGCATAGGAACGGAACACGGGCGACGGATCGCCGCAGGTGCTGCCGGCGGGCAGAGTCGTTCCGCAATCCCGAAAGCCGATCCGGTCGGTTCCGAAAAACTGCTTCAGCACCTCGGCCCCGGCCCCGCCTTCGATGGCGTGCCCCGAGGCATAGTCCGAGGTTGGGGGCGTCTCGCCCAGCGGTGTCCAGGCCGGATTGGCGGTGGTTTCCGGATTGCCGTCCGTATCCGCGGCCCGAATCGCGGTGACCGGCCGCCAGTAGTCGTAGTGGTTCTTGGTCGCGGTCATGGCGATGTAGCCATCCGCCAGCGCCATGTTGAGCAGGCCGAACAGCCGCGCGTTCTGCCAAAGGTCGAGGCCGGTGGTGACGGAAACCGCACGTGCAATGCGGCTCCATTTCAGCGGTGAGCTTTCCAGCCAGAACAGGGCAATCTCGGTCTGGTCGGGCGAACGGCCGCTGGGCGTGCTGTCGCCGTTACCTCCCAGCGATTTCACTTCGTGGAAATCGGCCGTGTAGGCCCTGGCGGTCAGCGCATGGGGTGGGCCAGGACGGAACTGTTCGCTGTCCTGCAGCACGAACGGCGTGACCTTTGCCCATCCCTGGAAGGCGATGAATGGCAGGCCCGGCACGCACTGGAATCTGCCAGGCGCGGGATTCTGCGGGCAGTTGGTGTTGATGAACGGGCCAACGGCACCGTCCGAGGCCCGGAGCGCAAGGATCGCCGCCGCCGCCTCCTGTCCCACGGCGACACCCTGCGCCCTGGCCGGCGCGTCGGGGATGGCGTCAAGTGCTGCGCGATAGGCGGCTTCGACGCCGGCCACGCTGGCATCGATTCTTGCCTGGGGAAACGCCTGGCGCGGCAGTTGCCCGAGGAGCGGCACCAGCACATCGCGCGCCGCTGCTGCCACGGCCGCCTCCGGTGATGCGCCGCGCTCGGCCCGCCTGTCGAAACTGTACGGTAGATAACGGCGGTCGATCGCATTCAGCGCATCGTGGATCGCAATATGCATCATCGCGTACATGCGCGATTCGGGGAACGGGGGACCGAGCGGCGCGAGGCCGACCTGGGTGGCTGCCATGCTCGCCGTTCTGTTCCAGGCGATGACAGCATCGCCGCCCGGCGGGGCGGCGGATCGGGCCGGAGCCTGGGCAACCGCGGCAGGCGCCGTTGCGAACGCCGCGGCAAACAGGCTGGCGGCAAGAAACAGGTTGGCGGCAAGGACGTTCAGGTGAGCCATGACCGAACCTCCTGACAAAGGGTCAGAACCGGCACTTTGTGCCGGCCGCGCTCCGCCCGCAGTCCGGAACCCGCCAGACTGTCCACATCGCGCCAGCTTGTATTCAAGAGGCCCTGATGCGTCGCCTCGCGTCAGAAGGATGCGGATCATCCCGGGCGCTGCCAGCACGCGGCCAGGC
>JADLHF010000058.1 GCA_020848935.1 Acetobacteraceae bacterium
GCAGATACGAGAAATCTGCGTTGCAGTCAGCCAGAACTGATCGGACATGGCGGGGACCTCCCGCCATCTCCAGAATCACACTCAAACGAGCCGCAGCAACAGATTTATTGGGTCCTGAGCCTAGATTGCCGCAATTCCTGATGGCGGAGGCGAGTGGATGTGGGGCGTGGTGCTGTTCCTGCTGGCGGCCTTCATCGGGTACGAGCAGGAACGAAGGTATCGGCCGAAACGCGAGCCCACCGCCAGGGCGGACCTGCAGGGCAGCGAATGCGAAGTGATCTGCAACATCCTGCTGGAAAAGAACCGCACCCTGTGCGCCGCGATGGTGCAGGCGCGCGATGCGGCACAGCGCAGCCTGGAGGCGGCGCGCGTGGCCGCCGTGGCACTGGCGGTATCCAGCGCCGCCGCAATTGCCGCCAACGCAGCCCTGCTGACGCCTCCGTTCGGCTGGCTGTTGTCCGGAACGCTTCTGGCCTGGGCGATGATCGCGGCATTGACGGCCGCGACCGCCGCGGGATGGGCCGGTTCGGCCGCGGTCTGGTTCGCCCAATCCAAGGCGCAGGAGGCCAGGGCCCGCGAAATCGTTGCGATCGCCGAGGCGGACCTGGCGGCGAAATGCGGCGCCGAGGCGTTGGAGAAATGCAGGGCGAAGGTCGCGCCCTGCGCCTAGGGCGCCGACTTGGCCGCGGCGGGTTTGGCGGCCGGCCTTGAGGATTTCGCGCGCTATTCCAGCCGCTCCAGCACCGAGACATAGTTGGCCACCGCGGCACCGCCCATGTTGAACACCAGGCCGCGATCGGCCTTCGCCAATTGCATCGCCCCGGCTCTGCCGGTCAGCTGCATGGCCGCGATGGCGTGCATGGACACCCCCGTCGCGCCGATCGGATGGCCCTTGGCCTTCAGCCCGCCGGAGACGTTGATCGGAAGCTTTCCGTCTTTCTGCGTGAGGCCATCGAGAATGGGGCGGGCGCCCTGCCCCGCCGGCGCCAGGCCCATGGCTTCGACAACCAGCAGCTCGGCGATGGTGAAGCAGTCATGGACCTCGGCAAAATCGAGCTCGGCCAGGCTCAGCCCGGCTTGCGCCAGGGCGCGATGGAAGGCCGCGGCCGCGCCCTCGAAGGCCGTCGGATCGCGACGGGAGAGGGGGAGGAAGTCGTTGACCTGCACGGCGGCGCGGAAGCGAACGGCCTTGCCCATGGCGCGCGCCGTGTCCTCGCCGGTGAGGATCAGGGCGGCGGCGCCGTCGGAGACCATGGAGCAGTCGGTGCGCTTGAGCGGCGGGGCGACATAGGGATTCCTGTCCGACGCGGTGCGGCAGAAATCGAAGCCGAGGTCGCGGCGCATCTGGGCGAATGCGTTGTCCACGCCGTTGCGGTGGTTCTTCGCCGCGATGGTGGCCAGCGCGTCGGACTGGTCGCCGTATTTCTGGAAATAGCTTTCCGCGATCTTGCCGAAGACGCCGGCGAAACCGGCGGGGATTTCGCCCTCCTCCTTGCGGTAGGCCGCGCTGAGCAGGATATCGCCGACCTGCGGGCCCGGCGTGGCGGTCATCTTCTCGGCGCCGATCACCAAGGCGAAGCGGCCGCGGCCGGCGGCGAGGAAGTCGCGGGCGCCGTGGATGGCGGCGGAGCCGGAGGCACAGGCGTTCTCGAAGCGGGTGGCCTGGGTGAAGCGCAACTCGGGCACGGACTGCATCACCAGGGACGCCGGAAAATCCTGCTTGGAGAAACCGTTGTTGAACAGGCTGACGAAGACACCGTCGATGTCGGCGGGCGCGATGCCGGCATCCTCGATGGCGGCGCGGGCGACACGGGCGATCAGCGATTCAACATCGGGGTCTTCGAGCTTGCCGAACGGGGTATGGGCCCAGCCGACGATGCAGGCTTCGGTCATGACGGATGCTCCGCGTGCGGTGGTCGCGCACAGTGTAGCGCGTTCAGGCCGGGTTGGCACGGCGGGGTTGGCACGGCGGGGATGGCACGGCGGGATGGCACGGCGGGGATGGGGTGCCGCATGCGAATTCTCTCTGGAACCTCCAAATAACGTCCATCCTTGATTTGAATAAAGCTCTTTATATAGCATACATAAGTATTTCTTGCGGCAATCCCGGCATCCCACTATTTCGATCGAATTCTTATTCTGAACTACATTTTCTTACAGAACGCGCCAGATCATTCCACATCTTTTTCATCTTGGCCTTGGACATCCCGCTTGTTATCATGGGCGCAATAGCAGGCCGAGCGGCGTTGCCCAATGCAACAGGCGATCCGAACGGCAATCGGTCGTGGTCATTCATGGCCGAGTTCCGCAATGTCGCAGGGCTCACCGGTGGGAACCGGCCCCCCGGCCCGGCGCCGCGCAGCGGCCTGAACATCACCGCCCGGCGCGCGGCACCACGGCCGCAGCACCACGGCCGCAGCACCACGGCCGCACATGCCATCGGCGCGGCCCAGCGAGGACCCCTCCCGCATGCGCCTGCTAAGCGTCCTCACCGTCCTGCTCATCGCCGCCACCCCCCTCGGCACCTCCCGCGCCGCCCGCCTCGCCCTGGCCTGCGGCTCCGTCGGCATCGAAGCCACCCTGTGCCGGCAGAGCGCCGAGGCCTGGGCACGCCAGACCGGCAACACCGTCGATCTCGTCTCCACCCCCAGCGGCAGCTCGGCCCGGCTGGCCCTGCTGCAACAGCTGCTGGCCGCCCGCTCGGCCGATATCGACGTGTTCCAGATCGACATCGTCTGGCCCGGCATGCTCGCCGCCCACCTGCTCGACCTCGCCGGCCGGGTGCCGCCCGCCCGCCTGGACGCCACCTTCCCCGCCCTGGTCGCCGCCAACACCGTCGCCGGCCGCCTGGTCGCCCTGCCCTGGTTCACCAGCGCCGGCCTGCTCTATTACCGCCGCGACCTCCTCGCCAAGTACCACCGCCCGGTGCCGCAAACCTGGGCCGCGCTCCAGGACACCGCCGCCGCCATCATGCAGGCCGAGCGCCAGGCCGGCACCCCCCGCATCTGGGGCTACGTCTTCCAGGCCCGCGCCTATGAGGGCCTGACCGCCAACGCGCTGGAATGGCTGGACAGCCACGCCGCCGGCCGCATCGTTTCCGCCGACGGCCGTATCACCGTCGCCAACCCCAAAGCCGAAGCCGCCCTGGCCCAGGCCGCCGCCTGGGTCGGCACCATCGCCCCCAAAGGCGTGCTGAACTACGCCGAGGAGGAAGCCCGCGGCGTGTTCCAGACCGGCGACGCCGTGTTCATGCGCAACTGGCCCTATGCCTGGCCGCTGCTGAACGCGCCCGACAGCCCGGTGCGCGGCCGCGTCGGCATCGCCATGCTTCCGCGCGGCAGCGACGGCGGCCACCACAGCGCCACCCTGGGCGGCGAGGGCCTCGCCATCTCGCGCTACACAAACCACCCCGACGAGGCCGCCAGCCTGCTCCTCCACCTCACCCGCCGCGCCGCCCAGAAGCAGCGCGCCATCGCCGCCGGCTTCAACCCCACCCTGCCCGACCTCTACCTTGACCCCGACGTGCTCGCCGCCAACCCGTTCTACCGCGACCTCGCCGCCACCTTCGCAAACGCCGTCGCCCGCCCCTCGGTGGTCACCGGCCCGCGCTACAACCAGGTCTCGGCCGAATTCTGGAACGCCGTGCACAGCGTCCTCGCCGGGCGCGCCACCGCCGAAGACGCCCTCGCCCGCCTGGACCGCACCCTTCATCGCGTCAGCCGCGGCGAAAAATGGTAGCCACGCCCGCCACCCGCGCCCGCCGCCGCCAGGCCTGGCGCTACCTGCTGCCGATGCTGGCGGTGCTGGCCGCGGTCGCCGGCTGGCCGCTGGCGCGCACGCTGTGGTTCGCCCTCACCGACGCCCGGCTCGACACCACCGGCGGCTATCACCTGGTCGGGCTGGACAACTTCGCCTACCTCGCCGCCGATCGCGACTGGTGGATTGCGGTGCGCAACACCCTGGTCTTCACCGCCGCCTCGGTGCTGCTGGAAACCCTGCTCGGCCTGGTCATCGCGCTGACCCTGAACGCCCGCATGCGCGGACGCGGCCTGCTGCGCGCCGCCATGCTCATCCCCTGGGCCATCCCCACCGTCGTCTCGGCACAGATGTGGGGCTGGATGCTGCACGACCAGTTCGGCGTCATCAACGCCCTGCTGCTCGCCACGGGCCTGATCGCCGAACCCCAGGCCTGGACCGCCGACCCCAACCTCGCCCTCGGCGCGGTGATCGCCGTCGATGTCTGGAAGACCACGCCGTTCATGGCGCTGCTGCTGCTCGCCGCCCTGCAGATGCTGCCGCCGCAACTGTACGAGGCCGGCCGCGTCGATGGCCTCGGCCCGCTCGGCGCCTTCCGCCACATCACCCTGCCGCTGATCCGCCCGGCGCTGATGGTGGCGGTGATCTTCCGCAGCCTGGACGCCATGCGCGTCTTCGACCTGATGTACGTGCTCACCGGCAACAGCCGCGCCAGCGCCTCGATGTCCATCTACGCCCGCGAACAGCTCATCGACTTCCAGGACCTCGGCTACGGCTCGGCAGCCGCCACCGGCCTGTTCACGGCCGTCGCCGCCGTCACCGCGCTGCTGATCATCGCCGGCCGCGTCCGCCTCGCCGCCGCCCCGGACCGCGCCGCGTGATGGCCGCCCCCCCCTCCCTTCGCCCCATCGCCCGCCGCATCCGCCGCCTGGCCGGGCGCCTGCTCTTCGCCCTGCTGGTCGCCGCCATCGTCACCTACACCGTCTTCCCGTTCTACTGGGCCATCGTCGCCTCGCTGAAATCCGGCAACGAGCTGTTCTCGGCCTCCCTGCTGCCCGCCGATCCCGGCTGGGAGAACTACCGCGCCATCTTCCGCGACCGCCCCTTCGCCCGCAGCATCCTGAACTCCCTGCTTGTCGCCACCGCCACCGTCGCCGTGTCGCTCGCCCTGGCCGCGGCCGCCGCCTTCGCCCTCGGGCGCATCACCTTCCGCGGCCGCGGCGCCCTGCTGCTGGCCATCCTCGCCGTGTCGATGTTCCCGCAAATCGCCATCCTGGCGGGCCTGTTCGAACTGATCCGCGCCCTTGGCCTCTACAACAACCTGCTCGCCCTGGTGTTCAGCCACCTCACCTTCACCCTGCCCTTCGCCGTCTGGGTGCTGACCGGCTTCATGCGCGAAATGCCCACCGCCCTGGAAGAAGCCGCGATGATCGACGGCGCCACGCCCTTCGTCGTCCTGACCCGCATCTTCCTCCCACTCCTGGCCCCCGCCCTGGTCACCACCGGCCTGCTGACCTTCATCGTCTCATGGAACGAGTTCCTGTTCGCCCTCACCTTCACCCTGACCGACGACAAGCGCACCGTCCCGGTCGCCATCGCCCTGATCACCGGCGCCAGCCGGTTCGAGCTCCCTTGGGGCCAGATCATGGCCGCCTCGGTCACCGTCACCCTGCCACTGATCGCCCTCGTCCTGGTCTTCCAGCGCCGCATCATCGCCGGCCTCGCCGCCGGCGCGGTCAAGGGGTGAGCCAAGCAGGGAGAAAAGAAAGATGTTCTTTTTTGAAAAAAAGAACCAAAAAACTTCCACTCCTTGGAGTGTGGGGGCGGGGCGGTGCCGCACAATAGACAGCGAATGAAGTCTTTTTGCTTCTTTTTCTTCAGAAAAAGAAGGCCTTCCTTCCCCTTGCCCCCGCCGCCGGCGGCGTCTCCGGCGGCCCGGCAAAGCACTGCGCCAGCGCCATCCAGGCCCGCGCCGCCTCCCCTTCCACCACCAGCGCGGTATCGGCGATATTCCGCGTCTGCGCCGCCACCTGGCAGAACGCCACCGCGTCGCCGCAAACCAGCCCACCCTCCCCCGCCCATTCCCACGGCGCGCCAAACGGCGTGTCCAGCCGCACCGTCGGCTGCGGCCCCGGCGGCTCCTGCCCGCGATTGCGGAACGTCCAGCCATACGTGCGCACGCCAATCTCGGCGATATTGCGCAACCGCGGCGAAGCCGGTGGGCGATCGATGCCCAACAGGTCGTAGATCGCCTGGCCATGCGACCAGGTCTCCATCTGCCGGGCGGTGGCGAACATGCGCAGCCCCATGCCGGGCCCGGCCCAGGGCATGCGCGCATCCGCCGGAATGCTGTCCAGCCGGTCGCAAAGCCGCCCCGCGGTACGGTGCCACAGCGCCAGCAGCGCGCGCCCCTGCGGATCGCCCAGCCGCTCGCGCGTCGCCTGCACGTTGCTCAACCCACGCGCCCGGCGCGCCTGCATGTCGGCGCGGAAGGCCGTGAACGCGTCGATCCCATCGGCCGAGGCCAGCGCCATCAGGTCGCTGTGGTGCAGATGCTGCACGATCTCCTCCGCCGTCCACGCCTTGAACCCCGTCGGCGCCGTCCAGGCATCCCCCGGCATCCCGGCCAGGAGCAAATGCAACTCCTCCACCTCGTCCCGGAAATCATCGATCTGCTGCATGTCCCTCACCTCGGCCAGGCGCGAACGGCGAGAAACCCGCCATCGATCGGCAACATCACCCCGGTCACCCAGCGCGCCTCGTCGCTGGCCAGATAGACGGCGGCATGGCCCACGTCCCACCCCGTCCCCTCGCTCTGCAACGGCACGCCCCGGCGCCGCCGCTCGCGCCCCTCCTCGCCCAGATGCGCCACCATCGGCGTGTTCACCGTGCCGACGACGATGCAATTGGCGCGTATCCCGTGCGAAGCGTAGTCGGCCGCGATCGACAGGGTGAACCCCTGCAACCCCGCCTTGGTGGTGGTATAGGCCACCGCCCCCGCCGAGCCCGACAACCCGGTCATGCCGGCAATCGAGGAAACATTGATGATCGCCCCGCCGCCCTGCGCCCGCATCGCCGGCAGCACGGCGCGGCAGCACAACAGCGCGGTGGTCAGGTTGGTGCGAAACACCATCTCCCACCCCTGCATCGTCACCGTCTCCGGCGTCCCCGCCGCCCCGATGCCGACATTGTTGTGCAGGACGTCGATGCGCCCGAACCGCTCCAGCGCCACCTGCGCCACGCGCGCGGCATCCGCCTCCTCGCCCACATCCGCCGCCACCGCCAGCGCGCTGCCGCCCTCGGCACGGATCGCCTCGGCCAGCGCCTCCGCCCGCGCGGCCGAGCGGTTCACCAGCACCACCCGGGCCCCCTCGCGGGCAAACAGGATCGCCGCCGCCGCCCCATTGCCCACCCCCTCGGCGCGCGAGGCCGCCCCGGTCACGATCGCCACCTTGCCGTCCAGCCGCCCCATGCCGCCCCCCCTGTTGCCGGCAATCATGCCCCTGCCGGCGGCGCCAGCACCAGCCGCGCCTGCATGATGTCGGCATCGCCCGGCATCCGGCGAACGCTGAACCCCAGCTTGCGCACGAAGCCCAGCATCGGCGCGTTGTCGGCCAGCACCTGCCCCTCCACCTCGCGCACCCCCTTGCTGCGGCCCCACTCCAGCAACTGCCGCATCAGCGCACCGGCCACGCCGCGACCCTTGGCATCGGCCTGCACCACCACGGCGAACTCCGCCCCGCCGGTATCCATCTCCCGCACCAGCCGTGCCACCCCCACCGTCTCCCCGTCGCGCACCGCCACGAACGCCATCTCGCGCTCGTAATCCACCTGCGTCAGCCGCGCGATCTGCTCGGCCGACAGGGCTCGCATCGCGCTGAAGAAGCGATAGCGCACATCCTCCGGCGACAGTCGGCCAAAGAACGCCGCATGGGCCGCGGCATCCTCCGGCCGGATCGGCCGGATGACAATATCCTGCCCCCGCGCGTCAAAGTGGCGGACCCACTCGCTGGGGTAGGGCGGAATCGCCAGCCGCGTCGCGCCATAGGCGCGCTCTACCATGCGGGCGCCAGTGCTCCGCAGCACCACCCGCGCACCGCCGGCCCGCACCCCGCCGGCATCCAGGCACAGCGGATCGATCTCCAGCTCCGCAATCCCCGGCTGCTCCACGGCAAGCTGGCTGACCCGCACCAGCAGGTCCGCCACCGCATCCGCCCCCTCCTGCCCGCGCACCCCGGCCCGCGCCGCCAGCGCACCGGCCAGGGCAAGGTTCAGCGGCGGCAGGTCCACCGCCAGGTCACGACCCGCACCGCCGACACCCAACACCGGCCCGAACAGGGCATCGTCGCGCAGCATCACCCGCCCCACCGCACCGCCAGCCTCGCCCATCGCAATCCCGTAGGCCGCCAGCAGCGCCCGCGTCGCCGCCGGCGCCAGCTCCCCCGGCGCCGCACCCGCCAGCGCCCGCGCGGCAGCCGCGGCATCGATGCCCAGATCCGGCACCACGCTGTCCGGCAACTCCCGCGCGGCGGCGCGGATCCGCCGATGCTGCACCAGGTGCGAGAACCCGCGCACCGCCTCCTCCGGCGTCGCGAACGCCGGCACCCCGGCATCCGCCAGCAGCCGCCGATGCGCCTCCCCGGTGGAATGCCCCATCGCACAGACCAGCAGCGGCACCTTCATCACCTGCCCGGCCGCCGCCACCGCCTGCATCGCCGCCGCATCCCCGGCGCCCGTCGGCGCGTGCACCAGCAGCACCCCGCCCACCTCCGGCGCCCCGGCCAGCAGCGCCGCCATTTCGCCCAGCCGCATCGGCGCATCCGCCCCGGCATAGACGATGCTCTCCCCCCGCGGCCCGAACGCCCCGCGCCGCGCCAGCCCCACCACCTGCCGCGTCGCCTCCGACAGCGCCGCCAGCGCCACCCCGTCGCGCAGTGCCGCATCGGCCGCCATCCAGGCCGGCCCGATCGCGTTGGTCACGATGGCCAGCCCCTCGCCCCGCGCCGGCCGCGCCCGCGTCAGCGTCTCGGCCGCGGCCAGCATGTCCGCCAGGCTGGACACCTCCAGCACCCCGCAGCGCCGCAACGCCGCCCCGAACGCGGCACCCGCCATGCCATCGGGATCGGCCAGCCGCATCCCGGCATGGATCGCCACCACCGGCCGCAACCGCGCTGCCGCCCGCGCCGCCGAGATGAACCGGCGCGGATGGCGGATCCGCCGGATATCCAGCAGGATCGCCCCGGTATCGGCATCGCGCGACAGCCAGTCCAGCACCAGCCCGAAGTCGATATCGGCATTGCCGCCGATCCCCGCGATGGTGGAAAACCCCACCCCGTTCGGCTCCGCCCAGTCCAGCACCACCCGGCACAGCGCGGCCGACTGCGACACCAGCGCCAGCCGCCCCGCCCGCGGCGGCAGATGCGCCTGCGACAGGTTCAGCCCCAGCTTCGGCACCACCACGCCGAACGAACCCGGCCCCAGCGCCCGGATGCCCGCCGCCCGCGCCGCCTCGCCCACCCCCTCGGCCATGCACAGCACCACGCATGTCCGCGTGCCCATCCCCGCCAGCGCCCGGAACACCGGCCCGATCGGCCCCGCCAGCGCGCAGACCACGCCAAGCTCCGCCGCCTCCGCCAGCCCGCCCACCTCCTCCGCCGCCCAAACCCCTCCGGCAAACCCGCCCGCCGAAAGATTGGCCAGCACCGCCCGCCCCACCGCCGACGACGCGCCGATCACCGCCACCGAACGCGGACGGAACAGGAATTCAGGACGGAACGTGCCGTGTGCCGTGGGCAGGAGGGTCATGCCGCCATCCTACACCGCCCCGCCAGATCCCGCGCGCCCGCGCCCGAGGTTTCCACCCGCGCCCCGCCACGCCATGATACCCCGCCAACCCGGAGACGCCGATGACCGACCATTCCCGCTGGGACCCCGAAATGCGCGCCGCCCGCCAGCGCCTCGACGCCGAAGCCGCCAAATACCCCCCCGTCGCCGCCTGCGAACCCTTCGACGTCGCGCGCGAGGTCACCGAACGCCTCGGCCAGGTCTTCGGCAGCGGCGGCCCCGCCATGGCGCTCACCGAGGACCAGTGGGTCTACGCCCGCGGCCGCCGCGTCTTCACCCGCTTCCACCACCCCGCCCCCGGCGAGCGCCGCCCGCTGCTGATCTGGTTCCACGGCGGCGGCTGGGTCTGGAGCAGCGTCGACACCCACGACCGCCTGGTCCGCGAACTCGCCACCGCCAGCGGCTACGCCGCCCTGAACGTCGATTATTCCCTCTCCCCCGAAGCGAAATTCCCCACCGCCCTGCTGGAATGCGCCGAAGTCGTGCGCGCCGTCGCCGACACCGCCGAGGAATGGAACATCGACGCCAGCCGCATCGTCCTCGGCGGCGACAGCGCCGGCGGCAACCTCGCCATCGCCACCGCCATCGCGCTGCGCGACCACGGCGGCCCCGCCCTGGCCGGCATGCACCTGGTCTATCCCGTCGCCGACGCCAATTTCGACACCAACTCCTACCGCGAATTCGCCGAGGGCCACGGCCTCACCCGCGCCGCCATGCAAACCTACTGGAACCTCTACACCCGCGACCCCGCCGACCGCCTCAATCCGCTGGCCGCCCCGCTGCGCGACCACCTGCGCGCCCTGCCCCCGGCCCTGGTCCAGCTCGCCGAACTCGACGTGCTGCACAGCGAAGGCAACCTGCTGGCCGGCAAGCTCAACATCGTCGGCAGCCGCGCCGCCGTCATCACCTACCCCGGCATGCTGCACGGCTTCATGCGCCTCACCGAATCCGTCGCCCAGGCCCGCGAAGCCGTCGCCCACGCGGCCGAATGGCTCAAGGAAGTCGGGGGAATGCTGCCGCAGGAGGAATGACGCCGTACTATCCGGCGAGCGGCGGTTCCCTGTCCTCTTCAGCCAGGATCTCGCTCAGCGCCGCCTCTCGCTCATGGAAGGTCACAATGCTGTCGGGCATGCCGATCAGCAGAAGCGGACAAGGATTGCCGACGCCACGCTGCACCCGATCCTCCAGCTTGCGCCAATGCGTCGTCGCCTCGCCGAACTTGTCGCTGACGAACTGATCGACAAACGCATCGCGAAACGTCATCGGCTCCCGCATGCGCGTGTGGCGCCGGGTGATGGCCTCGCGCTGTCGCCTTGTCGGCTCGTAGCCCCAAGCCCTCGCGCCCTCGAAATCCTCGATTTGTCGCTCGTCAATGAACCGGCGCACCAATTCACGCATATTGTCGTGCAACGACCGCCCCCGCGTAACGATGACACCAACAGATATTGCGCCATCGGCATGCAGCCGTTTGAAATTCTCCAGATCCCGATCAAAGAACGGATCCTTGTTGTTCCACTCGATTTCCAGCGCAATACGCCCGGCACGCTCGAATGACCGGACATGGTCAACCTCATGCGATTGGCTCTCGCGTGGGATATCGTTGATCCGCTTCTCCACAACAAACTTCGTCTTGGCCCAGCCAGCCGCGGCAAGCGCCCGACGGAGGCGCTGGGTGCCTTTCGCCTCGCCACCGCCACCGGCGACAATTTCCTCAATGGGAATCGTGGCGTTGAGCAGGGCGGCCTCCAGTTCCCCGACCGCCTCGGGGAAATCAACCTCCAGGATCGCGCGCGCGTGCGACACGAACTCGACCTGGAAGCCCTTGCCCTGCAGCGCGTCAAACACCGCGTGCGCTATTTGGCAATTAGTTCGTCAACAAACTCGCTCGTCGCAGAATTGTAGGAATAGGTCGGCCAACTCGGTTCGTACCCGGCGGCCGCCTCGTTGCCCCACACCGTCCAATCCGTGCGTATGCCCCGCGCGAAAAGTTCCAGTCGCGGCCCGGGTGAGCAGGCCTCGATAATCGGGTAGATCTCGTCCGGCTTGCGGCTGTGTTCGCGCTTCCGGCTGGCGACAAGGTTCACCTGGCTGCGCCCGGGGGCGAGGGTACGGGCATTCTTTCCGCGCACACCGAACAGAATCAACTCGGTAACATTACGAAAATAGAATCCCACCCCTCTCCCATCCGACCCGCGATCCTTGCGGATCTTATGCCAGACGATATTCGACTTGTAGGCGAAGCCCCATGCCGCCATCACGGCCAGCCCTTCGGGCAGCAATGCATTGGGCACCCAGAGATAGAGGTGCGACACCGGGGCCGCCACCTCGGAAACCGGCAGACTCTTGATGTCATCCAGCGTCATCGTACCGTAGCGCGACAAGCGCCGATGCTCTGGCGCCACTTTGCCCGTGCGGTTCTGGAACTGCCAAGGTGGATCGGCGAGGATCGTGCCGAACGAATGCCCTCCCGCACAGGCACGCAAATCCTCCGCAACCGTCCGTGCCATCACCATCTTCTCCGCTGAGTCCTTTCGCACCTTACTACAGGATGGATTCGCGGAAGAGACCGGAATGTCACCGCCCGCCACTCCCCCTAAACCGGCCGCTCCCCCACCACCGTCACCCGGTTCCCGCTGCGCGTATGCGGCCAGTAGTCCCACATCGCCCGATGCTGGGTGCAGCGATTGTCCCAGAACGCCACCGCCCGCTCGCTCCAGCGGAACCGGCACTGCCACAGCGGGCTTTCCATGTGCTCGTACAGGTACCGCAGCACCGCCTCGCTCTCGTCGCCGGGAATCCCCAGGATGCGCCGCGTGAACCCGCGATTGACGTAAAGTGCGCGCCGCCCGGTCACCGGATGCGTCCGCACCACCGGGTGCTCCGCCTTCGGATACACCGGCCGGTCCGCCACGCCGAGATTGGCATAGGTGCCGCGATACACCTGCTCGCCGTCATGCACCGCCACCAGCCCGTCCAGATACGCCTTCATCCGCTCCGACAGCGCCTCGTAGGCCGCGTACATATTGGCAAACAGCGTATCCCCGCCATGCGGCGGGCACTGCTTGATGTACAGGATCGAGCCCATCGGCGGCAGCTCGTCGCAGGAGACATCGCTGTGCCAGCCTTCGCCGTTGGCGCGCGGGCTGTCCCGGTCGGCATGGATCTTCATCAGCGCCGGCATGCCCGGCTCATGCGGCGCGGCGGGGTGGATATGCAACTCCCCGAACCGCCGCCCGAAGCCCAGATGCTGCTCCGGCGTCAGGTCCTGGTCGCGGAAGAAGATCACCAGGTTCTCCGCCAGCGCCCGGTGGATCTCGTCGAACTGCCGGTTGCCCAGCGGCTGCGACAGATCCACCCCGCCGATCTCCGCCCCGATGATCGGCGTCAGCTTCGCCACCGTGATCGTCTCGTACGGCGCCGACTCGCCGGCGTCATGGCGATACCGCGGCCCCTGGTTCCCACGCAGCGTGTTCATGGTTGGGCTCCTCCAAAGCTTCATCGAAACGCCATCACGGCTCCGGCGCAAGATCGCCCCAGCTTGTCGCCCGCGCAATACGCAGCGCAATCACCGGCAGCGCCCCCAGCGCCATCGCCCGGTACTGCACATACCGCGCCCGCAGCAGCGCCTGCGCGGCATCGTGCTCATCCCCGTCGGCCAGAATCTCGGCCCGCCCATGCAGCATCACCCAGCCCAGCCGCGCCCAGTCCTCGTCATACCGGTCCGCCACCAGGCAGCACGCCGGATTGACCGCCAGATTGGCCAGCCGCCGCAACCTCCGCCCCGATTTCGGCTTTTCATCGACGGTGACATACGCGCTGTCCCCCGCCAGCGCGAAGCACACCGGCACCACATGCGGCACCCCCGCGCCATCCGCGGTCGCCAGATGCGCCACCCGCCGGGACAACAGGAACGCCCGCGCCGCCGCACTCAGCATCCCCGCCCCTTCGCTCCCGCCGCGCCAGCCTGTATCATGCCGCCAACAACCGGAGGAATTCCCATGGATTTCGGCGCATCGATGTTCTTCACCGACTACTCGATGACCCCCGCCGCCCTCGGCCGGGCGCTGGAGGAACGCGGCTTCGAATCCGTCTGGGCGCCCGAACACTCCCACATCCCCACCTCCCGCCGCTCGCCCTGGCCGGGCGGGGCCGAGCTGCCGAAACAGTACTACGACTGCATGGACCCCTTCGTCACCCTCACCGCCGCCGCCGCCGCCACCACCACCCTGAAAATCGGCACCGGCGTCTGCCTGGTCAACCAGCGCGACCCCATCCAGACCGCCAAGCTCGTCGCCTCCATCGACCAGGTCTCCGCCGGCCGCTTCCTCTTCGGCATCGGCATCGGCTGGAACGCCGAGGAGATGGAGAACCACGGCACCGTCTTCGCCACCCGCGCCAAGCTGGTGCGTGAGCGCATCGAGGCCATGAAAACCATCTGGACCAAGTCCAAGGCCGAATACCATGGCGAATTCGTCAACTTCGACGAAATGATGGCCTGGCCCAAACCCGTCACCAAACCCCACCCCCCCGTCATCGTCGGCGGCGCCTTCCCCCAGGGTGCGCGCCGCGCCCTGCGCTACGGCAACGGCTGGATCCCCATCGCCGGCCGCGCGCCCATCGCCGACGCGCTGATGGCCTTCAAGCAGATGGCCGCCGAGGCCGGGCGCACCCTCGCCGAAGTGCCGGTCTCCACCTTCGGCGCCGCCGAGGACCTCGACGAAATCCGCCGCAACCGCGACCTCGGCGTCACCCGCATGGTCGTCACCCTGCCCTCGGAAAAGCAAGACACCATCCTGCCGGTGCTGGACCGCTGGGCCGATCTCATCCGCAAGACCAAGGCGGGCTGATACCGCGGGGCGTGCAGAAAGGAGAAGACTCTTCTTTTTGTGAACAAAAAGAAGCAAAAAAACTTCATTCGCTTGTTGCCTCGGGAGGAGGGCGGGCTCCCGGGGCAGCCCCCCCAGCGGCGAAATTTTTCCGCTTGGCGCGGGTCCGACGGTTAGATATCATCCCGACAAATGTCAGTCACCCACCCCGACCTGGCCGAACACGTCGCCCGCCTGCGCGTCGCCGCGGCCGGGGATGACGCGCCCTGCTGGCTGCCCGACTCCCTGCACGCCCTCATCATGGCCTGCCTCGCCCGCCTGTTCGCCCGCCTGGAAAACCTCATCCAGCTCTGGCAGTCCGGCCAAATCCCCCCGCCCGCCCCCCGCAATGCCCGCCGCCAAGCCGCGCCCTCCCACGACGCGCCCTCCCACGACGCGCCCGCCACTCGCCCGCCTACCGATCGCGCCCCCACCACGCGCGCCCCCACCAAACATGCACCGCGATCGCGCCCGCGCGCCCGATCCATCCGTCCCGCCAGCCCCGCCGCCCTTCCGCGCGTCGGCACCTGCCCGCGCGGCCGGCATCCCGCAGTGCTCGCACCCATCCCAACCGCCGCGCCCCCCCGCCACGCCCGCGCACCACCCCACCCGATTTCCGCCGCTTATCGGCGAGCGTCCAATCATGCCATTTTAGTTACGATATCGTATCTAATAACCGCCACCCGCTTGCATATCCCCCACGCCACCGCGAGATTGCTGCACCTCTTGCGATGGAATGGAGACGCGAAATGCCAGGGCTGTGGTTCGAGGAACTGACCGAGGGCAAGGTCGTCGATGCCGAATGGACCCGCACCGTCACCGAGTCCGACAACGTGATGTTCTGCGCGTTGACCATGAACGTCCAGAAGCTGCACCTGGACGCCGAATTCGCCGCCGCCACCGAATACGGCCGCCCGCTGGTGAACTCCATCTTCACCCTCGGGCTGATGATCGGCATGAGCGTGCACAACCTCACCGACGGCACCACGCTGGGCAACCTGGGCATGACCGAAACGGTGTTCCCCAACCCCGTCTTCGCCGGCGACACCATCCGCACCCTCAGCACCGTGGTCGCCGCCCGCGCCAGCAAGTCGCGCCCGGAAGCGGGGATCGTCACCTTCCGCCACGAGGCGTTCAACCAGAAGGGCCAGCTGGTGGCCAGGTGCGAGCGCCAGGCGCTGATGCGCCGCCGGCCGAGGGAGACGGCGGCATGAGGCTGCGCTCGCTGCTGTTCGCCCCCGGCGACGCCCCCCGCAAGATCGACAAGGCGCTGGATTTCGGCGCCGACGGCGTGATCCTGGACCTCGAAGACTCCGTCGCCGCCGCCGCCAAGGACACCGCCCGCGCGCAGGTCGCCGCCCGCCTGCCATCCCTGGCCGCGCGCGGCGACATCGTGGTGCGCATCAACCCGCGCGGCACGCCCTGGTACCTGGCCGACCTCGCCGCCGTGGTGCCCGGCCGCCCGACCGCGATCCTGCTGCCGAAATGCACCGGCCCGCACGACCTCGCCGCGCTCGACCACCACCTGGAGGCGCTGGAGACCGCCTCCGGCCAGGCCGTCGGGCGGATCAGGCTGCTGGCCCTGGTCACCGAGACCGCCGCGTCGCTGCTGGCGATGCCGGGACCCGGCGCGGCCGGCATGGGCCGGGTGCTGGCCTTCTGCTTCGGCGCCGAGGACCTGTCGTCCGATCTCGGCATCCCGCCCCGCCTGCCCGACCAGTCCTACCCCGCCGCCATCGCCCATGCCCGCGGCGCCATGCTGGTGGCCGCCGCCGCCGCCGGGGTGGCCGCACTGGACACGCCCTGGCCGGACCACCGCGACCCCGTGGGATTGGCCCGCGAAGCAGGCGTGGCCGCCGCCGACGGCTTCGCCGGCAAGGTCTGCATCCACCCCGACCAGGTGGCGCCGGTCAATGCCGCCTTCACCCCGGACCCGGCCCAGGTCGCCTGGGCGGAAAAAGTCCGCGACGGCTTCGCGGCAAACCCGAACTCCGGCGTGTTCGCCCTGGACGGCAAGATGATCGACCGCCCGCACCTGCGCCTGGCCGAGCGGATATTGTCGGCGGCGGGCCGCGGGACATGAGCTTCCGCTTCGTCCAGATCACCGATCACCACCTGATGGCCACCGAGGCGACGCTGTCGCGCGGCTATTCGCCCGCCCACGCCCTGCGCTGCGTGCTGCGCCACATCGCGGCGCATCACGGCGACGTGGATTTCCTGGTCAGCACCGGCGACCTCGTCGAACGCGGCATCGATGCGGAATACGCCACCCTGCGCGCCATGCTGGGGCTGCGCGAGTACTCGGCCGCACCGGGGCCGCAGCGGGCGACCGGCGAGGGGTTGCGCGACATGCCGTGCTACTTCCTGCCGGGCAATCACGACCCCCGCGCGGCGTTCTTCCGCAACATGTTCCCCTGGTCGGTCGAGGGCGTGGGCGAGGCTCCGGCCATGAACGCCGCCTTCGTCCACAAGGGCGTGCAGTTCGTCTGCGTCGATTGGGGCGCCGCCAACAAGGCGGCCTCGACGCCGGCCATGCTGGAGCATCTGCGCCGGTCGCTGGCCACCGGGATGCCGAGCATCGTCCTGAGCCACCACAACGTCACCCCGGTCGGCGTGCCCCGGCTCGACGCGCTGGCCGCCGACGATGTGGCCGGCTTCGCCGCCGTGCTGGGCGGCGGAACCGTGCTGGCGATCCTCGCCGGGCATACCCACATGACCTACGAGGCCCGGCTGGCCGGGGTGCCGGTCCTTGGCCTGCGCTCGACGCATTTCTCCTTCGCGCAGAGCGGCGAGGAATGGGTCTATGCCCTGCGGCCGCCGCAGTACCGGGTGGTGACGGTGGATGGCCCGCGCCTGTCGTCGGACATCGTCGAAGTGGCGCTGTAGCCGCAGGGACCGCGCCGTCCCGTCCGCCCGGTTGCCTTTGTTTCACTTCGCGACCACGGCACAGGTGCGGTAGAACGCCTTCGCCGCACCCATTGGAACCGCATGCCGATTTCCCTCGTCCGCCCCGCGCTTGCCCTGGTGCTGCTTGGCGGCTGTTCGCTGGGACCGGCCTATCATGCGCCACAGCTCGACCTGCCCGCATCCTATCGCGCCGCCGCCACCGAAGGCGGCACCTGGCCGGCGGAGGACTGGTGGCAAGGCTTCGCCTCGCCCGAGCTGGATGCCCTGATCGCCGACGCGCGGGCCAACTCGCCGGATATCCAGGCGGCGGTGGCCCGGGTGCGCCAGGCCGACGCGCAGTTGCGGCTGGCGGGCGCCTCGCTGTGGCCGGTGGTGGGGGTGTCGGCCAGCGAGCAATGGGCCCGCAGCGCCATCTCGCGCCGGGTCGGTAGCCAGCTGGTCCCGACCGGGCGCTACGGCGAAAGCCGCAGCTTCTCCGTCGGCCCGACGGTGTCGTGGGAGGCCGATCTGTGGGGCCGCCTGGCGGCCGGGCGGGAAGCGGCGGCGAGTGCCGCGCTGGCCACCCGGTTCGACGAGCGCAGCGTGGCGCTGAGCGTGGTCGCCGCCGTCGCCTCCACCTGGTTCCAGGCCCTGGCGCTGCAGGATCGCGTGGATGTCGCCACCCGCAACCTGGGCGATGCCGAACGCATCCTGGCGGCAATCACCGCCCGCGCCCAGGCCGGCACGGCCAGCCAGCTCGACGTCTCCCAACAGGCCGCCCTGGTGGCCGGCGTGCGGGCGCGGATTCCCGGCCTGCGCAGCCAGCTGGAACAGCAGGTCAACGCGCTGGGGGTGCTGACCGGGCGCGCGCCGGCCGCGATCACGGTCCGGCCGGGCACGCTGGCCACGCTCGCCTTGCCGTCGGTGGCGCCGGGCCTGCCCTCCGAACTGCTGGCGCGCCGGCCCGACGTGGCGGCGGCGGAGGCCGACCTGCGCGGCGCGAACGCCAACATCAAGGCGGCGCGGGCGGCGTTCTTCCCGTCGGTGACGCTGTCGGGCCGCGCCGGGTTCGAGAACATCGCGCTGGCCACGCTGTTCGGGCCGGGCTCGCTGTTCGCCTCGGCGGTGGCCACGGCGGCGCAGAGCATCTTCGATGGCGGCGCGCGCAGCGCCACGCTGGAGCGCAATCGCGGGCGCTATGACGAGTTGCTGGCCAATTACCGCCGCGCCGTGATCGAGGCGTTCACCGATGTCGAGAATGCCCTGCAGGCCTGGCGCTACAGCAGCGAACAGGAGGGCCTGAGCCGCGAGGCGGTGGCCACCAGCCAGCGCGCCGCCGACATCGCCCGCGCCCAGTTGCTGGCCGGCACGATCGACCTGATCGCGGTGCTGAACGCGCAGAACACGCTGTTCTCCAACCTGGACACGCTGGCCCAGGTGCGCCTGGCGCGGTTCCAGGCGTTGCTGGCGCTGTACAAGGCGCTGGGCGGCGGGTGGAGTGCCGCCGAACTGGCGCCGCCTCCGGCATGAGCCCATATTCCCCGCACATGAGCACGCCATGCGCCGCCTGATCCTGTTGCTGATCGTGTTGGCCGCTGCCGGCGGCGGCGGTGGCTACTGGTGGCTGCACCAGCGCGCGCCGTCCGACAGCACCGCCAGCCCGGCGCCCGGCGCCCGCCGCCGCTTCGCCCCGCCCGACAGCATTCCGGTGCTGCTGGCCACCGCCGAGAAGAAGGACGTGCCGATCTGGCTGGACGGGCTGGGCACGGTGCAGGCCTCGGCCAGCGTGGTGGTCCGGCCGATGGTCGATGGCCCGCTGGTGGAGGTGCGCTTCCGCGAGGGCCAGGACGTGGCGGTGGGCGACGTGCTGGCGCGCATCGACAGCCGCACCTATCAGGCCGCACTCGATCAGGCGCTGGCCAGAAAGCAACTGAACGAGGCCACCCTGGCCAATGCCCGCCTGGATGCCGCGCGCTACGCCAAGCTCGCCGCCACCGCCTACACCTCCGCCCAGCAGGCCGACACCGCGCGGACGCAGGTGGCGCAGCTGGAGGCGCAGGTGGCCTCGGACCAGGCACAGATCGACAATGCGCGCACGCTGCTGTCGTACACCACCATCACCGCGCCGATCGCCGGGCGGGTGGGCATCCGTGCGGTGGATGCCGGCAACATCGTGCGCGCCAGTGATCCGAACGGGCTGGTGACCATCGCGACGCTGCGGCCGATCAACGTGCAGTTCACCCTGCCGCAACAGGCGCTGGAGGCGGTGCAGGCGGCGATGGCGGCCGGCGAGGTGGAGGTGGTGGCGCTGCCGCAGGCCAACGCCCCGGTGAGCGAGCGCGCGGCACTGGACCGCGGCCGGCTCACCGTGCTGGACAACCAGGTGGACCCGGCGACCGGCACGATCCGCATGAAGGCAAGCTTCGCCAACGAGCAGTTGCAGCTCTGGCCCGGCGCCTTTGTCACCGTGCGGCTGCGCGCGCGCATCTGGCACGATGCCACCACGGTGCCGCCGGTGGCGGTGCAGCGCGGGCCGCGCGGCGCCTTCGTGTTCGTGGTCGGCGACGACCTGAAGGCGGCGCGGCGGCCGGTGGCGGTGGGGCACGAGGACCTGACGGTGGCGGTGATCGGCGAGGGCGTGCAGCCGGGCGAGCGGGTGGTGGTCGACGGCGCCTCCCGCCTGTCGGACGGCACCAAGGTGACGATCACGCCGCCGCCGCCGCCGGTCACCCGCCCGCTGGCGGGCGGGCGGGCGCGGGCGCCGGGATAGCGCGGTGAACATCTCGGCCCCCTTCATCGCGCGGCCGATCGCCACCACGCTGCTGGCGATCGCGGTGCTGCTGGGCGGTGCGCTGGGCTACCGGGTGCTGCCGGTCTCCGCCCTGCCGCAGGTGGATTTCCCGACCATCCAGATCACCACCCAGATGCCCGGCGCCGCGCCCGAGGTGGTGTCCAACCTGATCACCGCGCCGCTGGAGCGCCAGTTCGGCCAGATCCAGGGGCTGGAGGCGATGACCTCCACCAGCTCCGAGCGGACCAGCCAGATAACCCTCACCTTCTCCCTCGGCCGCAGCATCGATGCCGCCGCGCAGGACGTGCAGGCGGCGATCAATGCCGCGGCCGGGACGCTGCCGGCGAACCTGCCCTACCCGCCGGTCTATGCCAAGGTGAACCCGGCGGACACGCCGATCATGACGTTGGCGCTGTTCTCCGACGCCATGACCATGGACCGGGTGAGCGACGCGGCGGACACGCTGCTGCAACCGAAGCTGTCGGAGATCGCCGGGGTCGGGCGGGTTTCGGTGCTGGGCAACATGCGCCCGGCGGTGCGGGTGCGCGTCGATCCCGCCCGCGTGGCGGCGTACGGGCTGTCGCTGGACGATGTGCGGCTGGCGATCGCCGCGGCCAATGTGAACGGCGCCAAGGGCGGCTTCGACGGGCCGCGCCAGGCGATTTCGCTGGGCGCCAACGACCAGCTGATGTCGCCGGATGCCTATCGCACGCTGATCGTGGCGTGGCGCGACGGGGCGGCGGTGCGGTTGTCCGATATCGGCAGCGTGGTGGGCGGACTGGAGAACGTGCGCGCCGGTGCCTGGTATTTCGGCCAGCGGCCGGACGGTTCCGGCCCCGCGCCGGCGATCCCGTCCGTCGTGGTGGATATCCAGCGCCAGCCCGGCGCGAACATCGTCGAGACGGTGGCGCTGGTGCGCGCCGCACTGCCGCAACTGCGCCGCACCCTGCCGGCGCAATTGCGCATGGTGGTGGTGAGCGACCGCACCGAGACGATCCGCGCCAGCGTCAGCGACGTGCAGTTCACCCTGATGCTGTCGATCGGGCTGGTGGTGGCCGTGATCTTCCTGTTCCTGCGCTCGGCGCGCGCCACGCTGATCCCGGCGGTGGCGCTGCCGCTGTCGCTGGTGGCGACGTTCGGGGCGATGCACCTGCTGGGCTACTCGCTGGACAATTTGTCGCTGATGGCGCTGACGATTGCCACCGGCTTCGTGGTGGACGACGCGATCGTGATGATCGAGAACGTGGTGCGCTTCATCGAGCAGGGCATGAAGCCGCTGGAGGCGGCCTATCGCGGCTCGGCGCAGATCGGCTTCACCATCGTCTCGCTGACCGTCTCGCTGATCGCGGTGTTCATCCCGCTGCTGTTCATGACCGGGGTGGTCGGCCGGCTGTTCAGCGAATTCGCCGTCACCCTGTCCGTGGCGGTGATCGTCTCGGCGGTGGTGTCGCTGACGGTGACGCCGATGATGTGCGCGCGGCTGCTGCGCGCGCAGGCCGAGGAGAAGCCCGGCGTTGTCTCGCGCGCCTTCGAACGCGGCTTCGATGCCACGCTGGGCTGGTACCGGGTCAGCCTGGGCTGGACGATGGCGCGCCAGCGCATGGTCCTGCTGGTGTTCGCCGCCACGCTGGCGGGCACGACCGGGCTGTACCTGGTGGTCCCCAAGGGCTTCCTGCCGACGCAGGATACCGGGGTGATCGTGGCGGTCAGCGAGGCGGCGCAGTCGATCTCCTTCGCCCGCATGGCGCAGCTTCAGGGCCGGGTGGCGCAGGCGATCCGGCGCGACCCCGATGTGGTCAGCGTGGTGGCCTTCGTCGGCGCCGGCAGCGTGAACGCCACCGGCAATGCCGGGCGGCTGACCATCGTGCTGCGGCCGCGCCACGAGCGCACCGCCAGCGCGCAGCAGATCGCCGCCCGCCTGCAGGAGACGCTGCATGGCATCCCCGGCCTGATGGTGTTCATGCAGCCGGTGCAGGACATCCAGATCGGCACGCGCATCAGCCGCACCCAGTTCCAGTACACCCTGGTCGATACCGACCCGGCCACGCTGGCGATCTGGGCACCGCGCCTGCTGGAGCGGCTGCGCGCCGAGCCGACGCTGCGCGAGGTGAATTCCGACCAGCAGAACGAGGGCTTGCGCATCCAGGTGCAGGTGGACCGCGACGCGGCGATGCGGCTCGGGGTTTCGATGCAGGAGGTGCAGGACACGCTGTACAACGCCTTCGGCCAGCGCCAGATCTCCACCATCTTCGCCCAGGCGAACCAGTATCGCGTGGTGATGGAAGCCGAGCCGTCGTGGCAGGCCGACCCCAATTCGCTGCTGCAACTGCGCGTGCCCGGCGCCGGCAATGCGCAGGTGCCGCTGGCCGGCTTCGCCAGCATCGCGCGCACCACCGCCCCCTTGGCGATCACCCGCGAGGACCAGTTCCCCTCGGCCACCATCAGCTTCAACCTCGCCCCGGGGGCGGCGCTGAGCCAGGCGGTGGCGGCGATCGCGCGGGCGCAGGATGCGATCGGGCTGCCGCCCACCATCACCGGCAGCTATTCCGGCGATGCCGCGGAGTTCGCCCGCTCGCTGGCGGCCGAGCCCTGGCTGATCCTGGCGGCGATCGTGGTGATCTACATCGTGCTGGGGGTGCTGTACGAGAGCTTCATCCACCCGGTGACCATCCTGTCCACCCTGCCCTCGGCCGGCATCGGCGCGCTGCTGGCGCTGATGGCCACGGGGCAGGACCTGTCCCTGGTGGCGCTGGTGGGCATCGTGCTGCTGATGGGCATCGTGAAGAAGAACGCCATCATGATGATCGACTTCGCGCTGGAGGCCGAGCGCACCCGCGCGCTGTCGCCGGAGGCGGCGATCACCGAGGCCTGCCTGTTGCGCTATCGCCCGATCATGATGACCACGGCGGCCGCCCTTCTGGGCGCGCTGCCGCTGGCATTGGAAAGCGGCAGCGGCTCGGAGCTGCGGTTTCCGCTGGGGGTGACGATCATCGGCGGGCTGCTGCTGAGCCAGTTCCTGACGCTGTACACCACGCCGGCGATCTACCTCGCCTTCGAGCGGCTGCGGCTGCGGTGGGCGCCGCGCCCGGTGGCGGCGCAATAGCGCGATGGGCTTCTCCGCCGCCTTCATCGCCCGGCCGGTCGGCAGCATCCTGATGGCGCTCGGGCTGATGATCGCGGGGCTGGTGGCCTATCACTTCCTGCCGGTGGCGCCGCTGCCCAGCGTGGACATCCCGACCATCGTGGTGGTTGCCGGGCGGCCGGGGGCGGACCCGGAGACGATGGCCACCTCGGTGGCGGCCCCGCTGGAGCGCCGGCTGGGCGAGATCGCCGGGGTGAGCGAGCTGACTTCCATGAGCTCGGTGGGGGCAACCTCGATCGTGGTGCAGTTCGACCTGTCGCGGCAGATCGACAGTGCGGCAAAGGATGTGCAGGCGGCGATCAATGCGGCCACGCCGGACCTGCCGGCCGACCTGCCGCGGCGGCCGTATTTCCGCAAGTACAACCCGGCCGCAGCACCGATCATGAGCCTGGCGCTGACATCGGATTCGCTGTCGATGGCGCAGCTGTACGACCTTGCCGACAGCATCCTGGCCCAGCGCCTGTCGCAGCTGGACGGGGTCAGCCAGGTGACGGTGAACGGGGCGGACAAGCCGGCGGTGCGGGTGCGGCTGGACCCCGCGGCGCTGGCGGCGGCCGGGCTGTCCAGCCAGGACGTCTACACCGTCATCCGCCGCAGCAACGTCAACGGGCCGACCGGCGGCTTCGATGGCAGGGACCAGGCGGCGCTGATCCAGTTGAACGGCCAGCTTTCGCGGGCATCGCAGTACCGCCCGCTGGTGCTCAAGACCGTGCGCGGCGGCGGCGTGGTGCGGCTGGGCGATGTGGCCGACGTGGTCGACGGGGTGGCCAATGTGCGCCTGGGCGCGTGGCTGGGCACCCAGCCGGCGATCCTGCTGAGCGTGAGCAAGGCGGTTGACGCCAACGTGATCGAGACGGTGGACCGGATCAAGGCGGTGCTGCCGCTGCTGCGATCCTGGATGCCGCCGGACGTGACGCTGAGCATCCTGTCGGACCGCACCCAGACCATCCGCGCCAGCGTGGACGAGGTGCAGTTCTCGCTGCTGGTGTCTTGCGCCCTCGTGCTGGTGGTGGTGGCGCTGTTCATGCGCCGGCTGGTGCCGACCATCGCGGCGGCGGTCACGGTGCCGCTGTCGCTGGCCGGCAGCCTGGCGGCGATGTGGTTCTTCGGGTTCTCGGTGGACAACTTCTCGCTGATGGCGCTGACGATCGCCGTCGGCTTCGTGGTCGACGATGCCATCGTGATGATCGAGAACGTGGTGCGCCATGTCGAGGCGGGCAAGACCCCGCTGCGCGCGGCGCTGGACGGCTCGGCGCAGATCGGCTTCACGGTGGTGTCGATCAGCGTCTCGCTGGTGGCGGTGTTCATCCCGATCCTGTTCATGGGCGGCATACTCGGCCGGCTGTTCCACGAATTCGCCGCCGTGCTGACCATCGCGATCGCGGTCTCGGCCCTGGTCTCGCTCACCCTGACGCCGATGCTGATCGGCCGGTTCATGGGGCGCGGGGCGGCGGCACGCCATGCCGGCCCGGTGCCCGGGCTGTGGGGGATGGTGGACCGGGGCGCCGACCGGGCGCTGGCGGGGTTGCAGCGCTTCTACGCCCGCACGCTGGATGTGGCGCTGCGCTTCCGCTGGCTGATGCTGGCGGCCACCATCGCCACCGCGGGGCTGTCGGTCTGGCTCTACGCCGTGGTCCCAAAGGGCTTCATGCCAAGCCAGGACACCGGCCTGCTGCAAGGGACGACCATCGCCGGGCCGGAGATCTCCTTCGCCGCCATGGTGGAGCGGCAGCGCCGGGTGGTTGAGGTGCTGTTGCGCGACCCCGCGGTGGCCGGCGTCGGCTCCACCATCGGCGTCACCTCGGGCTGGGCGACGATGAATCGCGGCTGGCTGATCATCGGGCTGAAGCCGGTGGACGAGCGGCGCGTCACCGCCGAGCAGGTGGTCGCCCGGCTGCGCCCGCAGTTGGAGAAGGTGGCCGGCGTGCAGGCCTTCACCTGGGCGGCGCAGGAGCTGCGCGGCGGCGGGCGGCAGGGCAGTTCCAACCAGTTCGTGCTGCTCAGCGAGGATCTCGGCCTGCTGCGCGAGTGGTCCACGAAGCTGGTGGACCGGCTGCGCGAGGAGCCGGGGATCACCGATGTCAACAGCGACCAGGACCGCGCGGGACCGCAGGCCAATGTGGTGATCGACCGCGATGCCGCCGCCCGGCTCGGCGTGTCGGTGGCGGCGATCACCAACGCGCTGAACAATGCCTTCGCCCAGCGCCAGATCTCGATCATCTACGGCGTGCGCAACCAGTACCGCGTGATCGAGGAGATCGACCCGGCATTGCAGGCCGATCCCGCCAGCCTCGACCGGATCCATGTCGGCGCAACCGGCGGGCGGCAGGTGCCGCTGGCCAGCGTGGTGCGGGTGGAACGCGGCGCGGCGCCGCTGGCGGTGCGCCACCAGGGCCAGTCGCCGGCGGCGACGATCAGCTTCTCGCTGGCCCCCGGCATTCCGGCCGGCACCGGGCTGGGCATCGTGCAGCGCGTGGCGTGGGATCTGCGCATGCCGGACACGGTGCGCACCAGCTTCGCCGGCAATGCGCGCTGGCTGGCCGACAGCCTGTCCACCCAGCCGATGCTGATCGGCGCCGCAGTGCTGGCGATCTACATCGTGCTGGGCGTGCTGTACGAAAGCCTGACGCAGCCGATCACCATCCTGTCCACCCTGCCCTCGGCCGGCGTCGGCGCGCTGCTGGTGCTGTGGGCAACCAATACCGAGCTGTCGGTGATCGCGATCATCGGCATCCTGCTGCTGATGGGCATCGTGAAGAAGAACGCCATCATGATGGTGGATTTCGCCCTGGAGCAGGAGCGCCGGCACGGTGCGGAGCCGGTGGACGCGATCCGCCGGGCGGCGCTGGCGCGGTTCCGGCCGATCCTGATGACCACCCTGGCCGCCCTGTTCGGCGCGCTGCCGCTGGCGCTGGCCACCGGCACCGGGGCGGAACTGCGCCAGCCGCTGGGGCTGACGGTGGTGGGGGGGCTGGTGGTGAGCCAGTTGCTGACGCTGTACACCACGCCGGTGGTCTATCTGGCGTTGCAGCGGCGGCGGCGGACGGCGGCGGTGCCCGCCGAATAGCGGTTCAGCCCAGCCGGGCGGCGGCGGCGATCAAGGCGGCGTGGCTGAAGGCCTGGGGGAAGTTGCCCAGCATCTGGCCGGTGACGGGGTCGTATTCCTCCGCCAGGAGGCCGACATCGTTGACCAGGGCGGCGAGGCGGGCGAACAGCGCGTTTGCCTCCGCCATCCGCCCCTGCATGGCATAGACCTCGACCAGCCAGAAGCTGCACGCCAGGAAGGCGCCCTCGCCGGGCGGCAGCCCGTCGGTGCCGGCGCTGGTGTCGTAGCGCAGCACCAGGCCGTGCGGCATCAGCTCGCCTTCGATGGCCGCCACCGTGGCCACCACGCGGGGGTCGTCGGCGGGCAGGAAGCCGACCAGGGGGATCTGCAACAGGCTGGCATCCAGCGCCGTATCGCCGAAGCTTTGCGTGAAGCAGCCGCGGGCCGGATCGATGCCCTGGGCGCAGACCGCGTCGTGGATGCGCTGGCGCAGGGCCCGCCATGCGTCCAGCGGCGCGGGCAGGGCGGAGTGCTCGGCGGCGGCGATGCTGCGATCCACCGCCACCCAGGCCATCACCTTGGAGTAGGTGAAATGCCGCCGCCCGCCCCGCACCTCCCAGATGCCTTCGTCCGGTGCCTCCCAGGTGGTGGCCAGGTGGTCGATCAGCGCCTGTTGCAGCCGCCAGCTTTCGCGATCGGCGGGCAGCCCGCCCTGGCGGATTTCCAGCAACGCCTGCATCACCGTGCCGAAGATGTCGTGCTGCAACTGATCGGCGGCACCGTTGCCGATGCGCACCGGGCGGGCGCCATGCCAGCCGGCCAGCCAGTCCGCCTCCCATTCCAGCAGCCGGCGTTCGCCGGCGACGCCGTACATGATGCGCACCTGGGCAGGGCTGCCGGCCAAGGTGCGATGCAGCCAGTCGCGCCAGGCGCGCGCCTCGTCGAAATACCCGGCCTGCATGAAGGCGCGCAGGGCCAGGCCGGCGTCGCGCAGCCAGCAATAGCGGTAATCCCAGTTGCGGGTCCCGCCGGGCTGTTCGGGCAGGGAGGTGGTGGGGGCGGCGACCATGCCGCCGGTCGGCGCATAGGTGAGGGCCTTCAGCGTCAGCAGCGAGCGGCGCACCAGGACGGCATGCGGCCCGTCCACCCGGCCATGGGCATGCCAGCGCGCCCAGAAGCTCTCGGTCTCCTCCAGCGCGGTGCTGGCTTCGTGCTGCGTCGGCATCGCCTGGTGGCTGGCGCCGTGGGCCAGGGTGAAGGCCAGGCTCTCGCCGGCGGCGATCGTGAAGCGCGCCACCGTGGTCAGCCCGGCGCCGCGCAGCCGCACCGGGCTGTGCAGCACCACCCGGTCCGGTCCGGCCACCGCCTGGATGCCGTCACCGTCCGGCAGGCGGGTCACCCAGGGAATGTCCGCCCCATAGTCGAAGCGCAGCACCAGTTCCATGCGCATCGCCACCCGGCCCCGCCGGCCGTGGAGCATGCGCACGACCGCGCCATCCCCGCTGATCGGCATGAAATCGATCATCGACACCTCCCCGGTCGGGGTGGCGAACACGGTCTCCAGCACCAGCGAGCCGTCGCGATAGGCGCGGGTGACGCGGGTGGCGGTGCTGACCGGGGCGATCAGCCAGCGGCCGTTGCCGGAATCGCCCACCAGGGCGGCGAAACAGGCGGGGCTGTCGAAGCGCGGCCAGCACAGCCAGTCGACCGAGCCGGCGCGCGAGACCAGGGCGGCGCTGCGGCAATCGCCGATCAATGCGTAGTCGGCGATCGCTGCCGCCGGGCCGTGCGCACGCCCCCGCGTCAACGCGCGCGGCCCCAGGCGCGGCCCTGGGTGGTGGGGCAGGAACACGGCATCCCCACTGCCGACGGCCCCTCCAGCGGGCAGACATAGGGGCCGGCGTAGCAGCCCTCGGTGGCCGCCGGCGGCGCCGGCGCGGCGTAATAGGGATGCGGCGGGTAGTATGGCCGGGGATAGGGGTATGGGTAGGGATAGGGCGACAGGTAGACGGGCGGCACCATGCCGAAATACACGCCGACCCGGCCATGCGCGGGCGCCGGGGTGGCCGCCGCCAGGCCCGCCAGCACCATCGCGATCGTCACGACCAGCCGCCGCGCGCACCCCGTCATCGCCGCCTCCGTCCACACCCGATCTGCCCGCAGGTCAGGCAAACCTTGACTTTACGCCCCCTTTTGCCGATACGCGGCACGGATGCGCGCGCCCCGCGCGCCTGCTGTGGCACGGCCATATGTCATCCCTGTGGCGCCACGATGGAAGCACAATCATTTTGACCGATACCACCCAGCCGAAAGAGACCACGCCGGACCAGGCGGAGTCCCCGATCCCCGCGATACCGGAGGCGGCACCCGCCGTGGCCGCGGCGCCCGTTGCCGATGATGCGTCCTATCCCGACGACTCCGACTACCCTGACTATCCCGAGGAACCCGAGGAGGAGCCGCAATCCGGCTTCGCCGCGCTCGGCCTGTCGCCCGAGATCGTGCGCGCGGTATCGGAGAAGGGCTACACGGTGCCGACGCCGATCCAGGAACAGGCCATCCCCTATGTGCTGATGGGGCGCGACCTGCTGGGCACGGCGCAGACAGGCACCGGCAAGACCGCGGGCTTCACCCTGCCGATGCTGGACATCCTGTCGGGCAGCCGGGCGCGGGCGCGCATGCCGCGCAGCCTGATCCTTGAGCCGACGCGGGAACTCGCCTTGCAGGTGGCCGAGAACTTCATCGAGTACGGCAAGTACCTGAAGCTGACGCATGCGCTGGTGATCGGCGGCGAGAGCATGTCGGACCAGAAGGAGATCCTGATGCGCGGGGTGGATGTGCTGATCGCCACCCCCGGCCGGCTGATGGACATGTTCGAGCGCGGCTCGATCCTGCTGTCGGACGTGAAGGTGCTGGTGATCGACGAGGCCGACCGGATGCTGGACATGGGGTTCATCCCCGATGTGGAGAAGATCGTCGGGCTGCTGCCGAAGAACCGCCAGACCCTGTTCTTCAGCGCGACCATCGCGCCGGAGATCCGCCGGCTGGCCGATGCCTTCCTGCAGAACCCCAAGGAGATCGCCGTCTCCAAGTCGGCGTCGGTGGCCGTCACCATCACCGAGGCGCTGGTGCTGGCCGCGGAGACCGACAAGCGCGAGGCGCTGCGCCGGCTGATCCGCAGCGAGGACGTGCAGAACGCGCTGATCTTCTGCAACCGCAAGCGCGACGTGGACATCCTGTACAAGTCGCTGAGCCGGCATGGCTTCAGCGTGGGCGCGCTGCATGGCGACATGGCGCAGCCGGTGCGCTTCGCCACGCTGGAGAAGTTCAAGGCCGGCGAGCTGCGGCTGCTGTGCTGCTCGGATGTCGCTGCCCGCGGGATCGACATCGGCGGGCTGAGCCATGTGTTCAACTTCGACGTGCCGCACCATGCCGAGGATTATGTCCACCGCATCGGCCGCACCGGGCGCGCGGGGCGCGAGGGGCGCGCCTTTTCGCTGGCGAGCCCCGAGGACCGGCAGAATGTGGAGGCGATCGAGAAGCTGATCGGCCACCCGATTCCGCGCATTGCCATCCCTGGCCTCGACTCGGTCGAATGGGCCGAGGGCGACGGGCGCCGCCGCGGGCGTGGCCGGGCCGCGCCGAAGCGCGATGCCAAGCCCGCCAAGGCCGCCGAGCGCCCCGCCAAGGCCGCCGCCGACGAGGATCGCCCGGCCAAGACGCGCGCGCCGCGCAAGCCGCGGGCAGCGCGCGAGGACCAGGCGCCCGTCACGGCCGATGCGGTCGTGGCCGATGCGATCGCGGTTGACGAAGAGGTCACCGCGCCGCTGGCCGAACTGCCGCAAGCCGCACCCATCCAGGCGCCGGCAGCAGCCCCGCCGATGGCCGCCGAGCCGGCACCGCGCCGCGAGCGGGACCGTGACCGTGACCGGGACCGTGACCGGGATCGCGACAGGGATCGCGACCGCCCGCGGCGCGACGAGCCCCGTAAGGACGAGCCCCGCGCTCCCCGCAATGACGAACCCCGCGCCCGTCGCGGCGGGGACAACGATCTAGGCCCCCGTGTGATCGGGTTCGGCGAGGAGACGCCGGCGTTCATGCTGGTTGCCGCCCGCCCTCGCCGCGCCGATGCCGCCGCGGAAGCGGCGCCCGAGTGCTGACCTCCGCGCCCGCCAGATAGCATGACCGCCAGATAGAGAGACGCGCCATGAGCGATGCCGCCACCGCCACCAAGGGCAAGCTTGGGCCGTTCAAGTGGGACGATGCCCTGTTGCTGGACGACCAGCTGACCGAGGACGAGCGGGCGATCCGCGATGCCGCGCATCAGTTCTGCCAGGAGAAGCTGCTGCCGCGGGTGCTGATGGGCTTCCGCCACGAGAATTTCGACCGCGAGATTATGAACGAGTTCGGGAGCATGGGTTTTCTCGGCGCGACCCTGTCGTCCCATGGCTGTGCCGATGTCGGGTATGTCGCGTACGGGCTGATCTCGCGCGAGGTGGAGCGGGTTGATTCCGGGTATCGCAGCGCGTTCTCGGTGCAGTCCTCGCTGGTGATGTACCCGATCCATGCCTTCGGCTCGGACGCGCAGAAGGACAAGTACCTGCCGAAGCTGCGCACCGGGGAGTTCGTCGGCTGCTTCGGGCTGACCGAGCCCGACGGCGGCAGCGATCCCGGCGCGATGCGCACGCGGGCGAAGGCGGTGGATGGCGGATTCCTGCTGAACGGGTCGAAGACCTGGATCAGCAATTCGCCGATCGCCGATGTGCTGGTGATCTGGGCGAAGGACGATGCCGGGGACATCCGCGGCTTCATCCTGGAGCGCGGCATGAAGGGGCTCACGACCCCGAAGATTGAAGGCAAGTTCAGCCTGCGCGCCTCGGTGACCGGCATGATCATGATGGACGACGTGTTCGTGCCGGCGGACGCGATGCTGCCGAAGGTCAAGGGACTGCGCGGGCCGTTCTCCTGCCTGAACAACGCGCGCTACGGAATTTCCTGGGGTGCCCTGGGGGCGGCGGAGTTCTGCTGGCAGGCGGCGCGGGACTACACGCTGAACCGCATCGTGTTCGGCCGGCCGCTGGCGGCCACGCAGCTGGTGCAGAAGAAGCTGGCCGACATGCAGACCGAGATCACGCTGGGGTTGCAGGCGGTGCTGCGGCTGGGCCGGCTGATGGACGAGGGCCGGGCGGCGCCGGAGATGATCAGCCTGTGCAAGCGCAATTCCTGCGGCAAGGCGCTGGACATCGCGCGGGTGAGCCGGGACATGCATGGCGGCAACGGGATCGTCGACGAGTATCACGTGATCCGCCACGTGCTGAACCTGGAGACGGTCAACACCTATGAGGGCACGCATGACGTGCATGCGTTGATCCTCGGCCGGGCACAGACCGGCATCGCCGCCTTCGGCGAGTGAACCGCCGGCGGACCACGCCGCGCCCCGCCGGCCTGCCGCCGCCGGCCGAGGTCACCATCGCGCACCTGGGCAGCGAGGCTGATGGCATCGCGAGCCATCCCGACACGGGTGCCGCGCTGTTCCTGCCGTTCACCCTGCCGGGCGAGCGCGTGCGCGCCACCGCCACCCACAAGCGCGGCGAGGGCTGGGGCGGCGCCGCCGAGATCCTGGTGGCGAGCCCCGCGCGCGTCGCGGCACCCTGTCCGCATTTCACCGACTGTGGCGGCTGCATGGTGCAGCACTGGGATGACGGCGCCTATGCGGCGTGGAAGTCCGCGCTGCTGGCCGACGCCCTGGCGCGCGCCGGGTTTGACAATGCCGCGCTGGCGCCGCTGGTGCGTACGGTGCCGGCCAGCCGCCGGCGGATGGACCTGGCGATCCGCCGCATTCCCGGCGGCGTCATCTTGGGGCTGCATGCGCCGCGCAGCACCGAGGTGATCGATATCGGCGACTGCCCGATGCTCGCCCCTGCCCTGTCGGCGCTCATCCCGCCGCTGCGCGCGCTGCTGCGCCGCCTGTCCAGCCCGCGGCGCGAGGGCTCGGCGGTGGTGAACCTGCTGGACTCCGGGCCCGACCTGCTGCTGCGCCTGGATGGGCCGCCGAACACGCCGGACCGCGCCCGGCTGGCCGACTTCGCCCGCGCGCACGGACTGCCGCGCATCAGCGTGCAGGTGGGAAACGGTCCGGTGGAGCCGGCCGCCGGACTGCGCCCGGCCGAGACCAGGATGGCCGGCGTGACGGTGATTCCGCCGCCGGGCGGATTCCTGCAAGCCTCCGCCGCCGGCGAGGCGGCGATCGTGGCCGCCGTACTGGCGGGACTCCCGGACAAGCTGGCGGCTCGGGCGCGGGTGGCCGACCTGTATGCCGGCAGCGGCACGCTGAGCTTCGCCCTGGCCGCCCGCGCCCGCGTCGCCGCCTATGAGGGCGATGCCGCCGCGATCGCCGCCCTGCGCGCAGCCGCCAACCGCGCGGTGATGGCCGGACGGGTGGAAGGCTTCGCCCGTGACCTTGTCCGCCAGCCTTTGGCCGAGGCGGAGCTTTCAGGGTTCGCCGCCGTGGTGCTCGACCCGCCGCACGGCGGCGCCGAGGCGCAGGTGGCGCGGATCGCCGCCAGCACGGTGAAGCGGGTGATCTATGTCAGTTGCAATCCCATCGCCCTGGCGCGCGATGCCGCGATTCTGCGCGGCGCCGGGTTTCGGTTGCTGGCGGCAACGCCGATCGACCAGTTCCTATGGTCGGCGCGGTTGGAGAGCGTGTGCGTGTTTGGACGGTAGGAAGTGGGAGTCAGAAAGAATGTTCTTTTTTGAAAAAAAGAACCAAAAAACTTTTATTCATTAGGGCGTGTCGTCATTTAGGGGATTCCGGCGCGGCGAAAATTACGATTCATAGGATGTCAGCGATTTTGGGAGCTGACCGATGCACCGCTACGGGCTTCGCGACGATCAATGGGAGGGTATCGA
>JADLHF010000059.1 GCA_020848935.1 Acetobacteraceae bacterium
CCGCTGTGCCACATGCTCGGCATCGCCCAGCCGCCGCCGCTTCAGTTGCCCCCCAGGCCGCCCAGGGTCCGCCCGCCGCGCCCGCGCAGCACGCGCCCGCGCGCCGAGCCCACCCGCCCGCTCTCGGAGCGTCGCCTGCGCGCCCTCATCGGCCGCCCCCGCCTGCCCCCGGTGCTGTTCCCCGCCCGTCCCGGGAAGGGCACCTGACCCACGCACGGCCTAATTGTTCCGATATCGTAACAATAACCGCGCCACTGGCCGCCATCCGCCCAGGACCGTCCAGCGATCGAAGGACAGGCGAAGGGTAGGGGGTTCTTTTTTTCAAGAAGGAACCCCCCTCCCTTCGCCCGGGTCCAGAGGGCGGCCCCCCTGGAGCCACCCGCCTCAGAAGCTGCCGAGGAAGTCGCGCTTGCCGATTTCCACGCCGTTGTGGCGCAGGATGTTGTAGGCGGTGGCGCAATGGAAGGTGAAGTTCGGGATGACGTAGCCGATCAGGTAGCGCTGGCCGGTGAACTCCATTTCGCCGGCGCGCATCTTCAGCACCACCTTGCGGTCTTCGCTGCCGGCGATTTCGGCCTCGGGGATGGCGTCGATCACCGCCAGGGTCTCGGCGATAAGCGCCTTCATGGCATCCAGGCTCGGCGCGACATCCGCCACCGTGGGCACCTCGCGCCCCGCCAGGCGGAGCATGCCGCCGCGGGCCATGTCGCAGGCGATCTGCACCTGGCGCCACAGCGGGAACATGTCGGGCGCCAGCCGGTCGGCGGCCAGCACGGCGGGGTCCACGTTCTTCGCCGCGGCGAAGGCGGCGGCCTTGTCGATCACGCCGGACAGCCCGCCCAGCAGCGCCTTGATCAGCGGCACGCTGGCCGCATACATCGAAAATGCCATCTAGAGACTTCCCCCTTTGCGGCCGGCCATCGCACCGAGGCGAAGGCGCAGCGCGTTCAGCTTGATGAACCCCTGCGCGTCGAACTGGTCGTAGGCGCCCTGGTCCTCCTCGAACGTCACCACCGCCATCGAATACAGGCTGTTCGGGCTCTCGCGCCCGATGCAGGACACGTTGCCCTTGTACAGCTTCATCCGCACGGTGCCGGTGACGCTCTTCTGGCTCTCGTCGATCAGCGCCTGAAGCATGCGCCGCTCCGGCGAGAACCAGAAGCCGTTGTAGATCAGCTCCGCATAGCGGGGCATGATCGAGTCCTTCAGATGGGCCGCCTCGCGATCGAGCGTGATGCTCTCGATGGCGCGGTGGGCGGCGAGCAGGATGGTGCCGCCGGGGGTTTCGTAGATGCCGCGCGACTTCATGCCGACGAAGCGGTTCTCCACCAGGTCCAGCCGGCCGATGCCGTTGGCGCGGCCGAGTTCGTTCAGCCTGGTCAGCAGCGTGGCCGGCGACAGCCTTTCGCCGTCGATCGCCACGGGATCGCCGAATTCGAAATCGATCGAGACCACGCTGGCGCGATCGGGCGCGTCCTCGGGGCGGATGGTGCGCTGATAGACGGACTCGTCGGCCTCGACGGCGGGGTCTTCGAGGATCTTCCCCTCCGAGGAGGAGTGCAGCAGGTTGGCATCCACCGAGAACGGCGCCTCGCCGCGCTTGTCCTTGGCGATCGGGATCTGGTTGGCCTCGGCGAAGGCGATCAGCTTGGTGCGGCTGGTCAGGTCCCATTCGCGCCAGGGGGCGATGATCTTCACGTCCGGCTTCAGCGAGTAGTAGCTCAGCTCGAAGCGCACCTGGTCGTTGCCCTTGCCGGTGGCGCCGTGGGCGACCGCATCGGCGCCGACCATCTCGGCGATCTCGATCTGGCGCTGGGCGATCAGCGGGCGGGCGATGGAGGTGCCGAGCAGGTACTGGCCCTCGTACAGCGCATTGGCGCGGAACATCGGGAAGACGAAATCGGTGCAGAAGGTCTCGCGGAGGTCCTCGACGTAGATCTCCTTGATGCCCAGCATCTCGGCCTTGGCGCGGGCCGGGCCGAGTTCCTCACCCTGGCCGAAATCGGCGGTGAAGGTCACCACCTCGCATTGGTAGGTGGTTTGCAGCCAGCGCAGGATCACGCTGGTGTCCAGCCCCCCGGAATAGGCCAGCACGACCTTCTTCACATCCTTCACGCGCATTCCGCGGCCCTCTCCGGCTGCCTGTTCGAGGCGCGGAGGTAGCCCCGTGGCGGTAGTTGCGCAAGGTGGGGCGCTCAGCGCCGCCGAAGCACCGCCGCCAGCCAGCCGCCGAGCACCAGGATCGCGCCGGCATCGCACAGGAAGGCGCCGCGATAGCCGAACTGCGCGATCAGCCCGCCCATCGCCAGCGCGCCGATGCTCTGGCCGATGAACAGCATCAGCGCGAAGCTGGCCACGGCGGTGGCGCGGGCATGCGGCAGCATCTCGGTGGCGCGCGCCTGGAGCACGCCGTGCAGCAGGTAGAAGCCCAGCCCGATGGCGAACTGGGCGGCCACCAGCCCGGCCACCCATTCGCCCTGCGGCGGCAGCAGCACGCTGGCCGCCACCGCGGCGGCCATCATCGCGCCGCCCAGCAGCACCATCCTGGATTCGCCCAGCAGCGGCACCAGCCACCGGGCGAGGCGGACATAGACCAGGGCGCCGAGCCCGAAACACGCCAGGATCAGCCCGACGGCGGCATATGGCAGGCCGAACGCCTCGTGCATGTAGGGGGCGAGGAACGGGAAGCTGCCCATCAGCACCGTGCCATCGATCATGGCGGCCAGCAGCACCACGCGCGCCACCGGCGAGGCTGCCATGATGAGGTAGTTTCCCAGGGAAAACGTCGCCCCGCCGCGCCGGTCCGCCAGCCGTCCCATGCGCCGCGCCAGGGTGACCGCGATCGCCGCCGTGCCGGCCGCCAGCACCAGGAACACGCCGCGCCATCCGAGGAACTGGCCGAACACGCCGCCCAGCGGGCCGGCCATCACCTGGGCCAGCACGGTGCCGTTGAGGTAGCGGCTGAGCATCACCTGGCGTTCGCGGTACTCCACGGCATCGGCCACATAGGCCATGCCCAGCGGCACCACCGCGGCACTGGCGCCGCCGGCGGCGATGCGCGCCAAGGTCAGGCCCTGGACCGTGCCGGACAGCGCGCAGGCGATGTTGGCCAAGGTCAGCAGCGCCAGGGCGCCGGCCATCACGCGAAGCTTGCCGAAGCGGTCGCCCAGCGGGCCCAGCACGATCTGGCACAGCCCGTACGGCAGGGTGAAGGCGGCCACCACCACCGCCAGCGCCGGCACGGTGGTGCCGAGGTCGCTGGCGATGACATGCAGCAGCGGGTCGGTCATCCGCATGCCCGCCACCGAAAGGAACCCCGCGGTGGCGAGCAGGGCGATGGGGGCGATCGGCGGCGCGGCTTGCATGGGCCATTGCAGCCCGCCACGCCCGCCCCGGCAAGCTGGCTCCGGCGGGCGCGCAGCGGCTTTGCGTTGCGCGACCCGGCGTTTATGATGCCGCAACAAGCCACAGGAGGCACCCATGCTCAGCCGTCGCGCCCTGATGTTCACCGCCACCGCCACCCCGTTCTTCTCGTTCGCCGGCGAAGGCTGGGCGGCCACGCCGAAGGACACGGTCGTGGTTGGCAAGGCGATCGATGACCTGATCAGCCTGGACCCGGGCGAGGCGTTCGAATTCTCCGGCGGCGAGATCTGCGGCAACTGCTACGAGCGGCTGGTGGTGCCGAACCCCGCCAACCCCAGCGAGATCATCGGCGAGCTGGCGGAAAGCTGGACCGTCTCGCCCGACGGGCTGGTGTTCACCTTCACCATGAAGCAGGGGCTGAAATTCGCCTCCGGCAACCCGATCACCGCCGAGGACGCGGCGTTCTCGATCCAGCGCACCATCAAGCTGAACAAGTCGCCGGCCTTCATCCTGAACCAGTTCGGCGCCAACAAGGACAATGTGGACCAGAAGGTGATGGCCACCGGGCCGCGCACGCTGGTCTTCACCATCGCCACCAAGATGGCACCGACCTTCGTGCTGTACTGCCTGTCGGCCAATTGCGGCAGCGTGGTGGACAAGGCGGAGGTGATGAAGAACGCCGCCAACGGCGATTGGGGCAATGGCTGGATGAAGACCCACTCGGCCGGCTCGGGCCCGTTCAGCGTGCGCTCGTGGAAGGCGTCCGAGAGCGTGGTGCTGGACGCCAACCCGCATTCGCCGCTGAAGACCAAGCCCAAGCGGGTGTTCTACAAGCACATCGTCGACCCCTCGGCGCAGCAGCTCCAGCTCCAGCAGGGTGACATCGATATCGCCCGCGACCTGTTGCCCGACCAGCTGAAGGCGGCGCAGGCCAACCCTGAATTCAAGCTCAGCTCGGCGCCGCAGAGCTACA
>JADLHF010000060.1 GCA_020848935.1 Acetobacteraceae bacterium
ATGCGAAGAACCCGGACCGGCCGGCGGCGCCGTTTGCGGTGAACCATATCGTGCACCGGTCCAACGCGCGGCTGGAGCATGACCTGGAGCAAACGGTGAGGTTCAAGGTGCCGATCGTCATCACCTCGCTCGGCGCGCGCGAGGATGTGTACGAGGCGACGAAATCCTATGGCGGGATCACGCTGCACGACATCATCAACGACCGGTTTGCCCATAAGGCGATCGAGAAAGGGGCAACCGGGTTGATTGCGGTGGCGGCCGGGGCCGGTGGGCATGCCGGGGCGACCTCGCCGTTTGCGCTGTTGCAGGAAATTCGCGCCTGGTTCGATGGGCCGCTGGTGCTGTCGGGTGCGATCGCCAATGGCGGGGCGGTGCTGGCGGCGCAGGCGGCCGGCGCCGACCTTGCGTATGTCGGCAGCGCCTTCATCGCAACGCACGAGGCCAATGCGGCGGAGGGCTACAAGCAGATGATCGTCGATAGCTCCTCGCAGGACATTCTATATACGAACGCGATCTCGGGGGTGCACGGCAACTACCTGGTGCCCTCGCTGGTGCGCGCCGGGCTCGATCCCGCCAACATGCCGGCGGCCGACAAGAGCCAGATGAGCTTTGCCGACAACAAGCCGCGGGCCTGGAAGGATATCTGGGGTGCCGGCCAGGGCATCGGCGCGGTGAAGGAAGTGGTGGGCGCGGCGGAGTTGGTGGATCGCCTGGCCGGCGAGTATGCCGCGGCGCGCGCGCGGCTGGGACTCGGGCCGGCGGCCAGCGCCTGGGCGGCGGCGTGAGCGATCTGGCCGGCAAGATCGCGCTGGTGACCGGCGCATCGTCTGGCCTGGGGGAGCGGTTCGCGCGGGTGCTGGCGGCGGCCGGGGCGCGGGTGGCGATTGCGGCGCGGCGGGCGAACCGGCTGGATGCGCTGGCCGCCGAGTTGCGCGCGGCGGGGCATGAAGCGTTGCCGGTGGTGATCGACGTGGCCTCGGTGGCGTCGGTAAGGGCGGGGGCGGCGGCGGTGCTGGAGGCGTGGGGGCCGATCGACATCCTGGTGAACAACGCCGGCATCTCGATCCAGGCCAAGCTGGAGGCGATCGAGGAGGCCGAGTACGATGCGGTGCTGAACACCAACCTCAAAGGCGCGTTCTTCATGGCGCAGGCGGTGGCGCGGCAGATGATCGCCCACAAGCGGGAGGGGCGGATCGTCAACATCGCCTCGATCGTTGGCATGCGCGCGGTGGGGCAGTTGTCCAGCTATGGCATGGCCAAGGCCGGGATGATCCAGATGACCCATTCCATGGCGCGCGAATGGGGGCGGCATGGCATCAACACCAATGCCATCGCACCGGGCTACATCGCCACGGACATCAGCGCCGAGTTCCTCGCCACCGAGGCCGGGGCGAAGTGGGTGGGCGCCCTGCCCCGCCGGCGGATGGGGCGCGCGGAAGACCTGGATGGGTTGTTGCTGTTGCTGTGCGCGGGGGAGGCGGCGCGGTTCATCAATGGGTCGGTGATGGTGGCGGATGATGGGTTTACGTCAATGTAAGGGAAGGGTGTTCTTTTTTGAAAAAAGAACCAAAAAAACCTTCACTCACTAGTGACCCCCCGGCAACCGTGGAGCAAATGAATAAAAAGTCTTTTTGCTTCTTTTTCTTCAGAAAAAGAAGACCTTTCTTTCTTGAGGACCTCGATCATGCCCACCCGCATCGGCCTCATCGGTCTCGGCCAGATTGCCCGCAACCGGCACTTGCCGGCGATTGCCGCATCGCCGGAATTCACCCTCACTGCCCTGGCCAGCAGCGATGCGCCGGCGCCGGTGGAGGGCATGGCGGTGCTGCCCGATCACCGCGCCCTGCTGGCGCGGGCGGATATCGCGGCGGTGGCGATCTGCACCCCGCCGGGCGCGCGCTTTGCCATTGCGCGTGACGCGCTCCTGGCCGGCAAGCATGTGCTGCTGGAGAAGCCGCCCGCCGCCACGCTGGGCGAGGCGGAGGCGCTTGCTGGGCTGGCCGCGCGCCAGGAGCTTGTGCTGTTTGCCAGTTGGCATTCGCAATACAACCCGGCGGTGGAGGCGGCGCGGCGGTTCCTGGCGGGGAAGAAACTGGCCAGCCTGCGGGTGGATTGGAACGAGGATTTCCGGAAGTACCATCCCGACCAGGGCTGGATCTGGCAGGCGGACGGGTTCGGCGTGTTCGACATGGGGATCAACGCGCTGTCGGTGCTCAGCCGGCTGTTCGCAACACCACCGTTCGTGCGCGCGGCGGAGTTGCGGATCGCCGAGAACTATGCGGCGCCGCTGAGTGCCGTGCTGCATCTCGGCACAGCCGAGGGCGATGGCGCGATGGAGATGCACATGGACTGGGGCATCTCCGGGCCGGACCGGCGCGAGATCCGGCTGCAGACGCGATGCGGCCACCGGTTGGCGTTGCTGGACAGCGGTGCCCGGCTGGAGATTGACGGGGCGGTGGCGGTGGCGGGCGCGCGGGCCGAATATCCGGCGCTGTATGCCCGCTTCGCCGACCTGTTGCGGCGCGGGCGCAGCGATATCGACCTTACGCCGTTGAAAATGACTCTGGATGCGCTGGCGGTCGGACGGCGGGTGCGAATCCCGCCATTCGACGCCTGATCGTTACCAGCTACCGGTATTCTTCATGCTGGCCCAGGGCTCGGCCGGCGCCAGAGCGGCACCGTCCTGCAGAAGTTCCACCGAAATGCCGTCGGGCGTGCGCACGAACGCCATGCGGCCGTCGCGCGGCGGGCGGTTGATGGTCACGCCGTGCTTCTGCAAGGCGGCGCAGGTGTCGTAGATGTTGTCCACGGCATAGGCCAGGTGGCCGAAATTGCGCCCGCCGGTATAGACCTCGGGGTCCCAGTTGTAGGTCAGTTCCACCTGGGCGGCCTCGTCGCCGGGGGCGGCGAGGAAGACGTTGGTGAAACGGCCCTGCTCGCTGGAATAGCGGCGGACCTCCTTAAGCCCCATGACGGCGAAGAAGGCGACGGTGTCGTCGATGGACGACACGCGGATCATCGTGTGGAGGTATTTCATGGTCC
>JADLHF010000061.1 GCA_020848935.1 Acetobacteraceae bacterium
AGGCGCTGGCTGGGGCGGGAGGATTCGAACCTCCGCATGGCGGAATCAAAATCCGCTGCCTTACCACTTGGCGACGCCCCAACGCCGCCGCGTCTTAGACCAATTCCGGGGTCAGGCAAATCACCCGCCGGCGCCGCCCCATACCCACCAGCCCGGGCGGGACAGGGCGGCGGCGGCGGCGGCGGCGGGGGCGGGGGAGTCGAACAGGGCGAAGCACGTGGCGCCGCTGCCGCTCATCCGTGCCAGCCGGCAACCCGGCAGGGCTTCCAGGGCGGCGAGCACGTCGCCGATTGCCGGGCACAGCGCAACGGCCGCGTCCTGCAGGTCGTTGCCGATGGCGGACAGGTCTCGCGCCATCGCCGCGGCATCCGTCCATCCCGCCGGCAGCCGCGCCGGGGCCGAGAACCCGGCACCGCCGGCCGCGCGGGCACGGAACACCGCCGGGGTGGCCACCGCGATGCCGGGATTGGCCAACACCATGCCGAATGCCGGCAGCGCCGGGGCCGGCGACAGATCCTCGCCCACGCCGGCCATGCGCGCCGGCGCCTGCGCCAGGCACACCGGCACATCCGCCCCCAGCCGCACCGCCAGCGCCGCCGGCACCCTTACCCGCCACAGCCGCGACAACAGCCGCAACGCCGCCGCCGCGTCGGCGCTGCCGCCGCCGATGCCGCTGGCCACCGGCAGATGCTTCTCCAGCACCAGCCGCGCGCCGGCCGCCGCGCCGGTTTCTTCCGCGAGCAGCCGTGCGGCGCGCAACACCAGGTTGTCGGCCTCGCCGGCCAAGGCGGCGGCGAACCTGCCCTCCACCGCCAGGCGCATGTCGTCCGCCGGCACGGCGCGCAGCACGTCGCCCACCGCGGGAAACACCGCCAGGCTGTCCAACAGGTGATAGCCGTCGTCCCGCCGCCCCACCACGTGGAGGAACAGGTTCACCTTGGCGCGTGCAATCTCCGACAGCCCGGCCGCCGCCGTCACGGCACCTGCCCTGGAAGATCGCTCAGGGCGCGATGCCGAGCGCCCGCTCGGCCGGCCGCAGCCGCTCCTCGATGCGCGCGCGCTCCTCCGGCTCCGGCTTGAGGTTCAGCGCCCGGCGCCACTGGTACACCGCCTCCAGCTGCCGCCCCGCCTCCCAGTAGGCATCGCCGAGATGGCCGTTCACGGTGGCGTCGCCGGCTTCCAGCTCCGCCGCCCGTTCCAGCAGCCGCACGGCGGTGGCGGTATCGCCCATGCGCATCGCCACCCAGCCCAGGCTGTCCACCATCGCCCCGTCATTGGGCCGCTGCTGCACCGCCTTGGCGATCATGTCGCGCGCCTGTTCCAGGTTGTGGCCCCGCTCGGTCCAGGAATAGCCGAGATAGTTCAGCACATGCGGCTGGTCCGGCGCATAGCGCAGCGCCTGGAGGAAATCCGCCTCCGCCCGCTCCCACTGCTTGGAGCGTTCCAGCGCGATGCCGCGGTCGTAGAACAGCGGCCAGTTCGCCGCCTGCGGCGGGTCCAGCAGCGCCACCGCCTTGTCATAGGCCAGCACCGCTTCGGGAAAGCGCTTGGCGATGCGCAGCAGATCGCCGGTCAGCGCCAGCGGCTCGGGTCGGTCCGGGTGCGCGCGGGCCACCTCGTCCAGCAGCCGCAGCGCCTCGTCGCCGCGCTCCAGCTTCTGCAGCAGCCGCACCTTGCGCATCTGCACCATCGGCGCCAGCGGATCGTCCGCGGCGATCGGCGCCAGCAGCCCCAGCGCCAGTTCCGGCCGCTTGCCGGCGCCCACGATCTCCGCCGCCATGATGCGCGCCACCGTGTGGTCGGGGCGCAGCTGCAACGCCAGCCGCGTCAGCGCCAGGGCGAAATCGCTTGATTCCTGGCCCCGCAGCACGCTGGCGATCGCCACATAGGTGTCCGCCAGCCCGTCCAGCGCGTTGTCCACCTGCCGCGCCGCCGCCGCCGCCAGCAGGCCCGGCAGCGCCAGCGTCAAGTCGTCATTGCCCGCCACCATGCCGCGCAGCGCGGCAGCGGCGGCATCCGCATTGCCCTGCCGCGCCTCCCAGCTGGCCACCTCGCGGCCGAGCAGGAGGTGGCCGGTGCCGCCGAATTCGGTCTGTGCGATCCCGTACAGCCGCCCGGCCAGCGCGCGGCGATCGGCCAGATCGGCCATCAGCGCGCCATGCAGGGCGTAGAAGGCGCGAAAGCGGCGGCCCTCGATCAACGGCTGCAATGTTGCCAGTGCCGCATCGGCCTGCCCGCCGCCCAGCTGCGCCCAGGCGATCAGCATCGGACGCATCACCTCGGTGGCGCCTTCGCGCGGCAGGGCGGCGAAGCGCGCCTCGGCTTGGGCCCAGGCGCCGGCCTTGGCATCCCGCCCCGCCAGCATCAGCTGTGCCGCCTGGTTGCGCCCCACCAGTCCGGCCAGCCGCTCGGCTTCCGGCCGCCCGGCCATCAGGCTGGCCAGGAAGGCCTGCTGGCGCAGCGCGTCGTTGTCCATGTCGGCAGCCAGGGCGCGCTGATAGGCCTGGGCGGCAATGTCCAGGTCGCCCTGGCTGGTAGCGAACCGCCCGGTCAGCAGCGCCGCCGAGCCGGTCTGCGACGCTGCCGCCCGCCGGCGCGGCCTCGGCGCGGCCTCGGGCACGCTGGCGGCGGTCATGGTGTCGGCCAGGGTCAGCGCCGCGGGCGCCGATTCAGCCGCGCCACACGCCGACAGCAGCGACAGGACCAGTAGGACGGAACGCCGGAGCGGGCGGAACATGTGCATGGCGCGATCCTATCAACTCCCGCCTGCCCGCGCCATTGGTGCCGGCGCGCGGGTTTACCCTTCGTTCACGGCCGCCAGCGCACGCTGCACGGCACCACACCCGCCGAGGCTCGCCATGCCCGCCCCCTGCCGTCCGCGCCCTGAGACATTGCCATGAACCCGGCCACCCGCGCCCTGGTGCATCGCGTGCTGGCGCTGCACGAGGCGGCCGGCCGCGCCGCCCTGGCCGCCGCCCGGCGCGAACACGCGCGGTGCGCCGCCGAAGCGGCCGCCCGGGCCGAGGACTTCGCCCGTGAACGCGCCGCCGCCCGCGACCACGCCGCGCCCCCCGCGGCCCTGGCCGCCTGGCGCGATGCCGCCGCGGCCGGCGTGGCGGCGGCGCAAACCAGCGCCAGCGCCGCCGAAGCCGCCTGCGCCCCGCCACGCGAAGCCCTGGCCGATACGCTGCGCACCCGCCACGGCTTCGACGCGCTGATGGAGCGAAGGGACGCCGAAGCCGCCCGCATTGCCGCCCGGCGCGATCCGCTGCTGCACCTGATGGTCCTGGGGCAGCGCCACGGCGGCACTGTGGGGTAAGGATCTGAGGCGAAAAAAGTGAGGCCAGGGCTCCGCCCTGGACCCGCCAGAGGCAGGGCCTCTGGACTCCATTCGTTTAGGTGTTGATGGGGGAATGAGGTTATTCGAGATGTTGGGATCGCGCAGAAGTCTCCCTTCCTAAATCATCGCTCAAGAATACAGTTTCTAGGGCTGCGCCCGTCGCGTGCGGGCGCGGGCCGGGCTTGGTGGAGTCGTGGGGGGCAATTGCCACCGCGGCGGCGCCATGTCTGTTCCACTGCGGCTGCAGCAAATCGATCAGGCCGTACTCCACGCCTGCCACCAGGCGGACCGGCAGCCGGTTCCATGTTGCGTGCCACAGCACCACGCCAACACTGCCCTCGGGCACTTCGGGACGTCTGCCGAGGCTGAGGCAATAGGTCGCCACCCGGCAGTCCGCGTCGCGGCACTTGCGCAGCTCACGATGGACAGGACGTTCTGGCCGATGCGAAACGGGACCACCGAAGCGAGCGACATAGCCGCGGAGGCGCCCGAGCAGCGACGTCTTTGCCGCGCCGACATAGACGACCTGACTTCCAAGCGCGAACAGATACACGCCGGGCACGTCGGGCGGGAGTTGTTGCCACCCCGTTGCTCCCGTGTCTGGAAACGGGAAGTCACCAACCGCCGCGAAGCCTGCTTCGACCAACTCCTCGATGGATGGTCCCATCCCGTTGCCGCCCCTTACTCAGCGGCCTGCGCGTACTCCTCCAGCGGCGCGCAGGTGCACACCAGGTTGCGGTCGCCGTACACGTTGTCCACCCGCTTCACCGGCGGCCAGTATTTCGCCGCCGCCACCCAGGGCAGCGGGAACGCCGCACGGCCGCGCGAATAGCCGTGGGGCCAGTCCTCGGCCATCACCTCGCGCGCCGTGTGCGGGGCGTTCTTCAGCGGGTTGTCGGCGCGGTCGAGCACGCCCTTCTCGATGTCGGTGATCTCCGCGCGGATGGCGATCATCGCATCGCAGAACCGGTCCAGCTCCGCCTTGCTCTCGCTTTCCGTCGGCTCGATCATCAACGTGCCGGCCACCGGCCAGGACATCGTCGGCGCGTGGAAGCCGTAATCCTGCAACCGCTTGGCGATATCCTCCACCTGCACGCCCGAGCCCGACGCGAAGCCGCGGCAGTCGATGATGCACTCGTGCGCCACCATCCCGGAGGCACCGACATACAGGATCGGGTAATGCGGCCGCAGCCGCCCGGCCATGTAGTTGGCGTTCAGGATCGCCACCTCGGTCGCCCGCGTCAGCCCCGCCGCCCCCATCATGCGGATATAGGCGTAGCTGATCGGCAGGATCAGCGCGCTGCCGTACGGCGCCGCCGAGACCGGGCCATAGCTTGTGGCCGGCCCGGCATCCGCGCGCATCGGGTGGTTGGGCAGGAACGGCACCAGATGCTCGGCCACGCAGACCGGCCCCACGCCCGGCCCGCCGCCGCCATGCGGGATGCAGAAGGTCTTGTGCAGGTTGAGGTGGCAGACATCGGCGCCGATCCGCCCCGGCGAGGTCAGCCCAACCTGCGCGTTCATGTTGGCCCCGTCCATATAGACCTGGCCGCCATGGTCGTGGATCATCTGGCAGATATCGCCGATCGTGGTCTCGAACACCCCGTGCGTGCTGGGGTATGTCACCATCAGGGCGGCCAGCTTCTCGCGGTGCCGCCCGGCCTTGGCCGTCAGGTCGGCCATGTCCACGTTGCCGTCCTTGTCACAGGCGACCACCACCACGCGATACCCCGCCATCGCCGCCGAGGCCGGGTTGGTGCCGTGCGCGCTGGAGGGGATTAGCACGATGTCGCGCCCGTGGTCGCCCCGGCTCTCATGCCAGGCGCGGATCGCCAGCAGCCCGGCATACTCGCCCTGACTGCCGGCATTCGGCTGGATCGAGACGCCGGCGAAGCCGGTGGCCACGCACAGCCAGGCACACAGCCGGTCGATCATCGCCTTGTAGCCGCGGGTCTGCTCGGCCGGCGCGAAGGGGTGGATATCGGCGAAGCCCGGCCAGGTCACCGGGATCATCTCGGCGGTGGCGTTCAGCTTCATGGTGCAGGAACCAAGCGGGATCATGGAGCGGTTCAGCGCCACGTCCTTCTCCTCCAGCCGGCGCAGGAAGCGCAGCATCTCGTGCTCGGCATGATGGGCGCTGAACACCGCCTGCTGGAGGAAGGGGCTGGTGCGGGCATTCGCCGCGGGGATCGAGGCCGGGGCGGCGTCCAGCGCGCCCCCCAGGATCAGCGCCAGCCGCGCCAGTTCCTCGCGCGTGACGGTCTCGTCCAGCGCAATCGCCACCCCGGTGGCGTCCAGCCGGCGCAGGTTGAAGCCGGCCTTCACGGCCGCCGCCATCAGCGCATCGGCCCGCTTTCCGGCCTCCACCGCGATGGTGTCGAAGAACGCGGCGTGGCGCAGCGTCATGCCGCCCTTCGCCGCCGCGGCACCCAGCAGCCGCGCCTGCAAATTCACCCGCCGGGCGATCCGCGTCAGCCCCTGCGGCCCGTGCCACACGGCATACATGCCGGCCATCACCGCCAGCAGCACCTGCGCGGTGCAGATGTTGGAGGTCGCCTTCTCCCGCCGGATATGCTGCTCGCGGGTCTGCAAGGCCAGGCGCATCGCCGGCGCCCCGGCGGCATCGATCGACACGCCCACCAGCCGGCCGGGCATCGCCCGCTTGAACGCGTCCCTGGTGGCCATGTAGCCGGCATGCGGCCCGCCGAAGCCCATCGGCACGCCGAAGCGCTGCGCCGAGCCCACCACGATATCCGCCCCCATCTCGCCCGGCGACACCAGCAGCGCCAGCGACAGCGGGTCGGCCGCCACGATCGCCATCGCGTCCGCGCCATGGGCCGCGGCAATCTCGGCCGAGAGGTCGCGCACCTGCCCGCAGGTGCCGGGATATTGCAGGACCACGGCGAACGGCCTGGCCGCGGAAATCGCCGCCGCATCGCCGGGCGCGAAATCCACCAGCGTGATGCCCAGCGGCCAGGCCCGCGTCTTCAGCACGGCGCGGGTCTGCGGATGCAGGTCGGCGGCCACCGCGATGACGTCCGACTTCGCCTTGGCCAGCGCATGGGCCATCGCCATCGCCTCGGCCGTCGCCGTCGCCTCGTCCAGCAGCGAGGCGTTGGCGATCTCCATGCCGGTCAGCTCGCAGACCATGGTCTGGAAAATCACCAGCGCCTCCAGCCGCCCCTGCGCGATCTCGGCCTGGTAGGGGGTATAGGCGGTGTACCAGCCGGGGTTCTCCAGCACGTTGCGCAGGATCACCGGCGGCGTGATGGTGCCGTGGTAGCCGCAGCCGATCAGCGATTTCTCGCCGGTGTTCTGCGCCGCCAGGCCGCGCAGCTCGCCGATCACGCCGGCCTCGTCCAGCGCCGGCGGCAGGTCCATCGCCTGTTGCATGCGAATGGCGGCCGGCACCGTGCGCGCGGCCATCTCGGCCAGGCTGGCCATGCCCAGCGCCTTCAGCATGGCGGCGATCTCGTCCTCGCTGGGCGCGATGTGGCGGGCGACGAAGCTGTCGCTCGCCTCCAGGATGGCGAGCTCCTTCAGGGCATCGCTCATCACAGCGTCTCCAGGAACGCCTGGTAGCCGTCCTCGTCCAACAGGGCGTCGAATGCCGCCACGTCGGCCAGCGCCAGCTTGAAGAACCAGCCCTCGCCGCCGCTGTCGCGGTTCACCAGGGCGGGATCGTCGATGATCGCCTGGTTGCTCTCGGTGACGCGCCCGGTCAGCGGGGCATACACGTCCGATGCCGCCTTCACGCTCTCCACCACCGAACAGGCCTCGCCCTCCTCGACCTCGCGGCCGGGATCGGGCAGTTCCACGAACACCACGTCGCCCAGCGCCTCCTGGGCATGCTCGGTGATCCCGACAGTGGCGATGCCGTCCTCAAGGCGGACCCATTCATGGTCCTTGGTATAGCGCAGGGTGGTCATCGGGGGTTTCCTTTGGCGAGTGGGAACGCGGGTGGCGAACGGGAATGCGGGGGGGGGTCAGCGCAGGTAGCGGTGCGGCACGAACGGCATCGCGGCCACGCGGGCGGGCAGCATCTTGCCGCGCACCAGCAGCCCGATCCGGGTATCGACGGCGGCGAGGTCGGCGCGCACATAGCCCATGGCACAGGGCGCGCCCAGGCTCGGCCCGAAGCCGCCGGAGGTGATCTCGCCCACCGTCTGGCCGGCGTCATCGGTGATCGCGGTATGCCCGCGCGCCGGCGCGCGACCCTCCGGCAGGATGCCCACCCGGCGGCGGGCGGGGCCGGCGGCCAGGGCGGCAAGGATCGCGCCGGCGCCGATGAAGTTGGCCTCGGCGCGGCGGCGCTTGGGGATCGTCCACATCAGCGCCGCCTCCACCGGGTTGGTGGTCTCGTCGATGTCGTTGCCGTACAGGCACAGCCCGGCCTCCAGCCGCAGCGAATCGCGCGCACCCAGCCCCGCCAGCCGCACCCCTGGCTGGGCCAGCAGCAGCGTGGCCACCGCCTCGGCCTCCGCCGCCGGGATGGAAATCTCGAACCCGTCCTCGCCGGTATAGCCGGAGCGGCTGGCCAGGCAGGCCACGCCGCCCAACGTGATCTCGGCCAGGCCCATGAACCCCAGTGCCGCCGCCGCCGGCGCCAGCCCCGCCATCACCCCCGCCGCCGCCGGCCCCTGCAACGCCAGCAGCGCGCGGTCGTCGTGGCGTTCCAGCACCAGCCCGGCGGGCAGGTGGGCGGCGATATGCGGCAGGTCGATATCCTTGCGGCTGGCGTTGACCACCAGGAACAGCCGTTCCGGCCCCAGGTTGGCCACCATCAGGTCGTCCATGATGCCGCCGGACTCCAGCGTCAGCAGTGTGTATTTCTGCCGCCACGCGCCCAGCCCCTGCATGTCGCCGGGCACCAGGCGCTCCAGCGCCGCCGCCCCGCCGGGGCCGCGAATGCTCGCCTGGCCCATGTGCGAGACGTCGAACAACGCCGCCGCCTGCCGGCAATGCTGGTGCTCGGCCAGCACGCCGGCGGGATATTGCACCGGCATCGAATAGCCGGCGAACGGCACCATCTTGGCGCCCTGCGCGCGGTGCAGCGCGTCCAGCGGCGTGGTCTTCAGTGCATCATCGTTCATCGCCCGGCTCCGCCCACAGGTCGCCCGCCGGCCCGATGCCGGCAGATCGCGACCCCCCTCTGTCTGCGGAACCTGAGAGATTCGGGCGGGTGGTTCCCGGCCTTACTCCGTCGGTGCGGCCTGCTCAACTGGCCGGCTTTCCAGAGGTTCGTGAATCCGCGCGGTCCTGGGTGCCTGAGCGTTTCCGGGGGCCGGTTGCGCCTTCGGCGGCGGCACGAACGGCATTGCTGCCCCCCATTGCCGCTCTCTTCCGCCCGGTGTGAACCGAACCCCGTCTGTATGGCGGAACCCGCGCGTCCGTTCAAGCGCCGCGCCCGCCGCCGGGCGCGGCGTCGGCTGGGCCAGGGGCGTCGGAACCGGGGGCGTCGGGGCCAGGCGCGGCGGGGCCAGGCGCGGATGCGCCGCCGTGCGTCCGATCGGCGCCAGCACCACCGACAGCCGGCGCAGCCGCGGCAGCGCCGCCGCGCCGGCGGTCCAGCGCAGGTTGCGCTCCGGCCGATGCCAGCCAGAGGACAGCGCCGGGTGGTGCAGCGGCACGATCCGCCCGTCGGCCATCAGCCGCGACACCGCCACCCCCAGGCAGCGGCGGTCGCGCACCGACTCGGCTTGCGCCATAACGGCCGGCACGAAGCTGCCGGACAACAGCCGGGCGTCGTCGTATTCGGCGCCGGCGTCGAAATGCCAGGCCTCGCCGTCGAAGCTGCCGCGATGGTCCACGCCCCCGGCGCGCAGCACCAGGGCAGGATCATCGCTGGCGGCATGGCCCAGCGCCGCGGCGCGGGCGGCCAGCTTGGTGCGCACGGTGCGCAGGCGCACGCCCTCGCACACCAGTTCCAGGCAGCCGCGATCGGCCCAGATCCGGCGCGCCGCCGCCTCGGCCTCGGCCGCCGACTGGCCGGGGGCGTGATGAGGGCGGACGAAATCGTCGCGGTTGCCGGTGTCCAGGTAGCTCTCGCTGCCCAGCCCCTCGCTCAGCAGGATGTCGTGGCGCGCCAGCTCGACATGGAAATAGGTCACGCTGTCGCGCCGCTCGCGCAGGATGGTGGCGCCGTTCTCCAGGTAGCGCACCGGCACCAGCATGCCGTCCACATGCACGCCATGGTCGGGCGACAGGTACAGGTCGCGATGCGGCCGGCCCGGCCCGAAGGCATGCGCGCGCACCAGGAACGGCCACGTCTCTGCCGGCCGGGCCTCGGCGGTGCACTCCACCGTGCGCCGCCCCACCCAGACCACCTTCAGCAACTGCCCCGCCAGCACCGCCACCACGTCGTCACCGGGTTTCAGGTCTTCCACCGCCACCTCGCCATGGCGGGTCAGGATGCGGGTGCCGGCCACGAAACAGGGCGGCGGGGAATACTGGCTCGGCCCGTTGGTGTTCAGCGTCAGCACCTGACCCTGGTTGAGTGTGGCGTTGGACACCACGTACAGGTTGCTGCCGTATTGCAGCACCAGCGCGCCCGCCGAGTCATAGCTGGTGACGGTGAACTGGTAGGTCGCGTCGTTGTAGATCACGCTGACGAGGTCGCCGATCGCACTCACCGTGCCGTTCAGCACGATGCGGTCGGGGCTGACGTAATCCACCGTCCCCAGGTTGTGGAAGATGTAGATCACCCCCCAGCGGCCGGCGTCATAGATCGTGTTGTTGAAGGTGATGGCCACGCTGCTGATTCCCGCGCTCTGAACGGCTCCCATATTGCGCGACATTCTTAAAAAATGATCAATTGATCGAAAAATAGGGACGATTCTCGCCAACGGTAAACTTGGCGGCGCTCTGTCAACCGATGCTCAGCGTGGTGCATGGGCGTGGGACGCACGGCGGTTATAGGCCAATTCTTCCTCGGTCAGTTGCAGGCTGACGATGATCTTGTATCGCCCCGCCCCATTGTCGCCGGCACCGGGGAAGCGCAGTTCCAGCTCGTCGCCGGCCACACGCAGCGATTCGACATTGGCCGGGAAGTTGGCCTGCAGCGTGAATTCGCGCCAGTCCAGCACCGTGTCGCCGTCCATCACGGCCACGAAATACGGCACCTGGGCGACACGCCCGCGCGCGGCCGGCCCGCGGGCGATATCGGCAGTCACCTTCACCACCGCCACCACCGCGTCCTTCGACCCCATCTTGCAGGACGCATCCACCCCGGCCACCCGCGCCTCCAGCACCCGGTCGGTCACATCCCGCCCTGCCCCGGCGAAGCGCACCAGGTCGGCACCCTCGGCCAGCAGGGCCAATTGCGGGCAGGTGGGGGCGAATTTCGCCGTTCCGCTGCTGCATCCCGCCACCAGGGCGACAGTTGTCAGCAATGCGGCCAGCAGATGGATCGGGACGGCCAGGCGGGGCATCGGCGGCTCCAGGAAGGCGTTCGGCACGGGCCGATTGTTTGCGGCCGGCGGGGCGGGCATACTGGCGCCGACCCGGCCGATGGACAACATGCAAGAATCTTCCGCCTCCCCCGCCCTGCCGCCGCTCAAGGTTGTGCTCGCCGGCCCGCGCGGCTTCTGCGCCGGCGTCGATCGCGCCATCCGCATCGTGGAGGAGGCGCTGCGCCACCACGGCCGCCCGGTCTATGTCCGCCACGAGATCGTCCACAACCGCACCGTGGTCGAGTCGCTGGAGGCCCAGGGCGCGATCTTCGTCGAGGAGCTGGACGAGGTGCCGCAGGACGCGCCGGTGGTGTTCTCCGCCCATGGCGTGCCGAAATCCGTTCCCGCCGAGGCCGCGCGCCGCAACCTCACCTATCTCGACGCCACCTGCCCGCTGGTCTCCAAGGTCCACCGCGAGGTGGAGCGCCACCACGGCGACGGCGCCGGCGGCCAGCGCCACATCCTGATGATCGGCCATGCCGGCCATCCCGAGGTGATCGGCACCATGGGCCAGTTGCCGCCCGGTGCCATGACCCTGATCCAGAGCGTGGAGGAGGCGCACGCCATCCAGCCCGCCGACCCCGCCCGCCTGGCCTTCGTCACCCAGACCACGCTCTCGGTCGATGACACCGCCGAGATCGTGGCGATCCTGCGCGCCCGCTTCCCCGCCATCCAGGGGCCGAAGCGCGAGGACATCTGCTACGCCACCACCAACCGCCAGGCCGCGGTGAAGGCGATCGCCACCGATGCCGACCTGGTGGTGGTGATCGGCAGCGCCAACTCCTCGAACTCCCAGCGCCTGCGCGAGGTGGCCGAGCGTGCCGGCGCCGCCCGCGCCGTGCTGCTGCCCACCGCGGCGGCGCTGGACTGGGCGATGCTGGACGGCGTGGCCCGCATCGGCATCACCGCCGGCGCCTCGGCGCCCGAGGTGCTGGTCGATGGCCTGCTGGCCCGGCTGCGCGAGCGCTACACGCTCGCCATCGAGGAGCGGATCGTCACCCAGGAAGACGTGGTCTTCAAGCTGCCGGCCGAGCTGGTCGCCCCAGGCTGAACCGCGATGGCCGTCTATACCGAAGTCACCGACGAGGCGCTCGCGGCCTTTCTCGACGAGTATGCCATCGGCCAGGCGGTGGCGTTCCGCGGCATCGCCGAGGGGGTGGAGAACAGCAACTATTCGCTGCGCACCACCCAGGGCGACTTCATCCTCACGCTATATGAAAAGCGCGTCGATCCCGCCGACCTGCCCTGGTTCCTGGGCCTGATGGAGCACCTCGCCAGCCGTGGCATCACCTGTCCGCAGCCGGTGCATGGCCGCGACGGCGCCGCCCTGCGCCAGCTCGCCGGCCGCCATGCCGCGATCACCACCTTCCTGCCCGGCGTCTGGCCGCGCCGCGTCCGCCCGGAGCACTGCGCCCCGGTCGGCGCGGCGCTGGCCCGGCTGCACCTGGCCGGCCAGGACTATGCCCCCACCCGCGCCAATGCGCTCGGCCCGGCCGGCTGGCCGCCGCTGCTGGCCCGCGCCCGCGAAACCCTGGCCGACGCCGCGACCCCCGAGGCCGGTTCCCCCGACGCCGCGACAATCGGGCTGTGCGACGAGGTACAGGCCGCCCTCGGCGCCACCCTGGCCGCCTGGCCCGCCGCCGGCAGCCTGCCGGCCGGGCACATTCATGCCGATTTGTTCCCCGACAACGTCTTCTTCCTCGACGGCCGCCTGTCCGGGCTGATCGACTTCTACTTCGCCGCCACCGACCTGCTGGCCTACGACATCGCCATCGCCCTCAACGCCTGGTGTTTCGAGCCGGACTATGCGTTCAACGTCACCAAGGCGCGCGCGCTGCTTGCCGCCTATGCCGCCGTGCGCCCGCTGAGCCGGGCCGAGCGCGCCGCCCTGCCGGTGCTGTGCCGTGGCGCCGCGTTGCGCTTCGCCCTGACCCGGCTGTTCGACTGGATCAACACCCCGCCCGGCGCCATGGTCACCCGCAAGGACCCGATGGAATACATCCGCCGACTGCGCTTCTTCCTCACCGCACGCGACGAACATGCCCTCGGACTCTGACCCCGCCGTGACGGTCGCCGCCCCGGCGGCGCGCGAAATCGTCGAAATCTGGACCGATGGCGGCTGCAAGCCGAATCCCGGCCCCGGCGGCTGGGGTGCCATCCTGCGGTTCGGCGCCACCGAGCGCGAGCTCTCCGGCGCCGAGCCCGCCACCACCAACAACCGCATGGAACTGACCGCCGCCGCCACCGCGCTGGAGGCGCTGAAGCGTCCCTGCCGCGTGGTGCTGCACACCGACAGCGAATACCTGCGCCTGGGCATCACCCGCTGGCACCAGGGCTGGGTGCGCAAGAACTGGCGCACCGCCGCCGGCGACCCGGTGGCCAACATGGATCTGTGGCGCCGCATCCTGGAGGCGGCGAAACCGCACGCGATCGAATGGAAATGGGTCCGCGGCCATTCCGGCCACCCGATGAACGAACGCGCCGACATGCTCGCCACCGAAGCCCGCCGGGCCCTGGGCGCTTGAATCGCCCCAAGAAGAAAATGAATGAAAGTTTTTGCTTCTTTTTTCAAAAAGAAGCGCTTGTTCTTTTTTGAAAAAAAGAACCAAAAAACTTCTATTCGTTAGAATACCCGTTCATACACCGTCACCACGTCGCCCGGCCGCAGCACGGTCAGGGGGTCGGCGCGGCCTTCCACCGGGTGGCCGTCCACCAGGCGCACAACCGCGGCCTGGTCCTGGACCGCGCGATAGGTGAAGCCGCCGGCGATCGCGGCCACGCTCAACACCGTCATGCCGGGCTGGAAGGCGTATTGACCAGGCCGGTTGACCTCGCCCAGCACGAAGACCGGGCGGTATTCCACCACCTCCACCGCCACGCTGGCATCGCGGATCAGGCCGCGCCGGCTGAGTTCGGCCACCAGGTCGCGGCTCAGCTCGTCGGTGGTCAGCCCGCGCGCCCGCACCGGGCCGAGCAGCGGCAGGGCGATGTTGCCGGCGTCGTTCACCCGGAAGATGTCCGACAGCGACTCCTCGCCGAAGGTCAGCAGCCGCACCTGGTCGCCCACCCCCAGCCGATAGGCGGCATCGCCCCCCTGGGGCAGCGGCGGCAGGTCCTTC
>JADLHF010000062.1 GCA_020848935.1 Acetobacteraceae bacterium
CAGCATCGCCTGGCAGGTCACCGGCAGCGGCCCGGACGCCGCCGACGCCGCGGACTTCCTCGGCGGCATCCTGCCCACCGGCCGCGTCACCTTCGTGGCCGGCGAGGCGAGCCGCACCATCACCGTGCGCGTGGCCGGCGACACCAAGGCGGAACCCGACGAGGGCTTCACCGTCAGCCTCGGCGAAACCTATGCCGGGCTCGGCGTGGCCGGTCCCAGCGCCGGCGCGACCATCGCCGACGATGACACGCTGCACTGCTTCGCCCCCGGCACGCGCATCGCAACCCCCTTCGGCGCGCGGTCGGTGGAAACATTGCAGCCGGGAGATGCCGTGCTGACGCATGATGGCATGGCGCGGGTGTTGTGCTGGACCGGCGCCTGGACCACCGATCCCGCCGATCCCGCGCACCGTCCGGTGCGCATCCGTGCCAACGCCTTCGGCCCCGGCCGCCCGGCGCGCGACCTTCTGGTCAGTCCCAGCCACGGGTTGTGGCTGGAGGGGGCGATGGTGCCGGCGATCGCCCTGCTCGACGGCGTGCGGGTGCTGCGAGATGCCGCCGCTCCCGGGCGTTTCCACCATGTCGCCCTGCCGTTCCACGCGGCGATCCTGGCCGAAGGACTGGCCGCCGAGACGTTCTGCCTGTGCGGCGACGATCGCTACACGCACCTGCCGGCGGTGGCCGACCCGCTGCCGCGGCTGGACGGCGGCGTGGCGCTGGAGGAACTGCGCGACCGCCTCGGCCTTGCTCCGCGGCCGCACGCCGGCCCCCGTGACGGGTTTCTTGAGCGCGTGTTGCAGCGCCCGGACGGCATCTGGGTGGAGGGCTGGGCGAGCGAGGCGGATGGCCCGGCCCGCCTGACCATCGCCGCCGGCGGGGCGGAAATGCGGACGATGGCCAATCTCTGGCGCATCGACCTGGACCGTGCCGGCCTGCCCGCCGCGGGGTTCAGCGCCTGGGTTCCCGGCGTTCACGGCGCGGACGTGCGGGTGCTGCGCGCCAGCGACGGGACGGCATTGCCGCTTCTGGTCTGAACGCGGTGGGAGCCCGGCCGCTTGATGAACCGGCTTCGGGTGACGAAGGGCGGCGGGCCGGCGGCATTGAGGATTTTCCAGGGACGACGGTTCGTGCCGGCAGCGTGGATCTGCTGCCCCACAGCCTGAAGCGCGCTTCACCGGTGATCGCCAGAGCGGAGTGCGGAGGCCCTCAGGCCCCCCTCAGGGCCCCGGTGGGATCGTGAAGCGACCCCACAGGAGCTTGTAGGCAATCCATCCCACCAGCACGCAGCCGATGACCAGCATGCCCTGTCCCAGGCGCTGCTGATCGCCCAGGAGATAGTTGTTGCACACCCGATCCGGCGACGTCACGTACAGCCAGCCCAGGCGGAAGAAGGTGGCGATGAACTCGACCAGGAACACACCCTTGACGATGAAGTTCATGTGCGGCCAGCTCAGTGCCCACGGCAACCCGATCAACAACGGTACCGACAGGAATTTTGCCGTTGCCGCGAGAGGATTGCTGCTCGCGGCATCGAGGGCGCGAGGCAGCATCCAGTAGGTGGCGGTGATCAGTGCCAACAGCAATCCGGTAATGCCGTAGCTGTTCCAGCCGTCGATGGCGGCGCGCAGGCGTTGGGGCACGGCGCGGCGCAGCAGCCAGCCGACGAGCATCAGCAGCGGTATCTGGACCAGCATCTGCGCGGTCATGCTCGCTTCCAGCGCATGCCTGACCGGCGGCGTCAGCAACACCAGCCACAGCAACGCCGCGGCTGGTATCGGCCAGAGCCGGGTGGGCGCGTTCATCGTGCGAGCTTCCGTCGCAGGATCAGCGCCACCCGTTCCGGCTCATCCTGGTCAAGGATTTCCACCAGGCGCCCCTGCGGATCGACGACATGGATCGCGGCATTATGCGTGTACCCGCCGTACTCGTCGGGAATGACGGTCACGCCAAAACGCTGCGTCAACTGCCGAAGCTCGGCCGCGTCGGTGGGCCGTGCCGCCAGCCAACCGGCGCCGCGGCTCTGCGAGCGTTGCAGATAGGCCGCAAGCTCACGCGGTTCATCGTAGCTGGGATCGAAGCTGATGCTCAGCAGCATCACCCTGTCCAGCGCGATCGGTTCGGCAAGCTGGTCCTGCAGACGGGCGAATTCGCTGCCGAGCGCCACGCACAGGCTGGCGCAGCGCGTGTAGATGAAGTCGATTACCAGCCACCGTCCACGCAAATCCGCAAGATTGATCAGCTCTCCGGTCTGGGTTTCCAGCATCACGGCCGGAACGGCCACCGGATGCGCCAGCACGGCGAGCCGCCGCGCGGTCTCCGTGGTGAAGGCCTGGAAATGGTCGGTGGCCGTTGCCAGCACGCTGATGCCGGCCACCGCGATGACGGCGCTAGCGACTAATGTGCGCAGCGTCCACATCACCGGCCGGTTTCAACAGCCCGAAAACGATCCTGACTGTGAACAGCAGCATCGCCGCGATCACCACCATGGCGGCAATCGATGCCCACTGGTCATAGGTTACCCATTCCGGCAGGTGCACGGCAAAGCGCCGTGGCGTGCTGATGTAGCCGCCGGCGAGGAATGCCATGACGAAGACCAGGCCGCCCAGCAGGAAGGCGGGAAAGCCGAACGTGTTGCTCAGGCTGCCGTGGGATGCCGAAGCGCGGCTGTCGATCACATGGAACATCAGGGCTAGGCACATCGGCACGACGCCGAGCAGGATGTAGAAGTGGAAATGTCCGGGTACCCAAAGCGTGTTGTGCATGACCTGGTTGACCCGAATGGTCGCGTCAACAATCGCCGGGACAATGCCCGCGCTCCAGCCGAACATCGACAGCATGATGAGCTTGGACGGCAGGTTCCAGCGCATGCCCGAGCGATGGACGTTGGCCAGCGCGCCATAAGCGGTAATGACGAAGACCGGCACCCCGCTGGTATAGGAAACGACCTGACCCATCACCAGCATCCAGCGCGGCATCACGTAGTCCATCAGCAGGTGATGCGGATAGACGCTGAGCACCATCAGGACGGTAATGGCCCAGGCCCACAGGAATGCGCGCGAGATCGGCCAGTATCGCCCGCTGTAGCGCGGCAGGAGTTCGTACACCGCGATCACCGCCATGTAGATGGTGGCATTGATGAACATGTGGCCGAACAGGTAGATGAAGTTCTTGATCAGGAGCGCGTCGGGCATCCACGCAGGATAGTATGCGTTGATGATGGACATCACGAGGGCGATTGCGCCGACCAGCGTTCCGATCGAGTTGGTGATCATCACCATGGTGCTGGCAACCACGGTCTTGGGGTGTGACTTGTCGATTTCGCCGCCGAACAACCACTGCAGGCCCAATGCCCGGCCAAGATTGCCGTAGCGCCGGATGACGGCGCGCATCGTATCCAGGTAGAACAGCAGGAAGCCGACACCGATCGCCAGATAGCCTGCCATGAACGCGACGGCGGCCCCGTTGCCCCACGCGTTCTGCGACGACACCGGCAACGGATAGAGAAACGTCCAGGCGCCGCCATAGTTGCCGAGAAAGATCGCGCCGAGGATCAGTACCGCACCGAGCAGGAACAGTACATAGTTGGCGGCAAATATGGCTGTACTCAGGCGCACGTATTTGCGCAGGAAGAACCACATCACGGCGGAGGTGGCCAGCGCCGTCGTGCCCACCATCGCCGCGCCGTGTGCTGTCATGATCTGATAAAAAAGATCGGCCGGGATGTCGAGCCAGGTTCCCTGCGCCAAGCGCATGACAAGGCCCAGCAGCATCATGAGCACGAAGACCAGCAGCGAGGTGACGATATAGAGGTTGAAGATGGCGCGATCGCCGCCGGCCAGCCGTTCTTCGGGTGGGTAGGCGGTTGCACTGCTCATGATCCGTCTCCCGCCGCCGTCGACCCGACCTCGAACTCCGCCTCCATGACATGGTGCGCCACGCCACAGAACTCGAGGCATAGCAGGCGGTAGGTGCCCGGTTCATCGAAGGTGTGCAGCAATTTGTTGGTATAGCCGGGCATCGCCTGTGTCTGTGCAACAATAAGGTTGTTCGGCGCATAAATCGCAAAGCCATGGTTGACGTCGGCGCTGGTAACCCGGAACTCGATCGTGGAGCCTTTCTTGAACTTCGTCTTGCTGATGTCCCAGTACCACTGATGTCCGACGATATCGACCACCTGATCCGCCTTCAGTGCGGCGTTCTGGGCGGGAATGGGGAACGGAACCAGTGTTGCCCAGGTCATTACAGCGATAAATACAACCAGAGCCCCAAACCACCAAGGTCGCACCCGATTGGCGGTACGCCCTATCAGCGCCGCGTCCCCCTCCTTGCCAGCCTTGGCGACGACATAGAGAAAAATCAACGAAATGGCCGCTATGCAGGCCAGCGTGACTGTCCATATTGTTGCCTGGACATTCATAACAACGGCTCGTCGCACATGTTGTTATTATCCCGAAATTTTCCGCCTCGCCCGCTTTATCTTGCGAGTCCAGCATGGAACTTACCGTAGTCCTCGGCCCGGTCTTCTGACAAGTGGTTTGTGGACGTGAATTCGGCCCACACCGTTTCTGCCGTGCGATGACAGCGGAATTCATCCGTATGCCGACCCACCCGCAGGCATGTCCTTCGCCGACAATCCACCTGCCCACGCCCAACAGCATCCGGCATCCGCAGGATCCTCAGCATCGGGCCGTCGGCGCCGCCAAGATGACGCGGTTGTACCCCGCGCGCGCGATCCATCCGCGATCGCCTCGGCCAGGCCAGGCGCCAACAGTGCCAGCCGCGGCACCCGGGTGGGATCGCCACCGGCACGAAGGGCTCAGCGGCCCCGGAGCCTCACGTGCCGGCGTGTGCGCGGGCCGGCCGCAAAGGCGTCAACGGTTGCCTCGGCAATGACCGCGAACAGCGGGACCTCGGCCACGGCCTTCCCTGCGGCGAGATCGCGGGCCACCAGGGCGAAACCGCGCCATTCCCCGCTTTCGCTCGACCCGCTGCCCTTCAGCGTCGCGGCCATCCAGGCGCAGCGCTCCGCCCAGAACGCCCGACGCCCCGGCAGGTGATGCGCCAGCACGGCCGCGATCCGCTTGCGGCGCGATGGGATGGGGTTCAGCAGCGTGTCGATTGCCTCGCCAGCCTCGAACCACGAGCCCACCGTTTCGAACCTCTCCCGCCAATCCGCCGCATCGCGATGGGCCGCCCGCGTTGCCTCCGGCCCGACATCCCCGGGCGGCCGGCCGCGAAGCAGGGTGTCGGCAAGCATCATCGGCGATGTCGCCGCTGGCTGCAGCGGGCCCCGCCCGACAGCCTCGGTGACGTGCAGCAATCCGAACGGCGGCAGCATCTCCCGCGCCAGGTTGGTCGCGAGTGCGTCGGACATCCGCATTTCGGCAAATTCGAGCGACACATCAACCGCCTCGGCCGCGTGCGTGATCTGTGCGACGATATCGTCGGCCTCGCGCTTCGTCATGTCGTCGCGGACCCAGGCATCCGCCACGCCCGAGTCCGCCCTCACCAGCACCGAGGCCAGCGCGTAGCGGCGCCCCGTCTTGACCAGGGCAGACAGGCTTTGCGCGCCGGCACCATCGCACAACGACGCGAGCAGCCGCTTGACCTCGCCGCGATCCACCGGCACCGGAGCTGCCGTGTTGGCCCGCAGGGAACGAATGGCGGCGTCCATCCTGGGCTGCCGCGCCGGGGGCAACCAGGGGCGCAGGCTGACCAGCCGCTCGACCACGCGGCTCGGCAGGGGATGGCGGCGCGCCTGTTCGGCGAGCACCTCCAGCACCTCGGCGCCCGGGGCCGGGTGGGCATCGAGCAGGAACCCCAGTGCCGCGTCGCGCAGCGCGGGAATGTCGGATGCCGCAAGCTCCGCTGCCATTGCCGCGCGATGCTCCGGCGGGAATGCCGCGCCGCTCGCTGCAAGTTCGGCATGGATGGCAAACGGGTCGTCGCCGAGCGCCTGGGCGATGCCAGCCAGGTGGCTGGCCGGCGTTCCCCGCGGCGGGCTCGCGGGATCGGCGGCAGCGCCATCCTGCATGGCCGCAAGCGTCGCCCGCCTGAGCGCCGGACCAGGATCGAGCCCGGCCTGCGCGATGGCGCGTGCGATAGGCATGAGAACGTCCGAAGGAAGGCGTTTGGCCGCAACCGCAGCCTCGATCGCCGCGCTGGCGTCGCCGAGCATTGCGTGGGCCGCGGCGTCGCCGCCGATTCCGGCAATCCGCAGTTCAGTGAGCGCCGATTCCAGCAGGAAGCAGCAGGCTTCGACGATGCGACCCGCAGGCCGCTTCTTGCCTGCCTCGGCCACAAGGCACGCGACCAGCTCCGGCGTCGCACCGCTCTGGGCGAGCAATGATCCCGCCGCCAGCGCCGCCGGCCCCGGCGCGCCATGGCGGATGTCTCGACCAACCATTTTGGCGATCTGCAGGATTGCGCCGCGTGGAGTCATGTTGGGCTCCCGGTGCATTCGGCCGCGCCGACAGGGGCCGCGACACGGCGCAACCTACAGTACCGGGTGGCGTCGCGCATTGCCCCCCGCTCCCTGCGGGCCAACACGCCAGCTCCGGTGCCGGTCCTTCGCGATCGGCCGACCCGACGGCATCCGGCCCTCCCGGACGACGAGCCGGATCAGGTCTCCGCCCGCGCCGGGCTGCCGAAGGTCAACGCGACCTAGCTCAGCGCCACCTCGAAGCCGCGCGCCGTGGCCGGGCGGGCCATCATCGCCTCGTACCAGCGCTTCACGTTGGGGAATTGCGCCAGGTCCACCTGGTGGCGTTCATGGCGCCAGGCCCAGCC
>JADLHF010000063.1 GCA_020848935.1 Acetobacteraceae bacterium
GCGGTGGAGTTGTTCGTGGCGCCACCACAGGGTGGCGGGGTCGTGGCGGTCGCCGGGGCGGGGGCCCTGGGCGGGCAGGCCGGCGTCGAGGAAGACCGGCTTGAAGATCGAGGTGCAGGGGGCGGAGGTGCCGGTGACCCAGTGGACGGCGCCCGCCTTGCCATCGCCGGTTTCGCCGAGGTCGCTGACCATGGCGGCGACGCTCTGGCCCCGGCGGGTGCCGTCGGCGGCGTGCATGCAGATGGTGACGCCGTCGATCTGCTGGGGGTGGAAGCCGGCATTGCCCTCGGCGGCGGCGCCGTGGTCGCGCAGGTTCTTCATCATGGCGGCGGGGTCGATGCGGCCGGACTGGCGGGCGAGAAGCTGGGTGGCGCGGGCGCAGCGGCCAATGGCGCCGGACAGGCCGGGGTTGTCCGGGTTGGTGACGGCGGCGGCGAAGTCGAAGGGCCGGTTGCCGTGCCACCATCCCTGGGCGCGGGCGAAGGCTTCGAGGTCGGGGCTGGCGGCGGTGATGTTCGTGGCGATGGTGTAGGTGTTGGAGATGGCCCGCGTGGGGCCGGCGCGCTCGACCGCCCAGCGGCAGCCAATGGTCTCCAGCACATAGACCTCGCGCGCGTCGGCGATGATGAAGGAATTGTCGTAGTAGCGGCGCGCCATGTGGCCGCAACTGCCGCCCTGGCCGTGCTGTTCCAGCAGGCCGGTGATGACCGTGACCGCCTCGGCCGCCGTGGCGCCGCGCTCCAGCCCGAGGCGCAGCAAATCCATGCCGATCAGCGTCTCGCGGCGCTGCGGCGCCTGGCGGGGATGCACCGCCTCGTTGCCGATCACCACGCCGTGCTCGTTGGCGCCCATCTCGGCGCCCCAGATCCAGAACGGGCGGCTGAGCAGCACGGCATGGGTGCGAGGAGCCTGGGGGATGGCGACATAGGTGCAGCGCACGACGGCGCCGCGGCCATAATCCTGCGGCGGCAGCATGTCGAGGAACTGCGCCTCGTTGCGCTCGCGATCGCTGTTCTTGGCGAACAAGGTGAAGCCGGAAACCGTCGCCGCGCCGCGCGCCGCCATGGTGTCGCACATGCCTGAACCCTCCATACGCGCCATATGATCGCGCCTTCGCTGGCGGGGGGGAAGGGAGGAAGGAAGAAAAGGCCAGGGCTCTGCCCTGGACCCGCTGGGGGCAGAGGCCCCCAGACCCCAGTCGTTTGTTCGCCTTTGGCGAAAATGGTTGAGGGTCCAGGGGGCTCGGCCCCCTGGTGGGGTCCAGGGGCAAAGCCCCTGGCCTTGCCTTGCCTCCCTTCCTCCCTATCGCAGCGCGGCCGCGATCGTTTGGGCGTTGTGGCGCATCATGGCGGTATAGGTGGCGGCGGGGCCGTTGGGGGGGGAGAGGGCATCGGCGTAGAGTTGGCCGCCGATTTTGGTGTTGGTTTCGCTGGCCAGTGCGCGCAGGGCGGCGGGGTTTCCGGCGTTTTCGAGGAAGAGGGCGCGGATGTTCTGGCGTTTGACCTGGGCGGCGAGGGTGGCGAGTTCGCGGGCGGAGGGTTCGGCGTCGCGCCAGGTGCCGGAGACGGCGTGCATGTCGATGCCGTAGGCGGCGGCGAAGTAGGCGAAGGCGTCGTGGCTGGTGACGATGCGGCGCTGGGCGCGGGGGATGGCGGCGAAGAGGGCGCGGATTTCGCTGTCCAGGGCGGCGAGTTCGGCGCGGTAGCGGGCGGCGGCGGCGGTGGTGGCGGGGGCGCGGGCGGGGTCGGCGGCGACGAGGCCGTCGCGGATATTGGCGACGTATTGGCGGGCGTTGGCGAGGTCTTGCCAGGCGTGGGGGTCGGGGCCGGCGCGGGCGGCGATGTCCCGGGTGGCAATGCCCCGGGTGGCGACAACGGTGACGCCGTGGAAACCGGCGGCGTCGGCGATGCGCTTGGCCCAGCCTTCCAGGCCGAGGCCGTTGACGATCAGGACATCGGCCTGGGCGACGGCCTGGATATCGGAGGGGCGGGGCTCGAAGCCGTGCAGGTCCTGGTCCGGTCCGGCCAGGGCGCGCACGGTGACGCGGTCCTCGCCGACCTGGCGGGCCATGTCGGCGAGGATGGAGAAGCTGGCGACGACGCGCAGGGGGGTGGGCAGGGTGGGGGATTGAGCCTGGACCGGGCCAGGCAGGGCGAGGGTGAGGGCGGCGAGCAGGAGGAGGGCGATGCGCATGGGGGGCTTTCTAGGGATGTTATAATATAACGTCACATTGCTCGCACGCCGGCAACCTCATGGGGCTCGGGCTCAGATCAGGCTTCGAAATGCATCACCGACAGGATCAGGAAAGACTGGGCTCCGCCCAGACCCGCCTGGTCCGGCGCGCGCCTTCGCGCGACGGGCCGAGCCCCTGGACCTCATCCATTTAGAAAGTAATGGGATTCCAAAGGCCCTCGGCCTTTGGTGGGTGCAGGGCAAAGCCCTGCTCTTGCTCGAAGTTATGGGGCATTCCTTTCGAGGATTCGTATCAGTTGGCGCCGATCTCGCGGGCGATCTCGGCGAACAGGCGGGCGGGCAGGCTGCCGCCGGTGACGCGGTCCATCGGGCGGTTGTCGTCGTTGCCGAGCCAGATGCCGATCATGCGCCCGCCGCTGCCGCCGGTGCCGGCGGCGCCTTCGGTCCAGCCGATGAACCAGGCGTCGCGGTAGTCCTGGGTGGTGCCGGTCTTGCCGGCGACGGCGCGGCCGGGGATGGCGGCGGCGCGGCCGCTGCCGCGCGAGACCACGGCGGCGAGCATGCGGGCCATCATGGCGGCGTGGTCCGGCGTGATGGCGCGGGCGGGGGCGGTGCGGGTGAGGGCGATGTTGCGGCGCTCGGCCACCACGCCTTCGATGCCGGTGGGGGTGATGCGCAGGCCGCCGTTGAAGAAGCTGGCATAGGCGGCGGTGAGTTCCAGCAGCCCGACCTCGGTGGTGCCCAGGGCGAGGGATTCGTTGTTCGGCAGCGGGTCGGCGATGCCGAGCCGGGCGGCGGCGGCGGCCACGGCGCGCGGGCCGCCGGCCTGGATCAGCAGGCGGACGGCGGCGGTGTTGACGGAGTGGGCCAGCGCCTCCTCCAGCGTGATCTCGCCGCGGAAGCGGTTGTCGAAATTGGCCGGGGCCCAGCGGCCGCGGCGGATCGGGGCGTCGAGCACGGTGTCGTCCGGGCGGGCGCCGGCCTCGATGGCGGCGAGCCAGACGAAGGGCTTGAAGGCCGAGCCGGGCTGGCGGCGGGCGACGACGGCGCGGTTGAAGGAGCTGGTGGCGAAATCCTTGCCGCCGACCAGGGCGCGGACGCGGCCGGTGGCGGCGTCCAGCACCACGACGGCGCCCTGGCCGACGCGGGCCTCGGCGCCGGGGCCGTCGAGCAGGGTTTTCAGGCGCGTTTCCACGATGGCCTGGATGCGTGCGTCCAGCGTGGTGCGGACCACCGCGTCGGCGCCGTCGGGCAGCAGGGGTTCGGCCTGGTCGGAGACCCAGTCGCCGAACCAGCCGGCGGCGCGCGAGGGGCGGGGCGGGAAGGCGATCTGGCTGGCGGCGACGCTGGCGAGCTCGGCGCCGATCGCGCCGGTCTCGGCCATGGCGGCCAGCACCTCGCGCCCGCGGGCGGCGGCGGCCTCGGGGTTGACGCGGGGGTTGATGCGCGAGGGGGCGCGGGGCAGGCCGGCGAGCACGGCGGCCTGCCAGAGGTTCACCTTGCGGGCGGAGATGCCGAAATAGATGCGCGCGGCGGCGTCGACCCCGAAGGCGCCGGAGCCGAGATAGACGCGGTTGAGCCAGATCTCGAGGATTTCCTGTTTGCTGAACTGGCGTTCCAGCCACAGGGTGAGCAGGAGCTCCTGGACCTTGCGGCGGAAGGTGCGGGCGTTGGTGAGGAACAGGTTCTTGGCGACCTGCTGGGTGATGGTGGAGCCGCCCTGGACGACCTGTCCGGCCTGGATGTTGACCAGCATGGCCCGCGCGATGCCGATCAGGTCGAGGCCGGCATGGCTGTAGAAGCGGCGGTCCTCGACGGCGACGGCGGCGGCGGGAAGGTAGGGCGGCATGTCGGCCAGGCGCAGCGGTTCGCCGACCAGGTCGCCGTAGGTGGCGATGATGCGGCCGGCGGAGTCCTGCAGGGTGACGCCGGGGCGGCGGGCGGCGTCGAGTGCCGCGCTGGGGCGGGGCAGGTCCCAGGCGAAGACCGCCAGCACCAGGCCGATGAGCACGGTGCCCCAGATCGCCAGGATGAGCGACCAGCGCAGCAGGAACAGCCACCAGCGGCGGCGCGGCTTGCGCGTGGGCTTGGATTCGGCGGCGCCACGGGCGCGTTGCCTGGGGGACCGGCGATCCTGCGGCGCCAGCTTCGGCGCGCGTCCGGCGGTCATGCTTGCCGCGCGGTCGGGCGAGCGGGCAGGATCGGGGCCGCAACGCCAGGGGAACGCCGATGCAGGGCCTGTTTGTCGATGCCACGGACGAGCTTGGCGATATCCTGCGGCGGGTGGGCCGGGCGGACGATCCCGCCGTGGCGGTGAACATCCAGGAGGAGGTGGAGCCGGAGGAGTTGCCGGGGCTGCTGGCCGGGCATGACTTCGTGCTGAACGACCGCACCCATATGCCGACGGAATGGATGGCGCGGTGCGGCGGGCTCAAGCACGTGATCTTCCTGGGCACCGGGGCGCGCAGCTACATGAACCCCGAGGAGCTCGCCGGGCTGGGCATCGCGGTGCACACCATCAAGGGCTATGGCGACACGGCGGTGGCCGAGCATGCGATCGCGCTGATGTGGGCGGCGGCGCGCGGGCTGGCGGCGATGGACGGGGCGATGCGGCGCGGGCAGTGGCTGCGGCGCGAGGGGCGGCAGTTGACCGGCAAGACACTCGGGCTGGTGGGGTTCGGCGGCATCGCGGCGGAGGTGGCGCGGATTGCCGGGGGCAGCGGGATGCGGGTGCTGGCGTGGAACCGCACGCCGAGGACGGCGGCCGGGGTGGAGTTCGTGGCGCTGGAGCGGCTGCTGGCGGAGAGCGACGTGGTGAGCCTGCATCTGCTGCTGAACGATGAGACCCATGGGTTCCTGTCGGCGGAGCGGATCGCGCGGATGAAGCCGGGCGCCCTGCTGGTCAATACCGCGCGCGGGGCGGTGGTGGACGAGGGGGCGATGGTGGCGGCGCTCAAGTCGGGGCAGATCGGCCATGCCGGGCTGGATGTGTTCTGCGAGGAGCCGCTGTCGGAGGGGCATCCGCTGGCCGGGCTGGCGAACGTGACGCTGTCGGCGCATAGCGCGTTCATGACGCCGGAGGCCAGCGAGACGCTGCTGCGCCGGGCGCTGGATATCGCCGGGCGGCTGGCGCGGGGGGAGCAGGCAAGGTCGGGGCGTTAGCTGCACCAGCGGGTCCAGCCGGCTTCGCGCAGGGCGCAGGCGGGGCAGGTGCCGCAGCCGTAGCCCCAGGGGTGGCGGGTGGTGCGGGTGCCGAGGTAGCAGGAATGGGAGTGCTCGACGATCAGGTCCACCAGGGGCTGGCCGCCGAGGGCGTGGGCGAGGGCCCAGGTGCCGGCCTTGTCGATCCACATCAGCGGCGTGTCGAGCACGAAGCGGCGGTTCATGCCGAGGTTCAGGGCAAGCTGCATGGCCTTGATGGTGTCGTCGCGGCAATCGGGGTAGCCGGAATAGTCGGTTTCGCACATGCCGCCGACGATATGCTTGAGGCCGCGGCGGAAGGCGATGGCGGCGGCGTAGGTGAGGAAGAGCAGGTTGCGGCCGGGGACGAAGGTGCTGGGCAGGCCCTCGTCGGTCATGGTGATTTCGGCCTCGGAGGTCAGGGCGGTGGCGCCGATGCCGGCCAGGGCCGGACCCATGTCGATGGTGTGGTCGGGGCCGAGGCGGTGGTGCCAGTTGTGCAGGGCGGCCATGCCGTGGCGCAGCGGGGCGCGGCAGGACAGCTCGACTTCGTGGCGCTGGCCGTAGGCGAAGCCGACGGTCTCGACGCGGGCGAAGCGGGCGAGCGCCCAGGCCAGGCAGGTGGCGGAGTCCTGGCCGCCGGAGAACAGCACCAGCGCGCCGGTATCGATGGGATCGGTCATCGCCGGCGTCTAGCACATTTGCGCAGCGAAGATCAGCAAGGCCGGGCTCTGCCCGGACCCGCCAGGGGCCGAGCCCCTGGATCTCATCCAATTGGATTACAATGCGCTCCCGATGACATCCGAATTCGAACAAGGCTGTCATTGCAACCGGGAAAAGGTAATGGGATCAAAGGGTCCCTGACCCTTTGCGGGTCGAGGGCAGAGCCCTCGCCTTTCTGGTCTTCGCGCTTTCGGGCTGGCGTCCTATGTTGAGGCGCATGGACCTGGATTTCAGCGAAGACGAGATCGGCCGCTACTCGCGCCACATCCTGTTGCGCGAGGTGGGGGGCATCGGGCAGGCGAAGCTGCGGGCGGCGCGGGTGCTGGTGATCGGCGCCGGGGGGCTGGGCAGCCCGCTGCTGCTGTACCTGGCCGCCGCCGGAGTGGGCACGATCGGGCTGGTGGATGATGACGTGGTGGATCTGTCCAACCTGCACCGGCAGGTCGCCCACACCACGGAGTCGCTGGGCACGCCGAAGGTGGAATCGGCGATCGTGCGGGCGCGGGCGATCAATCCGCTGGTGACGATCGTGCCGCACCGGATGCGGCTGGCGGCGGACAACGTACTGGACCTGATCGCCGGCTACGACATCGTGTGCGACGGGACCGATAATTTCCCGACGCGGTTCCTGCTGTCCGATGCCTGCGTGCTGGGCAGGCGGACGCTGATTTCCGCCGCGGTGCTGCGCTTCGACGGGCAGCTGGCGACGTTCAAGCCGCATGCCGGGCCGGAATGCCCCTGTTATCGCTGCCTGTATCCCGCGCCGCCGCCGGACGGGCTGGTGCCGAGTTGCAGCGAGGCCGGGGTGCTGGGGGCGGTGACCGGGGTGATGGGCACGTTGCAGGCCACCGAGGTGCTGAAGGAGATCATGGGGATCGGTGAGACCCTGGCCGGGCGGGTGCTGATCTGGGACGCGCTGGCGATGCGGTTCCGCACCATCAGGCTGCGGCCGGACCCGGAGTGCATCGCCTGCGGGCCGAAGGCGACGCTGCGCGACCTGTCGGGGCATGGCGACACGGCGGGGCCGGCCTGTGCCGTCTGAATCGCTGGGCATCCTGTTGATTTCCGGCGGGCATGAGCGGGCGCACTACGCCTTCCTGATGGCGGCCGGGGCGGCGGCGCTGGGGCGGCTTGTGGTGGTGTTCGCCACCAACGAGGGCTGCCGGGCGCTGATGCCGGGGACGCTGGCCGGGGATTCGCGCGAGGCGCTGGCGCGGGCGCGCGGGGTGGCGGGGCTGGGCGAGCTGGCCGAGGCGGCGGGGGAGCTGGGGGTGCGGTGCATCGCCTGCGAGGCCGGGCTGCGGATGATCGGCGCCGAGGCGGCGGCGCTGGCGCCGGGGGTGGAGGTGGCGGGGATTGCGACCTTCCTGGAGGCGGTGGGGGCGGGGCAGATTGTCACGTTGTGAAGGTGCCGGGCAGGAAGGAAGGTCTTCTTTTTCTGAAGAGAAAGAAGCAAAAAGACTTTTATCATTTAAGAATTTTAGTGTTGCTGGCGGGTGGTCTCCAAGTCATGAAAGTTTTTTGGTTCTTTTTTTCAAAAAAGAACGCGCTTCCTTCTCCTGGACCTCCACGATCCATCCCATGCATCATCCAGCCCTTGACCTGAGCACGCCTGGCTTGGCAGGGATGGCGGGATGAACGCACCCATGGCAGTTCTGCTCGGCGTGGTGCTGGCCGGCGCCGCGTTGCCGCCGCGGGCTTTGGCCCAGACATCGCCGCCGGCCGGCCACCTCACCCTGCCTTCCTCGCGCGGCGGCCGGCCGGCGGAGCGGCCGACGCCTGCGCCGGCGCCGGTGGCCGCGCCGCGCGCGCCGGTGCAGCAGGTGGCGCCGATGGCCTCGCCGGTGCTGCCGCAGCCGCCGGCCGGTTCGTCGCTGGGCAGGGTGGCGGCCGCCAAGCCGCCGGTGGTGTCGCCGCGGCCGCATTCCGGGCCACGCAAGCCGCGATCGGCCGCGGGCAAGGCCGGGGCGGTTGGCGGCGCGGCGGCGGGTGCGGCTGCGGCTGCGGCGTTGGCGGCGAAGCCCGCTTCCAGCAAGCCGGCGGAAGCCAAGCCGGCGGAACCCAAGCCGGCCGAGGCGAAACCGGAGGCGGCCAAGGCGCCGGAGCCGAGCAAGGGCACGGTGACCGGCCAGAAGCTGCCGCGCTGGGCCGGGATTCGCTATGACGGGGTGAAGCTGCGGGTTGGGCCGGGCACGCGCTATCCGGTGGACTGGATCTACCGCCGGCCGGACCAGCCGGTGCGGGTGCTGCGCGAGTTCGAGACCTGGCGGCTGATCGAGGACAATGATGGCGTCAAGGGCTGGGTGCACCAGTCCAACCTGACCGGGCGGCGCAGCTTCATGGTGCCCAACGAGCGCACGCTGCGCCGGTCGGCGGCGGATGATGCCCCGGCGGTGGCGGTGCTGCGCCCCGGCGTGGTGGGGCGCGTGCGCGGCTGTGCGGCGGATGCGGCATGGTGCGAGGTGCGGGTGGGCGACTATCACGGCTGGCTGAAGCGCGAGGGCCTGTGGGGGCTGTCGCCGGGCGAGGCGGTGAGCAACTGACGGTTCCCTGCCGGCCGGAAATCGCGCTAACCTGCCGGCATGAGCACCATCCCATCCCCGCCCGACCCCGCGACCTTGCCCGAGGCGAAACCCAGGGCGCATCATGACATGGGCGGGGTGTCGAAGTTCATGTGCGATGCGGTGGATGTGGAGCCGCATGTGCTGAATGATTTCGACCGCGAGGTGGATGCCATTCGCGCCTTGCTGGGCGCCAGGAAGGTGATGAGCGTGGATGAGTTGCGCCGCGGGATCGAGGCGATCCCGGAGGCGGACTACCTGCGGCTGTCGTACTACCAGCGCTGGATCCGCTCGATCACCGACAACATGCTGGCGCGCGGCGTGTTCAGCGAGGCGGAGCTGCGCGCCGCGCTGGAGGACACGAAGTGAGCGCGCTGCTGGCGCCGGGCACCGTGGTGCGGGTGCGCGACGACTGGCCGGAGACGCGCGGGCCCTGCCATATCCGCACGCCGCACTACCTGCGCGGGGCGCGCGGGGTGGTGGAGAAGCACCTGGGCGCGTTTGCCAATCCCGAGGAACTGGCCTTTGCCCGGCCGGCGAAGGTGCTGAACCTGTACCATGTGCGGTTTGTCCCCGCGGCCATCTGGCCGGATGCCGGCGGCGACGCGCTGGTGGTGGAGCTGTTCGAGTCATGGCTGGAGGCGGCGGCATGAGCACCCTGCTGGAAACCCCGTCCGACCGGTTGCTGGCCGCGGTGCGGCAGTTGCTGACCGCCAAGGGCGTGATGACGCATGACGAGATTGCCGAGCGCATCCGCATCACCGACGCCGCCTCGCCGGCGCAGGGGGCGCGGATGGTGGCGCGGGCCTGGACCGACCCGGCCTATCGCGCGCGCATGCTGGCCGATGGCGCCAAGGCCGCCGAGGAGATGGACATCCCGATGCGGGGCATGCCGCCGCTGGGGGTGCTGGAGGATACCGCCGAGCAGCACAACCTGGTGGTGTGCACGCTGTGCTCCTGTTACCCGCGCGCGGTGCTGGGCTATCCACCGTTCTGGTTCAAGTCCGCCGCCTATCGCGCCCGTGCCGTGCGCGACCCGCGCGGGCTGCTGCTGGAATTCGGCACCGTGTTGCCGGCAGAGGTGAAGCTGCGGGTGGTGGACAGCACGGCGGATTACCGCTGGATGGTGCTGCCGCTGCGCCCGGCGGGCACCGAGGGCTGGAGCGCGGCGCAGCTGGCGGCGATCGTGCGCGAGGGCGACATGATCGGGACCACCTTTCCCAGGCTGCCGTGACGCGCATTCGCGGGCTTCTGTTCGCGCTGCTGCTGGCGCTGGGGGTGCCGGCGCGGGCCGCTTCGCTGCCGGCGGTGGAAGCGGCCAACGGCATGGTGGTATCCGCCCAGCATCTGGCGACCGAGGCCGGGGTGGCGGTACTGCGCGGCGGCGGCAATGCGGTGGATGCCGCGGTGGCGGTGGGCTATGCATTGGCGGTGGTGCATCCGTGCTGCGGCAATATCGGCGGCGGCGGGTTCATGACGCTGCGGCTGGCCGACGGGCGCACCACCTTCCTGGATTTCCGCGAAACCGCGCCGGCGGCGGCCACGCGGGACATGTATCTGGACGCCGACGGCAAGGTGATCCCCGGCGCCAGCCTGGTGGGCTGGCGGGCGGTGGGCGTGCCCGGCAGCGTGGCCGGGCTGGACGCGGCATTGACGCAGTATGGCACGATGCCGCGCGCGCAGGTGATGGCGGCGGCGATCCGCCTGGCGCGGGACGGCTTCGTGCTGGTGCGCGGCGACACCGACATCATGGAGGCCGCGGCCGCCCGGCTGCGCCGCAACCCCGAGGCAGCGCGCATCTTCCTGCGCCCCGACGGCACCCCGTTCCAGCCCGGCGACCGGCTGGTGCAGCCCGACCTCGCCCGCACGCTGGAGGCGATCTCCGCGCGCGGGCCGGAGGCGTTCTACCACGGCGCGATCCCCACCGCGGTGGCCGCCGCCGCGCGCGCCGGCGGCGGGGTGCTGAGCGAGGCCGACTTCGCCGGCTACAAGGTGCGCGAGATGGCGCCCCTGTCCTGCCCGTATCGCAGCTGGACGGTGGTGTCCGCCCCGCCGCCATCCTCGGGCGGGACCGTAATCTGCATGGTGCTGGGCGTGCTGGAGGGCTACGACATCCGCGCCGCCGGGTTCAATTCGGCACGCACCGTGCACCTGATGACCGAGGCGCTGCGCCACGCCTTCCTGGACCGCAACACGCTGCTGGGCGATCCGGATTTCGTGAAGAACCCGCTGGAGCGGCTGCTGTCGCGCGACTACGCGGTGGCGATCCGCGCGCAGATCAACCCGGACCGGGCCACGCCGTCGCGCGAGCTGGCGCCCGGCGTGGCGCCGCATGAGCGGCCGGAGACGACGCATTACTCGGTGGCCGACAGCGCCGGCAACCTGGCGGCGGTGACCTACACCATCAATGGCGGCTTCGGCGCCGGGGTGGTGGCGCCGGGCACCGGCTTCCTGCTGAACAACGAGATGGACGACTTCACCGTCAAGCCCGGCGTGCCCAACCTGTTCGGCCTGGTGCAGGGCGAGGTGAACGCGATCGCGCCGGGCAAGCGGCCGCTGTCGTCGATGTCGCCCACGCTGCTGCTGCGCGACGGCCAGCCCTATGCCGTGCTGGGCTCGCCAGGGGGGGCGCGCATCATCTCGATCACGCTGCAGGTGATCCTGAACCTGATCGACCATGGCATGGAACTGCGCGAGGCGGTGGATGCGCCGCGCATCCACCACCAGTGGCTGCCCGACGAGCTGTACATGGAAACCCGCGCGCTGTCGGCCGACACGAGGCGGCTGCTGGAGGCGATGGGGTACAAGATCACCGAGCAACGGCCCTGGGGCGCGGCGGCGGCGATCGTGCGGCCGCGCGCGGCCGCGGCCGGGACGGGGGCGGTGGTGCCCGATGCGGCGCTGTCGGGGCAGATGCGGCCGGGGCTGTTCTATGGGGCCAATGACGACCGGCGTCCGGCGGGGCTGGCGGCGGGGCCGTAAGGAAGAATGTTCTTTTTTGAAAAAAAGAACCAAAAAACTTTCCGTCACAAGACGACGTTGCCGCAGCAAACGCCGTGCCAAAATTATTGGAAGTCTTTTTGCTTCTTTTTCTTCAGAAAAAGAAGATTCTTCTGACCTCTACTGCAGCCGGTAGCGAATCGGCACCGACACCACCAGCAGCGCGGGGTCCAGCGCAGGCGGTGGCGGCGGCAGGGTGGCGCCGTCCAGCAGTGCCAGCGCCGCGCGGTCCAGCGCGCCCGAGCCGGATGGGCCGGTGATTTCGGCCCGCAGCACGCGCCCGGCGGGATCGAGGGCGAAGCGCACCAGCACCACCCCCTCCTCCTGGCGGAAGCGGGCGGCGGCGGGGTAGCGGCGATGGCGCTCGATCCAGGCCGACAGGGCGGCCTGCCAGGCAGCGACGGCGCCGGCATCGACCGTGCCGGGCGTCGCGGTCGTGGGGGCTGCCGCAGGGACCGTCGCGGGGGCGGCGTGCGGGGCGCGTGCCGAACGCGGGTGCACGGGCGGGGCCGGGGTTGGCGCGGGAGCGGGGGGCGCGGGAGGATCGGGCCAATCGAGGTGTTCGGGCACCCGGGCCTCGTGCAGGTCGGCGCCGATCGGGCCGTCCCAGGGGGCGGGTTTGGCTGCGGGCGCGGCGCGGAGGGCCACCACCAGCGTCACGCCGGGCGGGTCGGTGGTGTTCGGCAGCGCGTGGGGCGGCAGTGCCAGGGCCAGCCAGGCCAGCGCGCCGTGGCACCCCAGCGCCGCCAGCAGCGGGCCGGCCATGGCGTGGCGCGTGGTGCCGGCGGCCCGCATCCTGCGCCGCGCGGGGTCAGGCGTCCCAGGCGGGTGCGATTTCCGGCGAGACAAAGCGCTGGCCCTTCGGCAGGGCGGCGATGGCGGCGCGGTCGGCGTCGTCCAGCGTGATGTCCAGGGCGGCGAGGTTGGCAAGCTGGCTTTCCGCCCGCCCGGCCTTGGGGATGGCGGCCACGCCGTCCTGCGCCAGCAGCCAGGCGAGCGCGACCTGTGCCGTGGTGCAGCCGTGCTTCTGCGCGATGGCGTCCAATGCCGGATGCTCGGCCAGCCGGCCCTGGGCGAGCGGGCAATAGGCGGTGACCGCAAGCCCCTTGGCGCGGGCGTAGGCCAGCAGCTTGGTTTGGTCGAGCAGGACGTGGTACTCGACCTGGTTGCAGGCGATCGGCGCCTGGATATCCTCGATGGCGCGCCTCAGCAGGGCGATGGGGAAGTTGGAGACGCCGATATGCTTCGCCAGGCCCTGTTCGCGGAACCTGACGAGCTGGCCGAGCGCGGCGGCGAGGTCCATCCGCGGCGCCGGCCAGTGGATCAGGTAGAGATCGACGTAGCTGGTGCGCAGCTGCTTCAGGCTGTTGTCCATGGCGCGCTGCATGGCATCGGGTGCGAGGTTCTCCCACCAGACCTTGGTCGTCAGGTGGATGTCGGCGCGGGGCACCGCAGTGGCGGCCAGGGCCGCGCCGACGGCATCCTCGTTGGCATACATCTGGGCGGTGTCGATGTGGCGGTAGCCGCGCTCCAGCGCGCCGAGCACGGCGGTGGTGCAATCCTCGCCGGCCATCCGCCAGGTGCCGAGGCCGAGTTTCGGCAGGCGCATGCCGTGGGCTTCGATGATGTGCATGCGCTGGGCCTTTATGGGGATGGTGCTAGGCAAGGAAGGTCTTCTTTTTCTGAAGAAAAAGAAGCAAAAAGACTTCATGACACTTCATCATGGGGCACCATCGTGCGCCCGCAGGCAAGTGAAAGGAAGTTTTTTGGTTCCTTTTTTTCAAAAAAGACCGCCTTCCTTCACGAGCCTCGCTTGGAAAAATCAACCACCGCGGCAAAGCCGGTTTCGGTGCCGAAGGCGAGGCGGGTGCCATCCGGGCTCCAGGCCAGGGCCGAGATCGGGCCGCGGCCGGGGGCGGCGACGGGCAGGATGCGGGCCGAGTTGATGTCGGCCATCACCACCAGCCCGTCGGCGAAGCCCGCGGCAATCGCGTCGTGGCTGGGGTGGGCGGCGACGCGGGTGCAGGTGACGCCGTCGCCGCCGGCCAGTTCGGTGGGGGGCTTGCCCATCGGGCCGCCGCCATGGAACGGCCACATCACGATGGAGTCCGCGCCGGAGCTGGCCAGCCACTTGCCGTTCTTGGTGAAGGCCAGCGCCAGGGTCTTGGCGGGGTAGCCGGTCATGCGCATGTGCTGGCCGTCGGACAGGCGCCAGCCGTGCAGCGAGTTCTCCTGCATGGCGGTGACCACGCAGTCGCCGTCGGGCGAGATGGCGATGCCGGTGTGGCTGCCCTTCCATTCCAGCTTGCGCGGGTTGTCGGTCTTGGACGCGACGAACCACAGGCTGGCGCCGCCGTAATGGCTGGCGGCGAAGCGTTTTCCCTTCGCGTCGAACACCAGGCCGGTGACGCTGGAGGGGTGCTGGACGGTCTTGAGCCGGGTGCCGGCGCCGTCGAAGACGTGGACGGATTTGCCGACCGCACAGGCCAGCACGCCTTTTCCGTCCGGGTGGGCGGCGACGTGCTCGACCCATTTCATGCCGAAGCCGGCGATCTCCGCGACGGTGCCGTCGCTGGAAATCCGCAGGAAGCGGCCATCGTCGCCGCCGGTGATCCAGCCCGCGGGACGGCAATCCGTGGCCAGGGACAGGGCGGCGCCGTCATGGGCAGAGACGGGGAGCCAGTCCGGGCCGACGATGCGCAGGCTGCCGTCGCCGAGCGCGAAGGCGCAGGTGCCGGCGCGGTCGTAGCTGGCGGCGACCACGAAGGCGTCCAACTGGCGCGTGTCGCCGCGTTCGGAGAGCAGGCGATCGGGGGTGAGGGCCTGGCTCATGGCAGAAGGCGAGGGCTCTGCCCTCGACCCGCTGGGGGCGGCGGCCCCCAGACCCCATGAGTTCGAGGGTCCAGGGGGCTCGGCCCCCTGGTGGGGTGCAGGGGCGAAGCCCCTGGCCTTACGCTGCCTGGCACGATTCGAATCCCCGGCGCAGTTGCGGGCGGTTGAGGTTGCGGCCGATGAACACCAGGCGGCTGATGCGCGGCTCGCCCTCCTTCCACGGTCCGATGAAGTCGCCGTCGGCGATCATGTGCACGGCCTGGAAGGCGAAGCGGCGGTCGTCGCCGGCGTAGGACAGGATGCCCTTGGTGCGCAGCATGTTCTGGCCCTGTTCGGCCAGCAGCGCGCCGATCCAGGCGTTGAAGCGCTCGGGGTCGATCGGGTTCTCCACCTCGAAGCTCATGGAGGCGATGTCGTCGTTGTGCTCGTGCTCGTCGTCGGTGAGGAAGTCCGGGGTGTGGGCCAGCACGCGGTTGAGGTCAAAGGCGCCCTGGTTCAGCAGCTCGGCGATCGGCACGTCGGACTTGGTGGCGTGGTGGATCTTGGCGAACTTGTTGATCTTGCGGATGGCGGCCTCGACCTCGGCGGCCTGTTCCGGCGTGACCAGGTCCATCTTGTTCAGCACGATCACGTCGGCGAAGGCGATCTGGTCCTCGGCCTCGTGGCTGTCGTCCAGCCGGGCCAGGAGGTGCTTGGCATCGACCA
>JADLHF010000064.1 GCA_020848935.1 Acetobacteraceae bacterium
CGCCTGGTCCGGCGCGCGCCTTCGCGCGACGGGCCGAGCCCCTGGACCTCATCTATTTGAAAAGTAATGGGATTCCAAAGGCCCTCGGCCTTTGGTGGGTGCAGGGCAAAGCCCTGCTCTTGCCTGGAATCATGGGTCATTGCTTTCGAGGATTGGCATTACAAGAAATGAACGTCTTTCTACTCCGCCATCGCCTTTCGCACCGCCGCCTTCACGAAGGCGAATTCGTCGGGCAGCACCGCCGGATTGGGGTTGCCCGCCCGGTGGCCCCAGATGCTCGGGATCGGCTTCAGCACCGCGTTCTTCAGGAACGGCATTTCGGCCGCGTTGTCGGCGACGCGGAAATACAGGTCGGTCTCGCTCGGCATCAGGACCATCCGCGCCGTGATCGCCCGCAGCGCGGCCGCAAGATCGCCGCCATCGGCGATATCGCCGTGGTACCAGGTCATCAATTGCGCATACAGGTTGGCCGCCGGCCGCGCGCCCATCCGCTCGGTCCAGTCGGTGCGCAGATAGGTGTCCAGGTCCGGCGCGCCCAGTACGCTCATGTGCAGCCCGGCCCGATAGAAATCCTGGCTCAGCGCCCAGCCGGCATAGATATGGGCGAAGGCCTTCTTGGCCAGCACCGGCTCGCCGGAGAATCGCCCGTCGCCGATATGCTCGGGTGCCGCTTCCAGCGTGCGCAACAGGCCGGAATGGAACACCTTGTTGTGCACGCTGGTCCGCGCCGTGCCGCACAGCACGAAGGCGCGCTCCACCATGCCGGGGTGCAGCGCGGCCCAGTGATAGGCCTGTTGCGCGCCCATCGAGAAGCCGTACACCGCCGCCAGCCGGCGGATGGCGAACACCTCGTCCAGCAGCCGCCGTTGCACCTCGATCAGGTCGGCATACGTCACCAGCACGGGGAAATCCGGCGTATCGGCGGCACCGGAAGAAGCCCCGTTGCTGAACATGTCGGGGATGACGATGAACCACCGGGTCGGGTCCAGGATGCCGTCCGGCCCGATCAGGAATTCCATGTCCTGATGCGCCGCGCCATAGGAGCAGGGGTAGAGAACCACATTGTCGCGCGCCGCGTTCAGCGTGCCGTGGGTCTTCCACACCACCCGGCAATTGCGGATCGCGCCGCCCTGGGCCACGGGTACGTCGCCGGGGGCGAAGATGCCCTCGGCCGTCGGCCAGTCGGCCACGGCGCTATTCCTTCCGGCCGGACTTGCGCGCCTCGGCCAGTTGCTGGCGCAGCAGCGCCACTTCGCGCCGCAGGGCCGTCACCTCATCCTCCGCCGGTGGGGCGGGCGGGCGTGTCCCCTCGGGTTCCTGCGGCAGGAACGGCGAGAACAGGCTCATGGCGCGTTCCATCATCGCCACGTTCTGCCGCCCCACCTCTTCCAGCCCCGGCGGGATGAAGCTGCCCATGGTCTGCTGCACGGCGCGGCGCATCTGGTCCTGCTGCACCGCGAACGTGTCCATCGCCTCCTCCAGGTATTTGGGCACCACCGATTGCATGGAATTGCCGTAGAAGCTGATCAGCTGGCGCAGGAAGCCGGTGGGCAGCATGGCGCGCCCCTTGTTCTCCTCATCGACGATGATCTGGGTCAGCACCGAGCGCGTGATGTCGTCGCCGCTCTTGGCGTCATAGACCACGAAATCGCGCCCCTCGCGCACCATTTCGGCCAGCGAATCCAGCGTGATGTAGCTGGAGCTTTCGGTGTTGTACAGGCGCCGGTTGGCGTATTTCTTCACCACCACGGTGGCGGCATCCTCGGCCTTGGCGCCGGTTCCGGCACTGTCGTCCAACGGCGCTGACTGCGACATCCTGCCCCCTGAGGGATTGTGCAGCGCAAGATAGCATGCCGTGACGCCAGCGCGAAACCATCCGCGAAGCTGGAGTGGTTTTCCCGCCGCCGCCGGCCGCCTATGCTGCACTGCGGAGGACCAATGACCGATGAGCCCCAACCCGCCCGAGGCCCCGCCGCCCCAGCACGACCCGGGCACCCTGCTGCGCGACTGGCGGACGCTGGTGGAGACGGAACTGGCGGGCATCGCCGGCGACCGCGAAATGCGCGAGACGTGGCAGGCGATGCTGGTCCTGTGGGCCAATGCCGCCCGCGCCTTCGCCCCCCTGGTGCCGCCGGCGCATGAACCGCCGCGGCCCGCGCCCGCTGCTGCTGCACCTGGCACTGGCCAGCCTGCGGACGGGGCTGCCGTCACCGCCCTTCTCGCCCGCATCGATGCCCTGGAGCGCCGGATCGGCGCCCTGGAATCCGCTATCCCCCGGCCCGCCGGCTGACCTCGTCGCCGGCATCGCCGCCTATCGCCGCCATCCCTGGCGCCGCACCCTGGCCGATCCGCCCGCCATCTGGGCCGAGGGCGAAAGCCGCCTGCTGGAGTACGGTGGCCCCGCCGGCCGGCCGGTGCTGTTCGTGCCCAGCCTGGTCAACCGCGCGCATGTGCTGGACCTGGACGAGGGCCGTTCGATGCTGCGCCACCTCGCCGCCGATCACCGCGTGCTGCTGCTCGACTGGGGCTGGCCGGGCGAGGCGGAGCGTGGTTTCACCCTGACCGACTACATCGCCGGCCGGCTGGAACGCGCCATCGCGGCCGTCGGCATGCCGGTCACCCTGGTCGGGTATTGCATGGGCGGGCTGCTGTGCCTCGCCGCCGCCCAGCGTCGGCCCGACCTGGTGCACGCCCTCGCCGTGCTGGCCACGCCATGGGATTTCCATGCCGCCGAAGCCGCCGGCGCCCGCGCCCTGGCGACGCTGCTGCCCTGGCTGGAACCGCTGATGGCCGCCACCGGCCGCCTGCCGATCGATGCCATCCAGACCCTGTTCGCCCTGCTCGACCCCGCCGGGATCGCCACGAAATACGCCGGTTTCGCCCGGCTCGACCCCAACAGCCCCCGCGCCCGGCAATTCGTCGCCATCGAGGACTGGCTGAACGACGGCGTGCCGCTGGCCGGCGCCGTGGCCCGCGAGTGCATCGCCGGCTGGTACGGCGCCAACACGCCGGCCGCCGGCACCTGGCGCGTCGCCGGCGCGGCGGTGAACCCGGCCCGGCTCGCCATCCCCGCCTTCGTCGCCATCCCTGGCCGGGACCGCATCGTGCCACCGGAGAGCGCCCGCCCGCTGGCCACCCTGATCCCCGGTGCCGTCCTGCACGCGCCCGCCGCCGGCCATGTCGGCATGGTCGCCGGCGGCAGCGCCGAGCGCGCCCTGTGGCGTCCGCTGCATGGCTGGCTGGCGTCGCTTTGAGTTCGTTGTGCAGTGCGGTATGCTCGCCGCAAATGCGCGGGACCCCCCGCCTCAAGGAGGACGCTTGAATGGACGACATCGTCATCGTCGCCGCCGCACGCACGCCGGTGGGCAGTTTCAACGGCGCCTTCGCCACGGTCCCCGCCCATGTGTTGGGCACCGCGGCGATCCAGGCCGCCATCACCCGCGCCGGCCTGCAGCCCGGCGAGGTGGACGAGGTGATCATGGGCCAGGTGCTCACCGCCAACCAGGGCCAGAACCCCGCCCGCCAGGCCGCCCGCGCCGCCGGCATTCCCGACGACAAGACCGCCTTCGGCATCAACCAGGTGTGCGGCTCCGGCCTGCGCGCCGTGGCCCTGGCCGCCCAGCAGATCCGCACCGGCGAAAGCGCCATCGTGATCGCCGGCGGGCAGGAAAGCATGAGCCAGTCGCAGCACGGCGCCTATCTGCGCGCCGGCGCCAAGATGGGCGACATGCAGCTGGTCGATACCATGATCAAGGACGGGCTGTGGGATGCCTTCTTCGGCTACCACATGGGCAACACCGCGGAGAACGTCGCCCGCGCCTACCAGATCACCCGCGAGGAACAGGACGAGTTCGCGCTGGCCAGCCAGCAGAAGGCGTCGGCTGCGCAGAAAGCCGGCCGCTTCAAGGACGAGATCGCCGCCGTCACCGTCAAGGGCCGCCGCGGCGATACGGTGGTGTCCGACGACGAGTACATCCGCCACGATGCCAGCATCGAGACCATGACCAAGCTGCGCCCGGCCTTCACCAAGGACGGCACCGTCACCGCCGGCAATGCCAGCGGCATCAATGACGGCGCCTCCGCCCTGGTGGTGATGTCCGGCGCCGAGGCCGCGCGCCGCGGCCTCACCCCGCTCGCCCGCATCGCCAGCTTCGCCACCGCCGGCGTCGATCCGCAGGTGATGGGCACCGGCCCGATCCCGTCCAGCCGCAAGGCGTTGCAGCGTGCCGGCTGGTCGGTGGGCAACCTCGACCTGATCGAGGCGAACGAGGCCTTTGCCGCCCAGGCCTGCGCGGTCAACAAGGACCTGGCCTGGGATACGTCCAAGGTTAACGTCAACGGCGGCGCCATCGCCATCGGCCACCCCATCGGCGCCTCGGGTGCGCGGGTGCTGATCACCCTGCTGCACGAGATGCAGAAGCGCGACGCCAAGAAGGGCCTCGCCACATTGTGCATCGGCGGCGGCATGGGCGTCGCCATGTGCCTGGAGCGGTAGCGCCGGGCGCCGCCGCGGCC
>JADLHF010000065.1 GCA_020848935.1 Acetobacteraceae bacterium
CAAAAAAGAACACGCTTCCTTTTCCTAATATTCCAAAAACATCCGCTCAATCTCCGCCACGTCGCTGGTCTTCGTCAATGCCAGCGCCAGCAGGATGCGCGCTTTTTGCGGCGTCAGGTTGTCGGCGGCCAGGATGCCCGCTTCGCGCATGCGCCGCCCCTTGAACACCCGCCCGGAGCCGACACGGGTGCTTTGCATCACCACGATGCCGGCCGCGATCGCCTCCTCCAGCGCCTCCAGCTCACCGGGCGTTGGCGAGCCCGGGGCGAAGCCGGCCGAGACGATGCCGCGGGCGCCGGCGGCGATGAAGGCACGCGGGGCGGCCCCGTCGGCGCCGACATGGGAGTAGCTGATATCGACGCGGGGCAGGGCGTCCATCGCGCGGACGTCGAACTCGCTGTCGGGGTAGCAGCGCCGCAGGGGCCGGCGATAGAACGCCACGGCGTCGCCATCGACCTGCCCGAGCACGCCGAAATCGGCGGTTCGGAAGGTTTGCAGGCGGGTGGTGGAGGTCTTGGCGACATCGCGCGCCGCGTTGATCTCGTCGTTCAGCACCACCAGCACGCCCAGGCCACGCGCGTCGGGGCTGGCGGCGACGCGGATGGCGTTGACCAGGTTGAGCCCGGCATCGCCGGACAGCGCGCTGGCGGGGCGCTGGGAGCCCACCATCACCACCGGCACCGCCACCTTCAGCGTCAGGCTGAGGAAATACGCCGTCTCCTCCATCGTCGCGGTGCCGTGGCCGATGACGATGCCGGCGAGGTCGGGGTGTTCGCTCACCATCCGGTCGCATGCCAGCACCAGCGCCCGCCAATCGGCGAAGGTGATGTGGTGGCTGGCCACCGCCTTGAAATCGACGGGGATGATTTCGGCAACCTCGGCGGTCTCGGGAAAGCGGGCGAGGATGGCGCTGGCATCCATGATCCGTCCGGGGCCGCCATAGTCCACGATGGTCAGTGGCGTGTCGCCCAGCGACGCCATGGTGCCGCCGGTGCCGATGAAGGCGACTTTCGGCCTGCTCATGCCGCCACCTTCGGCCGGCGGGTGTGCCAGTCGGTATCGCGCTGGAAGCCGTCGGCGATGCGCAGCAGGCGCGCCTCGGCGAAGGGGCGGCCGGCGAGCTGCAGCCCGATCGGCAGGCCGTTCGGATCGAAGCCCGCATTCACGCTGATGCTGGGCAGGCCGAGATAGTTGAACGGGCGGGTATTGACCGACACGGCGAGGAACTTGTGCTCGGTGCCCGGCGGGCCGTGGTCGATGTCGGTTTCCGCCAGGGTGGGCAGGCAGGTGGGGATGGTGGGGGTGGCCAGCGCATCGACCTGGGCGAAGACCTCGCGGCAGAACTGCTTCAGCACCGGGCCGCGCTGGGCGAGGGCTTCCACATAGTAGGTGCCGGGAATGGCGTAGCCGGGATAGATGCGCGCCGAGAGGTGCACGGCGTAGGATTGCGCCTGCTCGCGCATCCAGTTGGCGTGGATGGTGGCCGACTCCACCCGCGACACGACGCCGCCATAGGCGACAACTTCGTCCATCAGCGGCAGTTCGAGGGGCACGATGCTGGCGCCGCGGGCGCGCAATACGTCGATGGCGGCGTCGAAGGCGGCCTGGACCGGCGTCTCAACCACGTCGAAGAAATGGTTCCGCGGAACCCCGATCCGCTGGCCGCGCAGGTCGCCGTCGCAGGCGCCCTCGTAGTCCGGCACGCGCTCGCGCGCACTGGTGGGGTCCTTCGGGTCGTGGCCGGCGATGATCGACAGGACGCGGGCGCAATCCAGCGCCGAGCGGGCCAGCGGGCCGACATTGTCGGCGGAGAAGGACAGCGGCATCACGCCGTAGCGCGAGACCCGGCCCTGCGTCGGCTTCAGTCCGGTCACCCCGCACGCCGCCGCCGGCAGGCGGATCGAACCCCCGGTATCCGAGCCCAGCGACGCCGCGGTGATGCCGGCGGCGACGGCCGCACCGGAGCCGGAGGAGGAGCCGCCGGTGATGTATGGCGGGTTCCACGGGTTGTGGCAGTCGCCGAAGGCGCGGTTGTGCCCGGTCGGGTTCTGGGCGAACTCGGCCATGTTCAGCCCGGCGAAGCTGAACGCGCCCTGCTCGGACAGCCGCTCCACCACGGTGCAGGTGTAGTCGGGCACGAAGTCGCGCCGGATGGCGGACCCGCAGGTCGCCGGCCGCCCGGCCTGATAGTACATGTCCTTGTGCGCCAGCGGGATGCCATGCAGCGTGCCGCGCGCCTTCCCGGCCGCTGTCGCGGAATCGGCACCGAAGGCATCGCCGCGGGCGCGCTCGCGATCCACCCAGATGGTGGTGTTCAGCACCGGGTTCACCGCGTCCAGCCGCTTCAGATACGCCTCCAGCAATGCGCTGGACGTGATCTCCCGCGCCGCGATCGCCTCGGCGGCGGCGACCAGGCCGAGATCGGCGAGGTCCGTCACTCCTTGCACTCCCGCAGCGCCGCTTCGAACGAGGCGGGCTCGTCCTCGAACCGCATGCGTCCCCGCACCGCCTCGTATGCCGCGATGGTCTGGGCCAGGTCGGCGGCGAGGCGGCGGCCGGGATCGTTGGGCGGCAGCACGCCGTGCCAGGCCTTGATCATGGCCTCGGTGATTTCGGGGAAGGTCATGCTGGTCACTCCTGTCGCGATGCGATGAATAATCATGCATCAAGACGCCGCGCTGTCCACGCGGGATTGGCGTGGCCGCCGCTTGCGGGCAGTTTGTCGCCGGAACTGGAGACGATCCAATGGCGGACGAATTCGATTACGTGATCGTGGGTGCCGGGGCGGCCGGCTCGGTCCTGGCGGCGCGGCTGTCCGAAGACGCCGGTGCCACCGTCTGCGTGCTCGAAGCCGGGCCGCCCGACCGCAACCCCTGGATCCACATCCCCGCCGGCTTCATCAAGACCATGGCCAACCCCGCCGTGACCTGGCAGTTCCGCACCGAGCCGACGGAAAACACCGGCGGCCGGCCGATCGCCACCGTCCAGGGCCGGGTGCTCGGCGGCTCCAGCTCGATCAACGGCATGATCTACAACCGCGGCCAGCCGGCCGACCTGGATTCCTGGGCGCAGCGCGGCAACCGCGGCTGGTCCTATGCCGACATGCTGCCGTACTACCGCCGCACGGAGCGCCGGATCGGCGCCGATCCTTTCGACCGGCATGGCCGCGAGGGCAGCATTCCGGTCACCGACCAGGACTGGTTCCACCCGGTCTCCGAGGCCTTCATCGCCGGCGCCGTCGCGGCCGGCATCCCGCGAAACCCCGACTACAACAGCGGCGAACAGGCCGGCGTCGGCTATTTCCAGCGCGCCATCCTCAACGGCCGGCGGGTGAGTGCGGCGCGCGGCGTCCTGAAGCCGGCGATGGCGCGGCCGAACCTGGAGGTGCGCACCAATGCCCGCGCCTGCCAGGTGGTGCTGGAGGGCAAGCGCGCGGTGGGCGTGCAGTACCAGTCGCGGCGCGGCGGGGCGGTGCGCGAGGTGCGGGCGCGGCGCGAGGTCGTTCTCTGCGGCGGCACGGTGAACACCGCCCGCCTGCTCCAGGTCTCCGGCATCGGCCCGGCGGCGCTGCTGGCGTCGCTGGGCGTGCCGATCCGCCATGAATTGGCGGGCGTGGGGGAGAATTTCCGCGACCATTACGCCGTGCGCGTGGTGTGCCGCGCCAAGCGGGGCACGGTCACCCTGAACGAGATGGCGCGCGGCCCGCGCCTGGTCGGCCAGGTGGCGCGCTGGGCCGCCGGCCGCCCTTCGATCCTGGCCGTGGTGCCCAGCCAGGTCTTCGTGTTCTGGAAAAGCTTCGAGGGCCTCGATGTGCCCGACCTGCAATGCGTCTTCACCCCCGGCAGCTACCGCGAAGGCCGCAACTACGAGCTGGACGAATACCCCGGCATGACCGCCGGCGCCTGGCAGCACCGCCCGCAGAGCCACGGCCATGTCCGCGCGCGCTCCCCCGATGTCTGGGAGGACCCGGTGATCCAGCCCAACTACCTCTCGGCCCCCGGCGACTGGCCGGTGCTGCTGGGCGGGCTGCGGCTGATGCGCAAACTGCTGTCGACGCCCGAGGTCAGCGCCTATGTCGAGGCGGAGACCCTGCCGGGCCCCCAGGTGCAAAGCGACGACGAGTGGCTGGACTTCGCCCGGCGCAACGGCTCCACCACCTACCACCTGATCGGCACCTGCAAGATGGGGCCGGACAGCGACCCCGGCGCGGTGGTGGATGACCGGCTGCTCGTGCATGGGATGGAGCGGCTGCGGGTGGTCGACGCCTCGGTGATGCCGACGATGGTCTCGGCCAACACCTATGCCACCACCATGGCGATTGCGGAGAAGGCGGCGGACATGATGCGCGGGCGCGCGCCGCCGGCGGGCTGAATGGTTCAGGAGAACGGGCCATGATGGCGCAACTGCAGGGCCTGTTCGACGCCATGCACAGCCTGGGCCGCTCGCTCGGCCTGGAATTCACCTGGCTGTGGTTCTACATCCAACTCGGGCTCATCGCGGCGGTGGCGGGCATTTCGCTGGCCGTCGCCACGCTGCTGCGGCGCCGCTGGCAGGTGACGTCGCTGCTCGCCGGCCGGCCCCTGCCGCTCCAGCTGATCGTCCGCGCGGCACAGGACAACCTGGCGCTGATCGTCTTCGCGGTCGTGCTGTCTGCCGTGCACGCGGTAATGCTGGTCGTCACATGGCCCGGACGCAGCTACCTGCTGGGGGTGGCTGCCAGCCTGGCGGCGGCCTGGATCGTCATCAACCTCGTCGCCAGCCAGATCCGCAACAAGATCGCGCTGCGCACCGTGGCGATGCTGGCATGGCTGGTCGCGGCGCTCAGCATCCTCGGCCAGCTCGACCGGGCGATCGCCGTGCTGGACGGCATCGCGATCCATCTGGGCGGCATCCGGGTCTCGGTGTTCCTGGTGCTGAAGACCACGCTGCTGCTGCTGGCGGCGATCTGGGCGGCCTCGGTGATCGCCCATTCCGTCGATCGGTCGCTGCGCCGGGCGCCCGACCTGTCGCCGTCGCTGCGGGTGTTGATCGGCAAGTTGGCGCGGGTGCTGCTGTTCGCCGTCGCGATGGCGTTCGTGCTGAATTCGGTGGGCATCGACCTGTCGGCGCTGGTGGTATTCTCGGGCGCCGTCGGTGTCGGCATCGGCTTCGGCCTGCAGAAGATCGTCTCCAACTTCATCAGCGGCATCATCCTGCTGGCCGACAAGTCGATCAAGCCCGGCGACGTCATCACGGTGGGGGAGAGCTACGGCTGGGTCGAGGCGATGGGCGCCCGCTACTGCTCGGTGCTGACCCGCGACGGGCGCGAGTTCCTGATCCCCAACGAGCAGCTGGTCACCGAGACGGTGGTGAACTGGTCGCATTCCAGCGACGATATCCGCGTCGACGTGACGTTCGGCGTGGCCTATTCGTCCGATCCGCACCAGATCCGGCGGCTGGCGATCGAGGCGCTGGCCGACGTGCCGCGGGTGCGCCAGGCACCGGCGCCGATCTGCCACCTGACCGCCTTCGGCGACTTCTCGCTCGACTTCGTGCTGCGCTTCTGGATCAGCGACCCGGCCGCCGGCGTCACCAACGTGCGCGGCGTGGTGCTGCTGAAGTTGTGGGATATCTTTAACCGCGAGGGCGTGAGCATCCCGTTCCCGGTGCGCGACATCCAGCCGACACGGCCGCTGCATGTCGTGATCGACCGGCCGAAGCCGACGACATCGGGCGGTTTGCCGTGAACCCGCGGCGGGCAACGCTTGGGTTCCGGGCGAAGTCGCGGCATGATCGCGTCTGACGAGAACCTGCGGAGCCGGGGCGTGGTCGACCAGAAACTCTACCGTGACGCGATGGCACGCCTGGGCGCGGCGGTGAACATCATCACCACCGACGGGCCGGGCGGCAAACGCGGCTTCACCGCCAGCGCGGTGTGCTCGGTGACCGACACGCCGCCGACCCTGCTGGTGTGCCTGAACCGCAACAGCGACTCCAACCAGGCGCTGAAGGACAACCGCGTGGCCTGCGTCAACGTGCTGCACGCCAACCAGCAGCACCTCTCGCCGGTGTTCGCCGGCATGGTCGAGGGCGAGTACGAGCAACGCTTCGCCACCGCCGACTGGCATCGCCTGCCCAACGGCACGCTGGCCCTGGCCGGCGCGCTGGTGTCGTTCGAATGCCGGGTGGTGCAGATCACCGAGGTGGGCACCCACACCGTGTTCTTCTGCGAGGTCGATGGCGTGCTTGGCGGCGACCCCGGCCATGGATTGGTCTATTTTGCCCGCAGTTACCACACGCTGGGGTCCGACTAGTGGTGCGATCCAATCGCTTGCTTTCCAAGCGTTTGGCGAATCGCCCCACAAAATCAAGGCCTGGTGGCGCGGCCCGACGACGCTATCCGTCGGAGTCGCGCCACCGGCCACCGGCGCGCGCACGACCCGTGCCGCGGCCCCCCTTGCCGCATCCGGGCACGGCTTATAAGAGCCCCGCTCACGCGTGCCTCCGCTGGTGCGTACCAAGGGGCGAGCAGGAGGTTGCATGGCATCGATCGCCGAGGTGAACGCCGACAATCCGGCACTGCGCGAGCAGGTCGCCATCCTGGCCCGCCCGGTCACGCCCGAGCGGCGCATGGCCGATGCCATCCGCGCCCTGGCGATCGATGCGGTGGAGGCGGCGAAATCCGGCCATCCCGGCATGCCGATGGGCATGGCCGATGTCGCGACGGTGTTGTGGACCCGGTTCCTCAGGTTCGATGCCGCCGATCCGCGCTGGCCGGACCGCGACCGCTTCATCCTGTCGGCCGGCCATGGCTCGATGCTGCTCTATGCGCTGCTGCACCTGACGGGGCAGGCGGGCATGACGATCGACGACCTCAAGCGGTTCCGCCAGCTGCATTCGCCGGCCGCCGGGCATCCGGAATACGGCGAGCATCCGGGCATCGAGACCACCACGGGCCCGCTGGGACAGGGGCTGGGCAATGCGGTCGGCTTCGCGCTGGCCGAGCGGCTGATGGCGGCGCGCTTCGGCAAGAGCCTGGTGGATCACCGCACCTGGGTGGTGGCCGGCGACGGCTGCCTGATGGAGGGGATCAGCCAGGAGGCGATCAGCCTGGCCGGACACCTGAAGCTGGACCGGCTGTGCGTGCTGTGGGACGACAACGCGATCAGCATCGATGGCGGCACCGAACTCTCCACCTCGGATGACCAGCTGAAGCGCTTCGCGGCCTCCGGCTGGGCGGTCAAGCGGCTGGACGGGCATGACCACGCCCAGATCGCCGCCGGCCTGTCCTGGGCGATACGCTCGAAGAAGCCCACCCTGCTGGCGTGCAAGACCATCATCGGTTTCGGCGCGCCGACCAAGGCGGGCACCGCCGGCAGCCATGGCTCGCCCCTGGGCGCGGCCGAGGCGGCGGCGGCCAAGGCGGCGCTGGGCTGGACGGCGGCGCCGTTCGAGGTGCCGGCCGACATCGCCGCCGCATGGCAGCAGGCCGGCGGGCGCGGGGCGTCGGCGCGGCGCGGCTGGCTGAAGCGGCTGGCGCGCCACACCCAGGGCCGCGAGTTCGAGCGCGCCGTGGCAGGCCGCCTGCCGGAGAATTTCCACGACACGGTTGCCGCCCTGAAGGCCGACATCGCCGAAACCCGGCCGAAGCTGGCCACCCGGCAATCCAGCCAGAAGGCGCTGGAGGCGCTGGTTCCCGCGGTGCCTGAGCTGGTCGGCGGCTCGGCCGACCTGACCGGCTCCAACCTCACCCTGGTCAAGGGCATGGGCTTCGTCACCCCCGGCACCTTCGCCGGTCGCTACATCCATTACGGCATCCGCGAACACGCCATGGCCGCGGCGATGAACGGCATGGCCCTGCATGGCGGCATCATCCCCTATGGCGGCACGTTCTTCGTCTTCACCGACTACATGCGCCCGGCCATCCGCCTGGCCGCGCTGATGCGCCAGCGGGTGATCCATGTCCTGACCCATGACAGCATCGGCCTCGGCGAGGACGGGCCGACCCACCAGCCGGTGGAGCACCTGGCCAGCCTGCGTGCGATGCCCAACGTGCATGTGATGCGCCCGGCCGATGCCATGGAGACGGCGGAATGCTGGGAACTCGCGCTGCGCCGCACCGACGGGCCCAGCCTGCTGGCCCTGTCCCGCCAGGGCCTGCCGGCGTTGCGCGGCGAGGCCGGCGAGAACCGCTGCGCCCGCGGCGGCTACATCCTGGCCGAGGCGAACGGCCCGCGCCAGGCCACCCTGATCGCCACCGGCAGCGAAGTGGCGCTGGCGATGGAGGCGCGCAGCATCCTGGCCGGCGAGAACATCCGGGTGGCCGTGGTCTCGCTGCCCTGCTGGGAGCTTTTCGCCGCCCAGGAGGCCGGCTACCGCGACGAGGTGCTCGGCACCGCGCCGCGCATCGGCATCGAGGCCGGCGTGGCGCTGGGCTGGGAGCGCTGGCTGGGCCCCGACGGCGCCTTCATCGGCATGGCCGGCTTCGGCGCCTCGGCGCCGGAGGGCGAACTCTACAAGCATTTCGGCATCACCGCCGAGGCCGCGGCCGCGGCGGTGCGCCGGAAACTGGCGTGACACGAACCGGCCGCAGGCGCGCGGCACCATGCCCCCGCATCGGCGCGGGCTGAACAAAGAGAGGATGATCCCATGGCTGTAAAGGTCGCAATCAACGGGTTCGGGCGCATCGGCCGGCTGGTGCTGCGCGCCATGGTCGAAAGCGGCCGCACCGATGTCGAGTGCATCGCCATCAACGACCTGGCCGACGTCGCCACCTCCGCCCACCTGTTCCGCTACGACAGCGTCCACGGCCGCTTCCCCGGCGAGGTCGCGGTCAACGGCAACACCATCACCATCAAGTACCAGGGCCGCACCTGGGGCCCGATCACCGTCTCCGCCGAGCGCGACCCCACCAAGGTCCCGTACCAGGGCGTCGATGTCGCCATGGAATGCACCGGCATCTTCGCCAGCAAGGAGAAGGCCTCCGCCCTGATCGCCGCCGGCGCCCGCAAGGTGCTGATCTCCGCCCCCGGCGACAACGTCGATGCCACCATCGTCTATGGCGTCAACCACCAGACCCTGACCAAGGAGATGACCGTCATCTCCAACGCCTCCTGCACCACCAACTGCCTCACCCCGGTCGCCAAGGTCCTGCACGACACCTGGGGCATCGAGCGCGGCTACATGCTGACCATCCACGCCTACACCTCCGACCAGATGCTGCAGGACGGGCTGCACCGCGACCTGCACCGGGCGCGGGCCGCCAACCTGTCGATGATCCCCACCTCCACCGGTGCCGCCCGCGCCGTCGGCCTGGTGATGCCCGACCTCAAGGGCAAGCTCGACGGCTCCTCGATGCGCGTGCCGGTGCCCAACGTCTCGGTGGTCTCGCTCGACGTGGTGATGAAGAAGACCCCCACCAAGGACGAGATCAACGCCGCGATGAAGGCGGCCAGCGAATCCGGCCCGCTCAAGGGCATCCTCGGCTACAACACCGACCCCCTGGTCAGCAGCGACTTCAACCACGTCGCCTACAGCAGCGTGTTCGACGCCACCCAGACCGCCGTCGTCGATGGCGGGCTGGTGCGGGTGCTCACCTGGTACGACAACGAGTGGGGCTTCTCCAACCGCATGTCGGACACCGCGGCGCTGTTCGGGGCGATGTAAGGCAAGAAAGACTCTTCTTTTTGTGAACAAAAAGAAGCAAAAAAACTTCATTCATAAGAAAGACTCCCTCTCCCCTTGGGGGAGAGGGTCGGGGTGAGGGGCAGCCCCACCAGAGGTGCATCATGACCTTCAAGACCCTCGACAACCTCGACGTCGCCGGCAAGCGTGTCCTGCTGCGCGCCGACCTCAACGTGCCCGTCCGCGACGGCAAGATCTCCGACCTCACCCGCATCGAGCGCCTCTCCCCCACCATCCGCGAACTCGCCGGCAAGGGCGCCCGGGTCATCGTCTGCAGCCATTTCGACCGGCCCAAGGGCAAGCGCGTGCCCGAAATGTCCCTCGCCCCGATGGCCGCCGCCCTCGGCCAGGTGCTCGGCCGCCACGTGGCCTTCGCCGATGACTGTATCGGCCCACCCGCCGAACAGGCCATCGCCGCCATGGCCAACGGCGACATCGCTGTGCTGGAAAACACCCGCTTCCACCCCGGCGAGGAGAAGAACGACCCCGTCTTCGCCGCCCAGCTCGCCGCCCCGTGCGACCTCTTCGTCAACGACGCCTTCTCCGCCGCCCACCGAGCCCATGCCAGCACCGAAGGCGTCGCCCATCTCCGCCCCGCCTATGCCGGCCGCCTGATGCAGGCCGAGCTGGAAGCCCTCGGCGCCGCCCTGCTCCACCCCGACCGCCCGGTCATGGCCATCGTCGGCGGCGCCAAGGTCTCCACCAAGCTCGACCTGCTCGGCAACCTGGTGGGAAAGGTCGAAGTGCTGGTCATCGGCGGCGCCATGGCCAACACCTTCCTCGCCGCCCAGGGCGTCGGCGTCGGAAAATCGCTCCAGGAAGCCGAGATGCACGCCACCGCCCTGGATATCCTGGCCAAGGCCCGCGCCGCCGGCTGCACCATCCTGCTGCCGTCCGATGCCGTGGTGGCGCGCGAATTCAGGCCGAACCCGCCCACCCAGACCGTGGCCGTCGGCGCGGTGCCGGGCGACGCCATGATCCTCGATGTCGGCCCCGCCTCGCTGGCCGCCGTGGTCGCCGCCCTGGCAACGGTCAAGACTCTGGTGTGGAACGGCCCGCTCGGCGCCTTCGAGACGCCGCCCTTCGATGTCGCCACCACCGCCCTGGCCCGCGCCGTCGCCGCCGCCACCGCCGCCGGCCGCCTGCGCAGCGTGGCCGGCGGCGGCGACACCGTCGCGGCCCTGCGCCATGCCGGAGCGGCGGAGCAGATGACCTATGTCTCCTCGGCCGGCGGCGCCTTCCTGGAATGGATGGAGGGCAAGGAACTGCCGGGGGTCGCCGCGCTGGGCTGATCCATCGCCGCCGCGTTAACCCGGGATTCAGCGGTACTGCGGCAGACTGGCGGCATGATCTCGAACCTCTCGCTCTCGGCTTTCTCCGCCGCCGACCTCCGCCCGGCCGGGCCACGCCCGCCGGCGGCGCGTCCCCCCTCGGACCGTCCGCCGGTCGAGGCGTCGCCCCAGGTCGATCGGGTGCGCGCCCAAAGCGAAACCCGCCCGGCACAGGGCGGGCTGTCCCTTGGCAGCACGCCGCCCGCCGCCCCCCCTGGCCGCCCGCCGCCGCGCGGATCGCTGCTCGACCTGTCGGTCTAGCCCGCCGACACCGACGCGACGGGGCCGCCCGATCGAGGGATTGAATTCGCCGCGCCATTTGGGCACCTTGTGGCCATGGCCGATTTCGTCCGCCAGGTACCCGAAGGCGACAACCGCGAGCGCGATGTGTGCCGCAACTGCGGCCATGTCGCCTACGAGAATCCGAAGATCGTCGTCGGCTCCGTGGTGGCGCACCAGGGCCGGGTGCTGCTGTGCCGCCGCGCCATCGAGCCGCGGCGCGACTACTGGACCCTGCCCGCCGGATACATGGAACTTGGCGAAACGCTGCAGGCCGGCGCCATGCGCGAGGCGCGGGAGGAGGCCGAAGCCGACATCGCCCTGGATGGCGTGCTGGCGATGTATTCCATCAGCCGCATCGGCCAGGTGCAGGTGATCTTCCGCGCCCGTTTCGCCAACCCCGCCGCGCCGCGCTTCGCCGCCGGGCCGGAGAGCCTGGAGGTCGGGCTGTTCGACTGGGGCGCGATTCCGTGGCACCGCATCGCCTTCCCCACCGTGCGCTGGGCATTGGATGCATGGCGGCAGAACCCTTCGGGCGCCTTGGGCGCACCGGCCGGCAACCCGCCGGAGGACCCGGCGGGCATGGCCCGGCCGGCCGGGGTATGACGGTGCGCGCATCGGCCCTGTTGCTGGTGCTGCTCGCCGCGTGGCCGGCCTGCGCGGATACCGAACCCACCATGCTGCGCGGCCGTATGCCGTCGCTCGACCAGCGCCGCATTGGCGCGGCCACCTTCGCCCCGGCACCGGTGCCGAACCCCGACATGGCGGCGCGCTCGGGCCCGCGCAACCCAACCACGGTGGAGGTATCGCCCACCCTGACCCAGCCCAACAACGGCCGGGCGCTCACCGGCGACGGGTTCGCCCGCGGCTCAGCCTATAACGGCGACCTGGAACGGCGGGGGCGCGGCGGGCTGGGCGCCACGATGGTGCCCAGCCTCAACCTGCGTGTGCCGATGCAGGTCGATTTCCACTAGCCCTTCCGGTCAGGCCAGCGTGGCGTCCAGCGTGATCCGGGCCTTGAACAGCTTGCTGACCGGGCAGCCGACCTTGGCCTTCTCGGCCAGTTCCCGAAATCCCGCCGCGTCGGTACCCGGAACCTGTCCGGTCAGGACCAGGTGGATCTCGCTGATCTCCAGCCCGCCCGCGGTCTGCTCCAGGGTCACGCGGGCCTTGGTGTCCAGCTGGGTCGCCGTCAGCCCGGCCTCGCCCAGCACGTTGGACAGCGCCATGGTGAAGCAGGCGGCATGGGCCGCGCCGATCAGCTCCTCGGGGTTGGTGCCGCGCACCCCCTCGAATCGCATGGCGAAGGCGTACGGGATGCTGGCCAGGGCGCCGCTCTCGGTCGAGATGGTGCCGCGCCCGTCCTTGAACCCGCCCTTCCAGGCGGCCGAGGCGGTTCGGTTGATTTTCATCGCGATCTCTCCTCTGCGTGTATCCGGCATGCAGCCTAGCGCCCCCTTCTGCGGCGCGCCATGGCATGGCAAGGTCGGCATGGACACAGGAAACGGAACCACACCATGCCTCGCATGACCGGCGGCGACGCCATTGTCGATTCTCTGCTGCGCCACGGCGTGGACACCGTCTTCGGCCTGCCCGGCGTGCAGGTCTACGGGTTGTTCGACGCCTTCGCCCGCAACGCCAACCGGCTGCGCCTGATCAACGCCCGCCACGAGCAGAGCACCGCCTACATGGCCATGGGCTATGCCGCCTCCACCGGCAAGCCCGGCGTCTATTCCGTGGTGCCCGGCCCCGGCGTGCTGAACACCACCGCCGCCCTGGCCACCGGCTGGGGCATCAACGCGCCCATGCTGTGCATCACCGGCCAGGTCCCCAGCGCCCTGATCGGCCGCGGCCGCGGCCAGCTGCACGAACTGCCCGACCAGTTGGCCACGCTGAAATCGCTGCTGAAATTCGCCGAGCGCATCGAACACCCCACCGACGCGCCGCAGGTGATGGCCCGCGCCTTCCAGGCGATGACCTCCGGCAGGCCGGGCCCCGTCGCCGTCGAGGTGCCGTGGGACATGTTCCCCGCCACCGCCGAGGTCACGCCCGCCAACCCGCTCGGCCGCCTGGCCAACCCCACCCCCGATGCCGAGAAGATCGCCGCCCTGGCCAAGCTGGTCGATGGCGCCGCGATGCCGATGATCTGGGTCGGCGGCGGCGCCGCCCACGCCGGCGCCGAAATCCTCGCCCTGGCCGAACGCATCGGCGCCCCGGTGGTGTCCTTCCGCACCGGCAGGGGCGTGGTCGATTCCCGCCACCCCCTGTCGCTGAACGTCAACGAAGCCACCCGCCTGTGGCCGCAGGTCGATCTGCTGATCGGCATCGGCACGCGGCTCGACGCCCCCACCGCGCGCTGGGGCCGCCCGGTGCCCGGCCTCAAGCTCGCCCGCATCGACATCGACGCCGCCGAGCACCGCCGCCTGAGCGTCGACATCCCCATCGTCGCCGACGCCGCCGACGGCGCCCGTGCGCTCGCCGCCGCCGCCGCGCGCAACAGCGATGCCGGCCGCGCCGCCGCCATCGCCCGGGCCAAGGCCGACTCCGCCGAGTTCCTCACCCGCGTCCAGCCCCAGATGGGCCTGCTGGCCGCCATCCGCGCCGCCATGCCCGACGACGGCATCCTGGTCGATGAGATGACCCAGGTCGGCTACGTCTCCTGGATCGGCTACCCCGTCTACCAGCCGCGCGGCCTGGTCACCTCGGGCTTCTCCGGCACGCTCGGCTACGGCTTCCCCACCGCACTCGGCGTCAAGGTCGCCAACCCCGACCGCGCCGTGGTCTCGCTCACCGGCGACGGCGGCTTCCTGTTCGGCGCCACCGACCTGGCGACGGCCACGCGCTACGGCATCAACCTGGTGACCGTCCTGTTCAACAACGAGTCCTACGGCAACGTGCTGCGCGACCAGCGGCGCCTGTTCGACGGCCGCGATTCCGGCTCGCTGCTCACCAACCCGGACTTCCAGACCTTCGCCAAGTCGTTCGGCGTCGCCGCCTGGAAGGTCGCCGACGCCGCCGGCCTGCAAACCGCCCTGGCCGAGGCCCTGGCCGCCAACGCCCCGGCGCTGATCGAGGTGACCAGCGACATCACCAAGGATTATCCGCCGTTCGAGCTGTTCACCCCGCAGAAGGCGTAGGGCGGTGTTGTTTGTGGAAAAAGCATAACGAAATGCCGCGATGGTGCACCCCCCATTATACCAATCCTCGAAAGCAACGACTCATGAATCCAGGCAAGAGCAGGGCTTTGCCCTGCACCCACCAAAGGCCGAGGGCCTTTGGAATCCCATTACCTTTCAAATAGATGAGGTCCAGGGGCTCGGCCCGTCGCGCGAAGGCGCGCGCCGGACCAGGCGGGTCTGGGCGGAGCCCAGGGCTTCCTGACCCGATCGGTCCTTCATTTCGAGGATTGGTATTCATGGCGTCACGACGGACGGCGTAGGGGCACGCTTGCGGCGAGGCTGCGATCCGGCGATCCCGGCGGGGGCGGGGGCGGGGCCGATTGCTGGCGCCGCCCCCGCATGATTGAAGTTTTTTTGCTTCTTTTTGTTCACAAAAAGAAGAGCCCTGCCTTGCGACCTACCTGCCGCGCACCGTCGCGCGCCCCCGCTACCTCCCCGTCCGGGCGACGTTCCAGAACACCGGGTATTGCGTGTGCGGCAGCCCGACCAGGTCGGCGCGCCGCGCGATCGGGCGGCGGATGATGCCGGTGGCGATATAGGGGAACGTCTCGTAGAAGCGGGTCTGGATCGCCTCGATCACCTTCATCTGCGCGGCGGGGGTGGCGGCGTCGAGGAAATCCTCGCTCATCAGCTTGAACATGGCCGCATCGCATGGCCAGCCATAGAGGTTCCGCCCGTCGCAGCGGGACACCAGCGGCGCGTTGCTGATCGGGCTGGACAGCGAAAGGCCGCCCCAGAAGGTGAAGGCGATGTTCCAGCCATTGGGGTTGGTGGCCGGCGGGTCCTTGACGTTGCGCCGCGTCAGCACGGTGGACCAGTCCATGGTCTGGACCTGAACCTTCGCGCCGGCGCGGCGCAACTGGTCGGCGGTGATCAGCGCCAGCATGTGGATGTCGGCCTGGTCGGCCGGGTCCAGCAGCACGATCGGCTCGCCGCGATAGCCGGCCTCGGCCAGGAGCTGCCTGGCGCGGGCGATATTGGCCTGCTTCCACGGCCCGGCGGCGATGTCGGTGGCATAGGGGGTGCCGCAGACGAAGACCGCATAGCATTCCTGGGCATAGGCGGGTTGGCTGGCGATCGCCGCATCGTACAGCTTCTGGTCCATCAGGAGCTGCAGGGCGGCGCGCGCCTTGGGGTTGTCGAAGGGCGGCACCAGCGAATTGGGCCGGATGGTGCCGATCACGCCGGCGGTGTTCAGCACCTCGACCACAACATCCCTGTTGGCGGCCAGCAGCGGAATCAAATCGGCCTGCGGCGGGTCGATCAGGTCCACCTCGCCCTTCATCAACGCCTGGGTGACGGTGGAGGGGTCGGGCAGATAGAGCCATTCGACGATGTCGAATTTCGCCACCTTGCCGCCGGCATAGCCGTCCGACGGCTCCGCGCGGGGGATATAGGCGGGATTGCGGCGATAGACGGCGCGGTGGCCGGGCTGGTAGCCGGCGGCGTCCCAGATATAGGGGCCGGAGCCCATCACCGTCTTGACCTGCTCGAAGGCGTCGACATTGGCCTCGGCCTCGCGCATCACGAACGGGGCGAGGACCGGGGTGCCGAGAACCTCCATGACCGGGCCGAAAGGCTTGCTGAGCACCAGGCGCAGCGTGCGGGCGTCGATCGCGTCGATGCCGGCGACGCGGGGCATCATCGCCTGTCCCGTGGTGACGCGGCGCGCCCAGCGCCTGATCGAGGCCGCCACGTCCGCCGCGCGCACCGGCGTGCCGTCGTGGAAGGCGAGGCCGGGGCGCAGGGTGAAGCTCCAGGTGAGGCGGTCGGGCGAGGTGGCGACGCTTTCCGCCATCTGCAATTGCGGCGTGAGGGCCGAGTCCATCGTGACCAGCACGTCGTATTCCAGCTGGGCGTGCGTGACGGTGATGGCCGCGCTGGTCCAGATCGGGTCCAGCACGCGCAGGTCGCCGTTCGGCGCATAGCGGACGACGCTTTCGGCCCGCGGCGCGGCGGCGCCCGGCACGCTCAGCAAGAGACCCAGCAGCAAAGCGGCAAATCGGCGCATGGCGACCTCCCAAGCGCGCGAATTATGGCCATGCAGGGCGGGGCCGTCCACCATGCCAGGCGGCGCCGGGCTTGAGGCCGCGCGCGCGGGGCCGCACAGTGCGGCGAACGGAGGACCGCGATGAAACGGATCGACCTTGCTGCCTATGGCGTGCCCGAACAGGTGGTGCGCTGCGTCGATGTCCCCGACCCCGGCCCCCCAGATGCCGGCGAGGTGGTGTTCGACGTCGTCGCCTTCCCCATCAACCCCGCCGATATCGCCTTCTGCACCGGCAGCTACCGCCTGCGCCCGCCTTTGCCGGCCACCCCCGGCGCCGAATGCCTCGGCCGCGTCGTCGCCACCGGCGCCGGCGTCACCCACGTCAAGCCCGGCGACCACGTCATCAACCTCCAGCGCGAGAACTGGGTCCAGCGCCGGCGCGTGCGCGGCGACGACGTCATCGCCATCCCCCCGGCGATCCCGCCGCGCCAGGCCGCCATGCTGCGCATCAACCCGCCCACCGCCCAGCTCCTGCTCAGCGACGTCACCCCGATGCACCCCGGCGACTGGTTGATCCAGAACGTCGCCAACTCCGCCGTCGGCCGCCTCGTCATCCGCCTGGCCAAGGCCCAGGGCCTGCACACCATCAACGTCGTCCGCCGCGACTCCCTCTTCGCCGAACTCCAGGCCCTCGGCGCCGACCACTGCATCGTCGATGGCCCCAACCTCGCCGAGCGCGTCGCCGCCCTCGCCGCCGCCCCCATCCGCCTCGGCATCGACGCCGTCTGCGGCCCGGCGCTGGCCCGCATCGCATCCTGCGTCGCCGACGGCGGCGCCGTGGTCACCTACGGCGCCATGAGCGGCGGCCAACCCGCCATCGACCGCGGCGACCTGATGTTCCGTGGCCTCACCCTGTCCGGCTTCATGCTCGGCCGCTTCCTCGGCCGCCGCAGCCTGGACGAAATCCGCGCCATCTTCGCCGATCTCGGCCAGCAGATGCTCGCCGGAAAACTCGATGCCCCGGTCGCCGCCGTCTATCCCATCGAACAGATCGCCGAAGCCGTCGCCCACGCCCAGCGCGAAGCCAAGGGCGGCAAGATTCTCGTCGCGCCCAACGGCATGATCTGAAACAGGAAGGGAAGGAAGGCTCTTCTTTTTGTGAACAAAAAGAAGCAAAAAAACTTTTTACATTTGCACCGTGCTGACCGACGAGGCGCAGTGCAAAGTCGGAAAAGTTTTTTGGTTCTTTTTTTCAAAAAAGAACCGCTTCCTTCCCTGCCGCCCGCCCCCAAACAGAGGACCGCACCCATGAAATTCGGCGTCTTCTACGAGCACCAGCTCCCCCGCCCCTGGACCGCCACCAGCGAATACGACCTGTTCCAGAACTCACTGGACCAGTTCGAACTCGCCGACCGCCTGGGCTACGACTACGCCTGGGTGGTCGAACACCACTTCCTCGAAGAATACTCCCACTCCCCCGCCCCGGAAGTCTTCCTCGGTGCCGCCAGCCAGCGCACCAGGAACATCCGCCTCGGCCACGGCGTCATCCAGCTCACCACCAACCAACCCCACCGCGTCGCCGAAAAAATCGCCACCCTGGACCTGCTCTCCGGCGGCCGCGTCGAACTCGGCATGGGCGAAGCCGCCGGCCCCGCCGAACTCCACCCCTTCGGCATCCGCGTGCGCGACAAGCGCGACCGCTGGGAAGAGGCCGTGCGCGCCATCATGCCGATGTTCACCCGCGACGACTGGGAATTCCACGGCCAGTACTACGATTTTCCGGCGCGCAACGTGGTGCCGAAAACCCTGCAGAAACCCCACCCGCCGCTCTGGGTCGCCTGCTCCAACATCCAGACCATCGCCAAGGCCGGCGAATGGGGCATGGGCGCCCTCGGCTTCAGCTTCGTCTCGCCCGAAGCGGCGAAAGCCTGGGTCCACCGCTACTACAACACCCTGCTGCACCACCCCGGCAAGCTGGCCGACTACCAGTCCAACCCCAACATCGCCATCGTCAACGGCTTCATGTGCGCGCCGACCGACGAGGAAGCCATCGAACTCGCCAGCGGCTGGACCTTCTTCATCTTCGCGCTGGGCTATTACGGCCGCAAAGGCGTCGATGCCCCCGGCAAAGGCGACCTCTGGGCCGAATACCAGTCCTGGCGCACCACCGAAAAAGCCCAGCAGGCCCTGCGCACCGGCCTGATCGGCTCGCCGGAAACCATCCGCAAGAAGCTGCGCCTGTTCGCCGACTCCCACGTCGACCAGGTCATCCTGCTCAACCAGGCCGGCAAAACCACCCACAAAGCCATCTGCGACAGCCTGGAACTCTTCGCAAAGGAAGTGATGCCGGAATTCCACGCCCGCCAACCCGAACACGACGCCTGGAAAGCCGACGTCCTGGCCGGAAACATCACCCTCGAACCCCTCGCCACCGATGGCTACGACCTCTACGCCCATCAGAACGAAGACATCGTCCGCCTCACCCCCGAACAACTCAAAGCCCGCATGGCCGAAAAGGAACGCGCCGCGGCAGGGCAATAAAAAGAAAGACTCTTCTTTTTGTGAACAAAAAGAAGCAAAAAAACTTCATTCGTTTTGCTTCCCTCCCCCCGCGCTTGGGCGGGGGGAGCCGGAGGGGGGTGCCCGAAACACCCACGCACCCGCCCCCAAAAAAACCCCTTGGCGCGGTTCTTCGGGCAGTTAAAATAACCCAAATGACAAACCTGGTAACCCTCTTCTGCGCCATCCTCACCGACCTGCGCGCCAAGATCGGCGCGCATCTCGGCCGCGATCGCACGTACCAGGCGATCCTCACCCAGGCCTGGGCCCGAATCGGCCGCACCGCCCAGCGTTTCCAGCGGCTCTACGATCGCTGGCAGAACGGCACCCTCCCCGAACCCCGCCCGTCCCGCGCCGGCCAGCCGCGCCCCGCGCGCCCCGCGCGCGCCTATTTCCCCCGCCGCCGCGCCTGGCTCGCCACCACCACCGACCACCACGTCCGCGGCCACGCCAGCCAGCTCGCCCACCTGCTGGCGCGTCCGGATTTCGGGGACTTCCTTGCGGCCGTCCCGCGGGCGGGCCGCCTCCTGCGCCCGCTCTGCCACATGCTCGGCATCGATGTCCCGGCGCCGATCCTGCGCCCGGCCAAACCCCGCAACCCGTGCCCGCGCCCCGAACCCCCGCCCGCCGCACCCGCCCGCCACGGCAAATACACCCCGGCCCAGATCCGCCGCTACCGCCCCGGCCGAATACCCAAACCCAACCCCAACGCGTCATAGCCACCGCACGCCATTAACATTACGCTTTAATAATGAAAATAGTGAATTCTTACGAATAAAAGTTTTTTGGTTCTTTTTTCCAAAAAAGAACACCTTTCTTTTCTCTCCCTACTCCCCCCGCCCCGAAAACGCCAGCATCCGCTCGGTATTCTCATCATTGGCCAGCGTATTGCGCCGCGTCCCGGCATTGAGCCGCTCGGCGGCTGCCTGCGCCCACCACCGCACCCACCGCCCCAGCCGCTCCGGCAGCACCCCGCCATGGGCTGCCGCCATGCCGCGCAGCGAGGCCAGCCAGGTGGCCGGCACGAAGCGGGAGAAGATTTCGTCATCCAGCGCCACGATCGCCACGTAGCTGCCGGGGTCGCCCTGCCGCCCGCCGCGGCCGAACAGCTGCCGGTCGATGCGCGGGCTTTCATGGAACTCGGTCAGGATCACGTGCAGCCCGCCGGCGTCGCGCACGGCGGGGTCCAGCTTGATGTCGGTGCCGCGCCCGGCCATGTTGGTCGCCACCGTGATCCGGCCCGCCCCGCCGGCCTGCGCCACGATCCCGGCTTCCTCGGCATGGCGTTCGGCGTTCAGGACTTCGGCCGCCAGCCCCGCCGCCGCCAGCCGCTCGCCCAGGAGCTGGGATGCCGCGACCGAGCGGGTGCCCACCAGCACGGCGCGACGCTGGGCCACCACGGCGGCGACCTCGCGCACCACCGCGGCCCATTTCGCCTCGGCATCGGCCACCACCCGCACGCCAGTATTGCGCCGTCGCAACGGATGATGCGTGGCCACCCGCGCCACGCGCAGCCCGAACACCCAGCGCAGTTCGCCGGCCACCTCGGCCGCCGTGCCGGTCATGCCGCACAGGTGGAAGTAGCGGCGGAAGAAGCGCTGGTAGGTGATGCGCGACAGGGTGCGCCGCCGCCCGGTGATCTCCACCGCCTCCTTGGCCTCCACCATCTGGTGCAGCCCGCGTTCCCAGGAACGGTCGGGCATGATCCGCCCGGTGAATTCATCGACGATCTGCACCTTGCCCTCGGCCACCACGTATTGCGCCCCGCGATGGTACCAGTGCTGCGCCGACAGGGCCTGCTCGGCCAGTTCCTCCCGTGCGCGCCGCACCGCCCACAGCCCGCCGCGCCCCTCGGCCAGCGCGGCCAGCCGCCCCCGCCCGCGCGGGGTCAGGTGCAGCGACCGTTCGGCCGGGATCATCCGGTAATCGAGCCCCGCCTCCAGCCCGCCCACCAGCGCCAGCGCCTCGGCGTAAAGCTCCGGCTCCTCCGCCGCCCCGTCGCCGCCGGACAGGATCAAGGGCGTGCGCGCCTCGTCGATCAGCACGCTGTCGGCTTCGTCCACGATCGCCACGTGCAGCCCGCGCAGCAGCAGCGGCGCCGGCTGCCCGCCCATCAGCCCATCCACCAGCCGCCGCCCCCGCGCCCGCCGCGCCCCCAGCGCCATGCGATCGCGCAGGTAGTCGAACACCAGGTCCTTGTTGGTGCAGTAGGTGACATCGGCGGCATAGGCGGCACGATGCTCCGCCGGCGGATCGTCCAGCACCACCAGCCCGGTGCTGATGCCCAGCGCGGCCAGCACCGGGCGCAACTGCTCAGCATCGCGCGCGGCGAGGTAGTCGTTGACGGTCACCACATGCACCGGCCGCCCGGCCAGGGCGAAGGCGACCGAGGGCAGCAGCGCGGTGATCGTCTTGCCCTCGCCGGTCTCCATCTCGGCCAGGGCCCCGCGCAGCATCGCCGCCCCGCCCATCACCTGCACGTCGTGATGGCGCAGGCCGAGCACCCGCCGGCTCGCCTCGCGCGCCAGGGCGAAGGCCTCGGCGGCCAGCTCCGCGCGCATGCCATGGCGCACCAGCGGCGCGCGCAACGCATCGGCCCGCACCCGCAGCCCGGCATCGTCCAGGTCCGCCAGCGCGCCGCCCTGCGCGCCCACCAGCCCGGCGAACCGCCGCAGCCGCCAGCGCATGGCCGGCCCAAGCACCCGCCGCGACAGCCCGGTCCACGCCCCGGTCAAAGCGGCATCCACCCGGTTCCATTTCGGGTCGGCCTGCTCGGGATAGGGCGTGCCCACGGCGAAGGTCGCCCCGTCGCGCCGCCGTGCCGCGCGCCTCATGTCTGCAACCGCGACAGCAGCAACTGCCGCAGCCGGCGCCACAGCTGCCGGCCCAGCGGCTCCCACGCATGGTCGAAGCGCACATAGGCCCGCGCGCCGAACGCCTCGGCCGGCGCATCGCGCGGCAGCGCGAGGTCCACCTGGAACACCCGCGACAGCGCCCGCGTGCCGCCCTGGTCGCGCGGGTCGGTGGCGAACGGCCCGCCGCCGCCGACGGCCAGCGCCTTGCTGGGCAATTCGTCGCGCCCGCCCGGCACCTCGCGCACCAGCCGCGCCACCAGCGCGGTGTCCAGGTGCCCGGCCAGCTTCACCCGCACGCCGCGCAGCTTGGTGCGCACCAGGTCGATGTCGTCCTGGCCGATCGCCGCCCGCACGATGCGCTGCCCTTCGCCGGCCGGCGGCAGGGCATAGCCGATCACGTCGCCCTCGCGCAGGAACCGGCCGGGCAGGTCGGCCGGCCGCGCCAGCGCCAGCACGCCGCCGGCCCGGCTGCGCGCCACCAATCCCTCCTTGCGCGTCATCGCGCGCGCCAGCTCGGCCCGCGCCTGCGCCAGTTCGGTCTCGGTGACCGCCGCCTCCACCCGGTTGGTGAAGCGCTCGGCGGGCAGGCGGGCTTCCAGCTCCGCCACCCGGCCCGCCAGCCGGGCGATGCGCGAGCGCAGGAACGGGTCCTCGCTCTCGCTCACCGCGTCGCCGGGGGCCAGCGTCGCGCCGGGCCTGGCCAGCAGCCGCGTCACCACCCCATCGGCGCCGGCGCGCACGATCGCGGCTTCCGGCAGCCAGATCACCCCTTGTGCCGAGGTATGCAGCGGCGCCGGCACCAGCAGCACCAGCCCGCCCAGCGCCAGCACGAAGCCCGTCGTGATCGCCACCGCCCGCACCCGGTGCCGCCGCAGCCGGGGGCTGGCCACCACATGGCGCACCGCCTTGGCCAGCGGCAGCACCACCCCGGTGACCAGCGTCCAGGCCGCCAGCGCCACGCCCAGGGTGAAGTACTCGGCGGCCAGGAACAGCGCGATGCCCACCATCACCACCTGGCGATAGACGAAGGCCGCCGGCGCGTAGAACAGGAACCAAGCGCGCTCGCCTGGGGTATCGGGGTGGGCCTGGGCGGGCGGGGTGGCGAACAGGTGGGTTTCGATCAATTGCCCCCAATACTGCGTGGCCCGGCGCGCCAGGTTGGGGATCTCGATCAGGTCGGACAGGATGTAGTAGCCATCGTAGCGCAGCAGCGGATTGGCATTGAACAGCAGGGTGGTGACGCCGGCGGCCAGCATCACGTTGAACGCCACCGCGCGGGCGAAGCCGGGTTCCACCGACACCCAGACGAAGGTCGCCAGCGCCGCCACCGCCAGCTCCACCATCATCCCCGCCGCCCCCACCGCCACGCGGTCCCAGCGCGAGCGGAAGCCGGAGGACGCCGAGGCATCGACATAGGGCAGCGGCAGCAGCACCAGGAACATCACCCCCATGTCGTGCACCGCGCCCCCGCGCCGCCGCACCGCGAAGCCGTGGCCCAGCTCATGCAGCAGCTTGATCGCCGGCAGCACCACGGCGAGCAGCGCCAGGTTGCCCTCGGCCAGCACCCGATCGCCGAGGTTGGCGGTCAAGTCGGGCCAATGCTCCGCCACCAGCACCAGGGCAGGCACCATCAGCGCCAGCCACAGCGCCAGCCCCCAGCGCCCGAACAGCGGCCCCACCCAGGGCAGCAGCCGGGTCAGGAAGCGGTCGGGGTTCCACAGGCGGATGCGCAGCGCCATCGGGTTCAGCAGGTTCTGCACCAGCTTCTGGCGCGAGCGTTTCACATGGCGCTCGAACAGCTCCGCGGTATCCGGTGGCGCATCGCCCTGCAGCAGGTCGGCGGCGTGCAGCTGGCCGAGCAGGGCGATCACCTGGTCCTGGCCCAGCGCCGCCTCGCCCCCGGCGGCACCGCCGGATTCCGCGCTGCACGCGCGCCACACCTCGTCCACGGTGCGCGTGCCGTCCATCGCCGCCACCAGCGCCCAGGCCGGCGGCGCCAGGCGGTGGACCCGGCCGGAGAGCTGGTCGGTGATCACGTACCACGGCGCGCCGCGATAGCGATGCAGCCGCACCAGCGCGTGCTCGCGCAGTTGCAGGCGCAGGTGGCGCACCCGGTACCAGGAGGCGGACAGGAAGGGTTCGGCCTCCGCCATCGCGGCCTCAGGGCAGCCAGTGCCAGGCGAACAGGCGCAGCCAGTCGATCACCGCGTGGCTCCAGATCCACAGCAGCCGCTGAGGACCAGTGTCGATCTTGGCGATGCCCTCCATCCCCGGCCGCAGCGGCGCATCCGCGGGGGGCGTGATCTGCGCCTCCACCCGGAAGAAGTTGCGCCCATCCTCGGCCACCGCCACCGGGGTGATGCGGGAGACCGTCACCGGCAGCCGCGCCGTCGGCATGCTGGCCAGCGCCACCAGCCCGACCTGGCCTTCCGCCAGCCAGCGCACCTCGCGCTCGTCGGCCTGCACCACCAGGCGCCAGGCATGCAGCGGCGCCAGTTCGAACAGCACCTTGCCGCGCTCGATCGGCGAGCCCAGCATCTGGCGCAGATCGCCGCTGACCACGATGGCATCGAAGGGCGCCACGATGCGGCTGCGGGCGAGCTTTTCCTCGGCAAGGGCGAGTTCGGCCTCGGCCTGCGCCACCTGGGCGGCGAGCACCGCCATGGTGCTGCGCTCCCCCTTGGCCAGCGCCTCGCGGTACTTCTGCGCCAGCTTGTCGCGCTCGGCGGTCCATTTGCGGCGGTCCAGCACCAGGTCGCGATCGTCCAGCGTGGCCAGCACCGCGCCGGCTTTCACCGTGTCGCCGGCACGCACCGCGGCGCTGCGGATGAAGCCGTCGAACGGTGCCACGGCGGCGCGCTGCACCTCGCCCTCCACCACGGCGCGGGCGGTGACGCGGTATTCGCCCTGCACCAATGCCAGGGTGGCGAGCAATGCCAGCGCCAGGGCGACGGCCAGCTTCAGCGCCGGCTTGCCCGGGCCGAACACGGCGCGCAATGCCGTGCCGGCCATGTCGCGCAGCCGCCCGCTGACCCAGCGCCGCTCGGCGGCGTGCAGCCCGATCACCGGGCCGGTCAATGCCGCCACCGTCTCGGCCAGATGCAGGTCGTCGGCGCCGAACGGTCCCGCATGACGCTCCAGCGTCAGCACCGCCGCCGGCCGGCCGCCGGGTCCGGGCAGCACCACGGAGGCCACGCCGCCCTGGCCGCCGGCGGCCACCGCCAGCACCCGGTGCGCCACGCTGACCTGTCGCGGGCCATCCGCTGCCCCGGGCGGCAGGGCGATGGTGCAGTTCTGGGTCAGCGCCTCGTCCATCGCATCCTCGATCGAATCGGCGATGCGCCCGCCCTCCTGGAACTCGGCGGCATGCGATACGGCCCGCAGCTCCACGCCGCGGCGCCCGGCGATGCCCAGGCTGGCGCGGTCGCAACCGAGCCGGGCCGCCAGGGTGTTCACCAACGCCATCGCACTTGCCGCCAGGCCCCTGTGCTCGCCGGTGGCAGCCAGGATATCGAGGGCCGCGGCGGCGATGGCCATGCGGGTGCGCGCCGCGGCCAGCGGCTGGCGCCAGCGCCAGGCGTCGAGCCAGCCCGAGGCGGCGCGCAACTGCGCCCCGGTCGCCTCCGGGTCGGCCCGCGCGATGCCGCCCGGCACCGCAAGCGCCACTGCGACGGCGGCATGGGGCGCGCCGTCGGGCCCCAGCGGCTGGGCGATGAACAGGGCCATCGTTGCCGGTGCACCGGCGGTGCCGGCGGCATCGGCGGCCATCCGCCCCCATGCCACCACCAGCCGCGCCTCGGCCAGCGCCCGCTCGCCCAGCCGCGTGAGGTCGGCGAGGTCGCGTGCCGCAGACGGGGCACCCACGGGCCATGATGCCTGGGCGTGGCTGGCGCCCTCGGCCGTGCGCAGCAGCAGCAATCCACCGGTGGCGCCCGGCAGCGCCTCGCATTGCAGCGTGAGCCAGGCGGCGAAATAGTCGGCCTGGGGGGCATTGTCGTCGTGCAGCACGGCCCATAGCGCGGCCCGCCGTTCGGCGGCACGGTCGCCTTGCGGCGCCATGCCGGCGCGCGGGGCCAGGGAAGCGCCGGCCTGGGGAGTCGGGGTCGTCTCCGCCATCTGGTCCTTCGGATGGTGATGCGCCACCATTTGGTTCAGGTGCCGCCCTGCGATATTGGACCAGTGCGCCGCCGGCACAAAGCGGAAACCGGGCTTGCCGCCGCCGCCCGTGCTGGCGCAGGCTGGGTGGCATGGGTGGAGGCATGATGCATGTGCTGAGCGCGGCCGGCCTGGCCTTGGCGGCGGCATGGGCCCTGCCCGCCACGGCGCAGCCGGTCACCGAGCGCAGCTTCGATTGCGTGATCGAGCCGCAGCAGGTGATCAAGCTGGCCAGCCAGGCCACCGGGCTGATCACGCGGCTGGACGTGGATCGCGGCGACATGGTGCGCAAGGGGCAGATGCTGGGCACGCTGTCCGACGAGGTGGAGCGCGCCAACCTGGCGCTGGCACGGGCGCGGGCGACCAACGACCACGACATCGCCGCCAGCCAGGCACGGCTGGCCTATCTGCAGCGCAAATCCGGCCGCGCGAGCCAGCTTGCCACCGGCAACCTGGTGTCGCGCAACACCAGCGAGGAGGCCGAGGCGGATATGCGCGTGGCGGAGAACCAGCTGAAGCTGGCCGTGCTGAACCACGAGATTGCGCAACTGGAAGTGGTGCAGGCCGAGGCGCTGCTGCAGCAGCGTGCCCTGGTCAGCCCGATCGACGGGGTGGTGATGGAGCGGCTGCTGCGGCCCGGCGAATACCGCAACGACCAGTCGCCGGTGTTGAGCCTGGCGCAGATCGACCCGCTGCGCGTGGAGGTGTTCGTGCCGGCGGCGTTCCATGGCCAGTTGCGGCCCGGCATGGTGGGCGAAGTGGTGCCGGAGACGCCGGTTGCGGGCCGGTTGCAGGCGACTGTTGCGGTGGTGGACTCCGTCATGGATGCTGCCTCCGGCACATTCGGCGTGCGGCTGCGCCTGGCGAATCCGGACCATTCGCTTCCGGCCGGAATCCGTTGCACCGTGCGCTTCGCACCCGCAGCAGGGCGCTGACGCCGCGTCTGCGCAGATGTTTCGCCGGTGAGGCCGATGCCTGCGGGCGCGGGCCATCGTGAATGCGACCTGGCGGCGCCGCGGCGGACGACGTGGCCATTGTGACGCGCACCATTATGATGCGAAAGTAACGGGGTCGTGGGTGGAGAAGGGGCGCGGCTTTCGTCTGGTCCTATGCCTCTGCCCGGGGGGTTTCGGTTGACGGCTCGCAATGGCGGGCCGGAGTATCGTCGGACTGTGGGCTTCGCCCCATGCTTCGCGGCTATTCCAGTGATGGAGCATTGCCATGCCTTGGCCGTTTGGACCCGACACGCGCGGCGGGGACGCCGGGAACCTCAATCGGCACGGCCGCCGCGCGAAGTGGCGCGATCGCCGCCAGCAGGCAAAGCGCGCGGCGGCGGGCGGTGCCGCGCGTGTGCATGGCGCCGAGCGGGCGGACATGGCCCCCGCGAAGCCGTCGGCGGTCCAGGCCGCGCCGGTCCTGTTCGAATCCTATGAGCCGCGGCTGCTGCTGAGCGGCGCGCCGATCGGCACGGTTCTGGCCAGTTCCACCGGGGCGGCGGATTTCGTCGATGCCGATGGCACCAAGGTCGCCGCCACGCTGACCGGCCCCGGCCAGTGGCAGTTCATCCAGGGCGCGGCCCTGCCGACGCTGACCATCACCGGCACCGACGCCACCAGCAGCTTCAGCATCACCGGCGTCGGCGGCGACGGCCGGGTGGCGCTGGAGGGTGTGACGGTGGGCGGCCCGCTCGACAGCTTCAGCGCCGCCACCACGGATCCGGTTTCGGCCTTCAGCCTTGGCGGCGCGGTGCAGACCATCGTGCTGGGCAACGTGCGCGACATGGTGCTGTCCAGCAGCGCCGCGATCGGCAGTATTGCGGTCGACACCTGGTTGAGCACCGGCCCGGTCGCCAACGGCATCGACGCGCCGTCGCTGGGCAGCTTCACCAGCACCGGGCAGCTCAACCTCGACCTCAACATCACCGGGCTTGGCCAGGCGCTGGGCAGCGTGCTGGCTGGCGGTGCGCTGACGGGCGGCGTGTGGCAGGTGGCCGGCGATGTCGGCAGCATCGGTGCGCGCGCCATCAATGCCGGCTGGACCGGCGACGTGACGGGCGAGGTTGGCGTGGTGCAGACCGCCGGCACCTTCTCCGGCACGCTGGCCACGGCGTCGCTTGGCGTGATCGCGATCGGCGGCAATTTCACCGGCGGGCGGCTGCTGGTCGGCGCCGACCTGGGTGCCGACGGCAGGCCCGGCGGCGCCGACGCCGATGCCGACAGCTTCGCCGCCGGATATCTCGGCCAGCTTCGCGTGGCCGGCGCGATGATCGGCGCGCGCGTGTATGTCGGTGTCGATCCGGGGAACGGCACGTACGACGACGGCGACGACCGCATCATCGGCGGCGCCGCCAGCCGCATCCAGACCCTGTTGGTTGGCGGGCGGATCGACAGCACCAGCCGGATCGTCACCGGCGTGCTGCCGCCGAGCTTCTTCGCCGGCGGCAAGGCCTTCACCCCCGCCACCGCGCCGCGGCGCCTGACCACCGTGACGGTGGACGACACGCCGCCCAGCCTTGCGGCGGCTTTGAGCAACGATACCGGGCCGAGTGCGGCCGACGGCATCACCGCCGATCCGTCGGTGTCGGGCGTGGCCAGCGACGCCGGCGGCATCGCGGTGCTGCGCGGCGGGTTGGACGGCACGGCGGCGAGCGGCTTTGTCGACCTGCTGGGGCAGTTGCAGGCCGACGGCAGCTTCACGCTGTCGGCCGGCGACATGGCGGCGCTGGCTGGCGGCACGCTGTCCGAGGGGCCGCATGTGCTGCACCTGCTGGCGGTGGATGCGCGCGGCAATGCGCGCAGCCTCGACCTGAACTTCAACTACAGCAACACCCAGATCGCCGCGGCGCTGAGCAACGACACCGGCTCGTCCGCGAGCGACGGCATCTCGATGGATTACGCGGTGGCCGGCAAGGTGATCGCCGATGCCGGGGTGGTGGCGCTGATGGGCGCGCTGGACGGTGCGCCGGCCACGGCCATTTCGCTGGCGGGCGACGGCAGCTTCAGCCTGGGCAAGGCGCAGATCGACAGCCTGGCCGGCGGCGCGCTCGCCGAGGGGGCGCATGTCCTGCATCTGTCCGCGCAGGACAAGAACGGCGTGACCACCACGCGCGACGTGGCCTTCACCTATGACGTGACGGCGCCGAAGCTGATGTCGTTCGGGCTGAGCGGCAGTTCGGATACCGGCACGCTGGGCGACAACATCACCGCCGCGGCACGGGTGAGCCTGGTTGGGGTGAGCGAGGGTGCGGCGGTGGCGACGCTGGGCAGCGCCACCGCGCTGGCGGCGGCCAATGGCGGCTTCCAGTTCGCCGACGTCGCGTTGGCCGCTGGCGACAACGTCCTGAAGGTCACCATTTCGGACCTGGCCGGCAACACGGCGAGCACCGCGATCACGATCAACCGGTCCGGGACGGTGACGACGGACGCCGCGCTGACCTGGAACGGCGTGGCGCTGGAGGCGGTGCGGAGTTCGGCGATGCACCCGCCGCTGGCCGCGCGGGCCATGGCGATGATGGGGCTGGCGCAGTTCGACACGCTGGCGGCGATCGAGGGCAGCGCGGGCTTCCTGGTGTCGTTCAACGTCAGCGGCGCGGTGGACACCGAGCTGGCGCTGGCGAAGGCCGCGCATACCGTGCTGTACGCGCTGTTCCCCGGCGCGCGGGCCGACCTGGATGCGGCGCTGGCGGCGGCCACCGCGGCGGTGCCGGCGGGCGAGGCGCGCACCAACGCGCTGGCGATCGGCCTGAAGGTGGGCCAGGCGGTGCTGGCGATCCGCGCCGGTGACGGTTCGGACAACTACGTGGAGTTCACCGGCAGCACGATCCCCGGCCAGTGGCGCCCGACGGCGCCGATGTACGACGTGGCGCAGGATGCGCAGTTCGCCGAGGTCGAGCCGTTCGCGCTGTCCAGCCCGGACCAGTTCCTGGCGCCGCCGCCGCCCGACCTGACCAGTGTCGAGTACGCCGCGGCGCTGAACGACGTGAAGGCGCTGGGCGGGGCCACCGGCAGCACCCGCACGGCGGACCAGACCGAACAGGCGCAGTTCTGGGGCGATGGGGCCGGCAGCTACACCCCGCCCGGACACTGGAACCAGATTGCCCAGCAGGTGGCCGTGGCGCAGGGCAACTCGCTGGCGGCCAATGTGCGGCTGTTCGCGCAGTTGAACGTGGCGCTGGCCGATGCCGCGGTTGCGTGCTGGAACACCAAGTACACCTACACCACCTGGCGGCCGATCGACGCGATCCACAATGCCGACATCGACGGCAACGACGCCACCGACAAGGACGCGGCCTGGAGCCCGCTGCTGATCACCCCGCCGCATCCCGACTATGTCTCGGGCCACTCGACGTTCAGTGGTGCCGCGGCCGGGGTACTGACGGCGGCATTCGGCGACGTGGCGTTTTCCACGACATCGGTGACGCTGCCGGGGGTGACGCGCGATTTCACCTCCTTCACCCAGGCCGCCGCCGAATCCGGGCGCAGCCGCATCTATGGCGGCATCCATACCGAGCCGGCCAACCAGGCGGGCCTGACGATCGGCAGCGAGGTGGCCGCGGCCGTGCTGGCGCGGTTCAACCTGTCGCAGGATACCCAGGGCCCGGCGGTGATCGCGGCGATCCTGCCGGGTGCCGCGAAGTCCAATGTGACCCTGACCGGCCAGGTGCTGGACAACCTGTCCGGCGTGGCCGCGGCAAGCTACAGCATCGATGGCGGTGCCGCGCAGCCGCTGACGCTGGACAGCGAGGGCGGCTACTCCATCACCACGGCCTTCGCGCTGGACGGCACGGCGGACGGGCTGCACGCGATCAGCATCTCGGCCCGCGACGCGGCCGGCAATGACGGCAAGACCGTGCTGCGCCAGTTCCGGCTGGACACCCGGCTGCCGGCCGTGAGCCTGACCAGCATTGCCGAGGGCGACACGATTTCGGCGGCAACGCGCCTGACCGGCACCGCCGATCCGACCGGCTCGACCTTGAGCAACCTGACCTACAGCTTCGATGGCGGCAAGGCGGCCACCGTCAGCTTCGAGAGCGGCAAGGGCGGCTTCGATGCGGCGATGAACCTGGGCAACCTGGATATCGGCGCCCATACGCTGAACCTGACCGCGACCGACGCCGCCGGGAACACCGCCACGCTGACGCGCACGGTGACGCTGGCCGCACTGGTGCCGTTCAGCGTCACCTCGCTGACCCCGTTCGACGGCACCACCAATGTGGGCAGCACGCAGCGGCCCGAGGTGCGGTTCAGCCGGGCGGTGAAGCCGGAATCGCTGACCTCCGAGAGCTTCTATGCCACGGCGGCGGACGGCACCAGGCTGGGCGCCACCATCGTTCCGGCACAGGATGGCAGCTACGCGTGGCTGTTCCTGGATGCGCCGATGCCGGGCGGCGCCCAGATCACCGTGCATGTCGATGGCGCGCGAATCCGCGCCGCGGCGGATGGCGCCTTCCTCGACGCCGACGGCGACGGGGTGGCCGGCGGCGAGCGCACGGCGCGCTTCACCACCGTCAGCCTGACCACGGTGGCTGGCACGATCCTGCGCGGCCGTGTCGTCGATCCCGGCGACGACCTGTTGCCGATGACCTATGACGACATGCGCCGCGGGCCGGACGGCGTCATCCACACCGCCGACGACGTGTTCCTGAACCCGATTGCCCACGCCAAGGTCTATATCCTGGGCCAGGAAGACCGCTTCGTCTTCACCGATGCCGACGGGCTGTTCGAACTGACCGACCTGCCCGCGGGCAATGTGAAGGTCGCGATCGACGGGCGGACCGCGACCAATGCGCCGACCGGTGTGTTCTGGCCGGAAATGGTGATGGACGCCACGCTGAAGCCCGGCGAGGTGAACACCATCATGGACAGCATGGGCTCGGAGGCCGAGCGGCTGGCCAATGCCGGGCGGCTGGAGGCCTATCTGCCGCGGGTGCAGACGACGATCTTCTCGGTGGTGAGTGACAGCGCGCCGACCACGGTGGGCGTGGACGCGAATTCGGCGCCGAACCTGACGGATTCGCAGCGCAGCGCGCTGAAGCTGACGGTGGATCCCGGCAGCGTGATCGGCGCCGACGGCAAGCCGCTGGCCAATGCCGAGGTGGGTATCGGCACGGTGCCGCCGGAACTGGTGCGCGACATGCTGCCGCCGGGCGTGCTGCAGCACACCTTCGACATCACCATCCAGGCCCCGGGCGTGGCGACGTTCGCCACGCCGGCGACCATTTCGTTTCCGAACGTGTTCGGTGCCGCGCCCGGCACCAAGCTGAACATCCTCAGCTTCGACCACACCACCGGCATGCTGGTGATCAACGGCACCGCCACGGTGTCTGAGGACGGGCTGAGCGTGGTGTCCGACGAAGGCGGCGGGGTGCGCGCGCCGGGGTGGCACGGGGTGACCCCGCCGGGCGGCTGCAATCCGGCCGGCGGCCCGCCGCCGGCGCCACCGCCGGACGACCCCAGCGAGGTGGTGACCGATCATCCGCCGGTGGCGTTGTCGCTGATGACCGGCAGCGCCGCGGCGAGCAGCTTCCCGGGCTTCACCTGGACGGCGCCGCCGAAGAACCCGAGCGTTCCCGACCTGCCGCCGATTCCGGGCTGCGAGGTGCCGCCGCACCAGAACAACGACCCGCAGCAGCCGTTCATCAACGTCACCATTGCCATCGACGGCCCGTTGGCGACGTTTGCCAAGAAGACGGCGGGCGGCGTGGAGCTGGCCAGCCAGGCCTTCACCCTGTCGCCCGGCACCGGGGTGACCAAGACGTTCAACTTCAGCGCCAAGACCTATGCCGAGATGTTCGGTTCGGTCCAGGGTTTTGCCGACCTGCTGCGTGACCAGCTCTACGGCGCCCAGATCAAGATCACCGTGGTCGAGCAGAAGTCGAACGGCACGCGCACCCGCGACAACTACACCTATTACCAGGACCGCTGGGTCGATGTCGTGCATTACGACATGGCCAAGAGCATGACGGGCAGCACGATGGCCTTCTTCCGCACCAACACCGATGGTGTGGTGCGGACCAATACGGTTGACCTGTTCCTGCCGAACTCGGTGAACACCACCTTCGAGGGCGGCGCCGCGCCGTTCACCGCGGCGGGCAGTTTCAGCGGCACGACCACCCTGACCGGCAAGTTCGACCCGAGCAAGGCGGGGGTGGACCAGACCTCGGACTTCAAGGTGACGGTCAGCGACAGCAAGGGGCCCCTTTCGGTCGGCACCATCACCGCGATCGGCACCGGCACGGCGCCGACCACGATCAGCGTTGATACCAAGGGCTACCGTGCGGAACTCGATCGGGTTCTGAAGAACACCTTCAACGTCACCGACGCCGGCAAGGACAAGACCTTCGGCACCGCGGACGACACCACGAAGATCTTCTATGACTACGGCGGCGGGGTGAAGAACCTGACGCTGGCCGGCAAGGACGGCAAGCTGGGCACGGCGGACGACGTGACCATCACCATCGCGGACAAGGCCAGCCAGCTTGCCGCGGTCGGTGCGTCCTTCCTGACGGAGTTCAAGGCCTTCCTGCCGGGAACCGCCTATACCGCCAAGCAGTACAGCGACATGCTGGACAAGCAGACGGCCGCGGTGATGGCGGCCGTCGCCGATGACTACAAGGGCATGGCGCAATACAAGGTTGTTGCCGACAATGCCGGCGCCGATGTCACCATGTCGTGGCAGGACACGTTCTTCAGCGGGTCGCTGGTCTATGGCTTCGCCGATTTCGACCGCCTGACCGGTTACCTGAAGGGCGCCTACGCGCTGCGCGATGGGGCGGGCAAGGGGTCGATCAGCCAGTCGGCGCTGGAATATGCGGTGGCCGAGGGATTGAATTTCAAGGCCCAGAATTCCGGCCAGTTCGGCGTGGCGATCAACACGTCGTGGACCAGCGGCGCGACCTTTGCGCAGTTCGTCGCCAACACGGTCAGCCACGAACTGGCGCACACCTTCGGCCTCAACGACGCCTACGTGAACATCAAGGGCAAGGGCTCGCCCCCGGTTGATCCGCCGAACGACATCATGCGCTCGGGCAACGATGCCGATGGCGACCTGACCTTCGCGGCGACCAACATCGCGTTGCTCAAGGCGGCGCTGGGCATCCAGCCCGACGGTTCGACGCCGATCACCGCGGGGGCCAAGCTGTACCGCGACAACTTCAACCTGCCCGGGTCGGTCAAGGGCGTGCGCGAGGGCTTCAACCTCGACACGTTCCCCGGCATCGGCGTGGCCACGGGCGGGGCGGATCTGTTCAATGGCGGAATCGTCGCGTTCGGCAGCGTGTCCGCCGATGGGGCAGGGGGCGCCACCGGCACGGTCGATCTGGTCATCACCAACAACGGCATCGATCCGCTGACGCTGGACGACATCAGCCTGGCCAGCGGGGCCAAGGGATTCACCATCGTCTCCGCCGGGGTGAAGGGCACGTCGCTGGCGCAGCTTGAGAGCACGACGCTGACCCTCGCCTTCGACCCGAGCGCGGTTGGCGCGGCGGGGGATTCGCTGGTGATCAAGTCCAACGCGGCCGGCACCCCGACCTATACGGTGAGCCTGGCCGGCAAGGGCATTGCCGCCACGGCACAGGCCGCCGTCTCGGCGGGCAACAACAATTTCGGCGGCATGCTGGTCGGGGCGGCGGCGAAGGCGCTGAACAATGTCTTCACCATCACCAACACCGGCGCCACGCCGCTGGAGATCTCCTCGATCGGCCTGATCGAGGGGGCGGCCGAATTCACGCTGCTGGGCGTGCCGGCCGATCTGGCCACCACCCCGGTGTCGCTGGCCTTGGGCCAGAGCATGTCGTTCGGCATCCAGTTCAACCCCAGCCAGCTGGGGCTGCAGCGCGCCGTGATCGAGGTGGCCACCAATGATCCGAGCCAGGGCGTGCTGCGCCTGGGTGCCGTTGGAACCGGCGTCACCAAGATCCCGACGGCATCCTGGGGCAACGACTATGTCGGAATCCAGGTCTCCGACCCGTTCAACCCGCCGCCGCTGAACGCGGTCAGCGACGACAAGGGCTTCTTCACCTTCTTCCTGCCCAACGATCGCGACTACCAGATGACGGTGTTCGATCCCGCCACCGGGCTGGTGGCGCGCGACTACGGCCACACCGCGGCGTCCGGCAAGGGCGTGGACCTCACCGCCAGCCTGGTGTTCGGCGCAAGCATGGCGCCCGACCGCGATTTCGACGGGCTACCAGATGACGTGGAATTCGCCATCGGCTCGAATGCTCTGAGCCGCGATACCGACAAGGACGGGCTGGACGACTACACCGAGATCCGCCAGGGGCTGGATGTTCTGGGTGGCCTCGGCCTGCCGGTGGGCGTGGTCTCGGCGGCGGCGCTGAAGGGATCGGCGGAGTCGGTCACCGTCAGCGGCTCGACGAGCGATCCGACCAAGCTCACCGCGTACGTCGCGACCGGCAATTTCGGCCTGGCGGTGGTGGACGTGTCCAAGTTCGGCAAGCCGGCGGTGCTGGCCGAGCTCGACCTTGGCGGCACCAGCACCAAGGTGACGGTGGACGACACGCGCGGCATCGCGCTGCTGGCCGCCGGCAGCGCCGGGCTGCACTTCGTCAATGTCGCCAACCCGTCGGCCCCGGTGCTGATGCACACCGAGAGCTATGCCGACCCGGTGGCCGCGGTTGCGGTGCGCGATGGCTCGGCCTTCGTCGCCTCCGGCACCAAGCTGCTGGTGGTGGACGTGGCCACCGGAGACCTGCGCCAGACGCTGGAGCTGGGCGGCAGTACGGTGGTGGACGTGGTGGTCGGGGTGGACGGCGTGTACACGCTGGACAGCCAGCACGTTGTACGCACGCTGTCGGTGATCGACGACCAGCTGGGCCTGCGCGGCAGCGTCACCTTGCCGGCCGGCGGCGCGCGCATGACGGTGGGCAACGGGGTTGCCTATGTCGCTGCCAGCACGGGCGGGACCGGCGGATTCCTGACGGTGGACGTCAGCAATCTCGATGCGCCGGCCCTGCTCTCGGATGTGGACGACAATTCCCTGGCCGGCACTTCGATGGCGCTGAACGGCAGCGGCCTGGGCCTGCTCGCCGGCGGCATCAACTTCGTGTTCGGCGGCTTCAAGGGGCTCGACCTGGTCGATGTCTCCAACCCGCAGAACACCGGTGCCTTCATCCAGCGGTTCCTGCTGCCGGACCTGGCGCGCGACGTCAGCATCGCCAACGGCGTGGCCTTCGTGGCCGACGGCAGCGGCGGCCTGCAGGTGGTCAACTACCGGGCGTTCGACACCAAGGGCATTGCCCCCAGCGTCAGCATCAACGTCGATGCGATCGATGCCGACCCGGTGGCGCCCGGGACCCAGGTGCTGGAAGGCCGCAGCCTGCATATCGTGCCGACGGTGACCGACGACGTGCAGGTGCGCAACGTCGAGCTGCTGGTCAACGGCAAGGTCGTGACCAACGACCCCTCCTTCCCGTTCGACCTGTTCGCCGCCGTGCCGACCATCAAGGACGGTGGCACCGCGATGACGGTGCAGCTCCGCGCCACGGATACCGGCGGCAACGTGACCCTGTCCGATGCCGTGAAGCTGGATGTGGTGCCGGACACCTTCCCGCCCGCGGTCAACTCGGTGAACCTCGCCGAGGCGGCCAAGCGCTTCTTCCTGCGCACCATCGATGTGGTGTTCGATGAGGCGATCAACCCGACCACCATCAATGCCGGCGCCATCTCCATTGTCCGCCCGGGCGCCGACGCGACGTTCGGCACCGCGGATGATGTGGTGGTGCCGGTGAAGCTGGACACCCGCGCGGTGAACCACGTGCTGTCGGTGGCGCCGCTGAGCACGCTGCTGCCCGGCGATTACCGCTTCACCCTGGGCGCGGGCGCGGTGGCCGATGCCGCCGGGAACGCAACCACCTCGGCGCTGGTGCGCAACTTCACCATCCGCCCGGCCAGCGACGTGAAGGCAGCGCTCGGCGTCGCCGAAGTTCCGACCGCGCCATCGGCCAATCCCGGTCAGCAGATCGGCATCACCGTGCCGTTCGACCCGCTCACCGCGCGCATGACGATCTCCACGATCGACAGCAACGGCACGACAGGGACGCAGACGCTGACGGTGTCCAAGGCCGATGCCGCCCTTGGCCGTGCCTATTTCAACATTCCGCTGAATGCCTTGACCGGCGACGTGGTGGTGTTCTCGCAGGTGGGCACCGATCCGCCGGTGAACTTCGACGACGGCACCTTCCCGTTGCAGATCGTGCCGGTTGTGAATTCGGTGGACGTGACCTCGGTGTCGGGCGACGGGACAACGGTCAATGTCACGCTGACCGGGCTGGGATTCATCGAGGCGAACAACACCGAATACATGTTCGGCTCCACCGTGGTGAAGGACACGGCGATCGGCACCGGCCCGAACGTGTATGAGGGCGGCCCGCTTTACGAGGCGAATGGCACTGTCAACTTGACGGTTCCATTGAGCGATGGGGCGTTCGGGCCGATCACGGTGAAGACGGCGGGGGGGACGAGTGC